>NZ_JAQZAA010000011.1:0-213 GCF_028640875.1 Pseudomonas sp. SBT1-2 | reverse complement strand
CCCACTTCCGGCGCAGTCGAAACGGAAAACTCCTTGAGATTCAACGAGTTACACGGTTTTCGACAGCGGTTACGCTTCAGTTCATCGAAGCCCTGAAGGAGTTGGTAGGGTGTCTTGTTTTCACCTTATTAACGGTTCGATCTTCTCGGTCGAAAGCGGAGAAAAAGAGGTGTTGACAGCAGCGTGTAACGCTGTAGAATTCGCCTCCCGCTG
>NZ_JAQZAA010000010.1:0-260 GCF_028640875.1 Pseudomonas sp. SBT1-2 | reverse complement strand
GTTGGCGAGCCATTGATGGTCCAGATAGCGGAGGCATCGTGATCGATGTCGGCCGAGCTGAATTGACCGCTGACGCTGAGGGTGGTGTCTTCCTGCGCTGCGCCGGCATCATTGCCGCTGGCGAAGCTGAGTACCGGCGCATCGTTGCTACCGGTGACGGTAATAGTCACCAGTTGTGTATCCACGCCG
Source organism: Pseudomonas sp. SBT1-2 (assembly GCF_028640875.1). Taxonomy (NCBI): domain Bacteria; kingdom Pseudomonadati; phylum Pseudomonadota; class Gammaproteobacteria; order Pseudomonadales; family Pseudomonadaceae; genus Pseudomonas; species Pseudomonas sp. SBT1-2. Next base: position 71 of record NZ_JAQZAA010000010.1, on the reverse strand, counting down.
CCCAGGCCATCGCTGACCTGCACGCTGAACACTTCGTCATGACTTTCGCCCGCCTTGAGCGATTGCACCGC
>NZ_JAQZAA010000009.1:0-133180 GCF_028640875.1 Pseudomonas sp. SBT1-2 | reverse complement strand
GTACCACGCGCCTCTGAAGACGAGAGATGGTTCATGGCGCTGCTCCAGCGTGGACGGATGCGATGGCTCCCGGAGCCCGTGCAAAGCACACCTGGCGCGCGGCCTCATCCAGGCTCAATTGCCAGGCCGGCCCGGCCAGGGTTTGCAGGGCATCGCGCAACGTCTGTGGACCCAGACGCAGATGCGCCGCCGGCAGCGGCAAAGCGTAAAGTGCCGCCGTCTCGTCGCTATGGCAGAGGCTGTAGCCCGTACGCTGCAACAGGTGCTCTACACCATCGCCGACGGTGGCAGACAACTGGGCTGGCATCTTCACGTCGACCACCTGTTGAGACAGATCGAGTTGACCTGGCTCAGGCCGGAGCTCGACCAGTGTGTATCGGCCATAGCGAACCACCGGCACCAGGTGCTCGGTGGTGCCTGTGACCATGGGAACTGTAGGCACAGGGTCAGATGACAAGCGGCTTGTTCCTGACACGGTGCAGCCGGCCAGAATGGCGACCATGACCATGAACTGGAAAGCGCGCGGGATGGCGATTGAATATGACTGCATGGGACGGCCCCGCAAAACAAGATGGAGCTGCCACCTTCGTTGGGATGCTGTCAGGCTTCAGTAAACAATAGGAACGCGCCGTCCACCGGGTTTCACACAGCTGGCGCAGGACTGGTCAATACAGAGCTTTGGGGCTCTACACAATCGGCTAGGTCTTAGGGGCAGCCCGCGGATAGGGCTGGCGAAGCCCCACGCAAACGGGCTTCGCCTTGAGGGGTTAGGTCAGAACGAATAGCTGGCAGTCATGATCGCCGCGCGGGCGTCGCCCTATTCGATGGCCGAGGAGCGTGTTGTCGAGCCGCTCTGCTGGCGCACCCGTTCCACGTAGTCCTTGTCGAACAGGTTGTTGACGTTCAGCTGCAGGTCGAGGTTGTGGTTGACCTTGTAGGCGAGCATGGCGTTGTGCGCCCAGTATGCATCAAGCTTGGCGCGGGTGCCGGAGCTGACGTTGCGCTCGCTGACATATCGAGTGCCGTAACCCAGGGTCCAGTCGTGGGTGGGGCTGTATCCGCGTTCAAGGTGATGGGCATATCGCTCAACAGACCTTAAAAAAGCATGCGATCTGACTGATTCAGTAGCGGCAAGATAATAACCAGGAAGGCTTTCGCTGAAAGATTCCATCACAAAAGCAGGGACACGCTTAGAAGAGTGCTCGACCAATTCTCGGAAGACGGTCGTCTGTTTTTATTGTATATACATGTACATGTGTCTAATGGTCGAGCCCAATGAAAATAAAGGGAGTCCCGCGATGAAGAACAGGCAGAAGTTTTATGGTTGGTACATGGTGGCGGCCGTACACCTTTTACTCGCGCTGATCTTCGGCGCTGCGTATTCATTCGGTGCATTCTTCACAAGCTTGCAGTCGAACTTTGACGCAGGCCGCTTCGCAACGGCATCGATCTTCTCGCTGACGGCGTTGATCTATTACGTCGTGGGGGTTTTCTCCGGGGCATGGAGCGACCGTACTTCGGTGCGTACGGTGAGTAGCATTGGCATCGTTTTACTATCGTTGGGCTTCCTGACCAGCAGCCTATTTTCCTCGTCGCTCACGCTGTTTCTGGTCGCATTCTGCATCCTGGTGGGGCTGGGGGTCGGCCTGGTTTATGTGCCGGCAGTCGCGACGATCCAGCGCTGGTTCATCGTCCAACGCAGTTCAGCCTCCGGCCTGGCGCTGGCGGGGACTGGTCTGGGCACCCTCGTGGGGCCGATGGTCGCGGGCTTGCTGATGCAACACCTGTCCTGGCAAAGCACGATGCAGATCTATGCTGGCGCGATCGCACTGTTGGGACTAACTGCTGCCGCGAGCTTGCACGACAGGCCAGAGGACCTGGGTCAGCATCCTGATGGCATTGGTCCTGTTGTCGCGGGATCGATGCAGGCGGCGCGGCTCGACAGGAGCGTTTCGCTGCGAGAGGCGGCACGCCAGGCGAGATTCTGGTGGTTCTTCGTGGCGATCTTTTTCGGCTCAGTCGGCCTGTTTCTCGCGCTGATTCACATCAACCCCTATGCGCAGCAGCAGGGCTTGGATGTTACGCAGGCCAACCTGCTTATCGGTCTGATCGGCGTGGGTAATATCGGTGGTCGATTGGTCCTGGGGCGAATCGGTGACCGGATGGGCGTACAACGCTTTCTGATTGTGCTCACGCTCAGTCTGGTCGTGCTGTGTGGTCTGTGGAGTGTGGCGGATGGATTTCTTGCACTCGTTGCATTTGCCCTGCTCTTTGGCGCAGCCAATGGGGGCTGTATCGCACTGTATCCGGCAGTGGCCAGTATCTGGTTTGGTACCCGCAATCTGGGCGCTATTCTGGGAGCGCTATACATCGCGGTCGGTATCGCCGCCGTAGCGGGCGGCAGTGTCGCTGGGCATTTGTACGACCTGTACCAGAGCTACACCTTGTCCATCGTACTTGCCGGTGCATCGGCACTGCTGTCGGCTGCCGGCGTCATACTCGCTGCCCGCGCAGCGTAGAGATGTTCGAGCTATGCAGCCCGTGTAGCAGATGCGGGTCTCTTGCTGCACCCTGCCGGGAGCACCGAGAAAAACGGCCCCGAAGGGCCTTTGAAGATCGTATCGAAGGGGAAGCTTTCCAAGCCGCGCTCAGGCGACTGGTTCACTCCGCGAGTGTGGACCCGTTGCTGTCTTGGGTCATTGCCTGCAGCATTTTAATCACTCCGGGCTCGACGAAGACGCACGGTAGTTCCGGTGCAACGGGAACATTGAATACCTTGGCGAAAGCTTCGCGCTTCAGATGGGCCAACTGGCCAGTCCGATAGGCTTGATCAGGCTTCATACGACCAGACTCCAGGATTTCTCCACTGCGCTCAGGGTCACACTCAACCAGGGCTACGAAGCCGTCGTCGAACAACCTCTGGTGGTCGGGACACAGCCCCCAACCTGTCAACGTGTGATACTCCATGCTGGAGCGCAAGCGCTTGTCGAGAAGAATGCTGCCAGTATCGAATTTCTGGGCGCACACCACGCAGATGTGCTGCTCCATCGAAACGTACGATTTTGCGGTCACGGTGAAACTCCAATAGAGCGGGGCATGCACCGTCCCCTGGGGCGATGACATGCCCCAAAGGGTGGAAAGGACGCGAAAGCGACGAGTGCTGCTGGGTGGCGATCAGCTTCCGCTGGCGAGCTCGATGCGCGTGATGCTTCGATCTGCCAGGGTGTAGATGCGGATGCAGATATCCTGCGAATGGTTGTGGAGGGATTCGATCTGTCCGCCCTCCTTCAACGCAGAGTTGTTGGCCTGTCTGACGTCATCATCAACGTCGCCCCAATCACCATGCGCATGGAGAGCGAAGTACGACAGGGGGTCGAGCAGACCTTCACGCATCAGGCGATCGATGTCCTGGCTCAAGATCAAGGCACCTACCGCAAACAACGGGTTTCGAATGGTCATGATTGCCTCCTGGTGGATCAGCCGTTCTGCACTGGGCTTTCACCCTGCAGATGGATCGTGGTCAGGAAGCTGCTCTCGATGCTGGTGATGTGCAGCGTGAGCCGCGGATTCACCACGTAGCGAGACGTCAGTTGACCGACCGCGCCCAAGGAGGCGTTGTTGGCAAGGCGAGTGTCAGCATTGACGTCGCCCCAGTCACCTCGCAGATGGCGATGCAGGTAGATCAGCGGATCGATCAGGCCATTTCTGGCGAGCCAGAGGACCTTTTCGCTCAGGTGCAACGTGCCAAAGCAGAAGACGGGAATTGGCTGCGGCTTGGGCGTGGACGAACGGGTGAGTCGGAACATGAGGATTACTCCTGATCGTAGTGTGTAAGTAGAGACAGGAGCTTCAGCCCCGCAGGGCCGTTGCGGCCCCTGAGGGATCGAGTAAGAACGTGACCAGCGCAGGAATCGCACCATGGCGCTAAAGGTCTCCGCCATCTGGGCATGTTGCCGGCTACACCGGACAGACATGACTTCAGGTTGAGAGAGCAAGCTGCGCAAGGCGAGGAGGAATGCGTTCGCACGGCTACCCGGAATTACGGCAAAAAGAAACGGACCGCACTCCGGAGAGCGACGATCCGTTCGACGATGGGTCAAGCTTTAAGCTCACGCATACCTTCCGCCAGCATCCAAAGCGCACGGTTGAGGCGGATGTTCTGGTCGATACCGTTCACTGAACGGGTTCTTTGACGGTTCCCATTGGCACTTCGGCCTGGCAAGCCTCCTTTAAGCAGGTTCTCCTGCGTGCAGTTGAATACGCTCCAGAGATCAGGTTTCCGATCACCTGGTCGTCGAGGTAGCAGGATCTGACTTTCGGTGACGGGTGGGGGCTTTGCCGGGTCGTCGTACCTCAAGGACAGAGCAGCTCGGGCAAATACTCGTGCCTCACCTTCATCGAGGGTGACGGCCCTCATGGAGTCCCGAGTGTCCCGCACCTTCTGGAAGCCATGCAGGACCTCGTAGGCACCTTCGATCACCTGCTCGGTCACATTACCCTTGTGAGGTATCCGCAGGTCGGCAACTGTATCGCCGCAGACGAGGCCATTGTGGCAAACAAACCTGAACAGGCCGGACAGCATCTGGTAGCTGCTGGTGCCGTCGTGAGAGTTGAGGAGGATGATCTCGCCTGCTTCTGCACCATTGATCTGGCTTGCGTGGCGCAGACGGATCATGTGCTTTGTGAAGTCGCGTCGGTCTTCCTGACGCACACGGGTCTGGCAGACGAAAAACGGCTCGAAGCCCTCCTTGCGAAGTTCCATGAGAATGGATGCTGTGGGGATGTAGCTATACCGCTCGGACCTGCTTTCGTGCGGAGCTTCAGCGAAGATGGATGGGACGACGCTGCGGATCTGGTCGTCGGTCAGAGGACGGTCGGCACGCAGCACAGGGGAGCCGCGGCCGAAGCGAGAGGCGAGTTGCATGATGTACTCCTTGGAGGATGCAGCACTCGGCACCGATCGGCCCAAAGGACCGGGTGCGTGCTTGCTTGGGATGAGAAGTAAGGTGGCCGCGAAGATGGGCCGGAGGAGAGCTAGACGTTCTGCTCGGTAAATGAGCCGTCCGCCTGATGCGTTGCTACGCGGTTGCCAGCGTTGCTTTCACTATCACGCTGAGTCTCGATGAACATGCTTTCTGGCACTGTGATGTCGAAATGGCGTAATACCTGGCGGTAGTAGTCCAGGTCCTTGCCAAACGGGTGGATCTCGTGGAGGTTGCTGTACAGATGGTCTTCGTCATCGACCATCATGGCGCTGTCGATCAGATTCTCGGGTTTTTGAATGACCAGAAAGAAATATCCCATCGGCCGGTCCCAGCCGAGCTGGACAGTGACGGCAAATCCTTTGTGGACGGTCTTAAAGAGATGTTGGCTCATGGCGAAGCTCCTTGGCGGAAGTCGCAGGGAGCTTCCCCGTCGGGGAGTCCCCGGCGGGTGGTGGAACTGAGCGTGATCGGTCATACGGCAGTGAGATGCCGCTATTCCCGGGTGAGATCGCGTGCGACGTCTCTGCTCGAAGGCCGGCAGTACGCTGCGTCGGAGATGTAAATCGCCCCATCCGAAGATGGGGCGAGAGGGGGAACGAGCGGCTTAGGCAGCGGACTCGGTGAGAGGCTCGGGAGCGTCTGCACTCGGTACGTTGTCTACGGCTGTCTGTTCACTGGTTTGATCGACTGGAGTGTCGACCTGGGGAGTAGTAGCGGGCGACACATCAGCTCCTTCGATTCCAGGAGCTGCCTCGGCATTCTCCGAGGCCATTTCGGAGTGAACGAGCTTCGAAGGGTCTCGATAGACCTCCTGGCCGTCGACCTTGATCGTACCGATGTAGCTCAGCGTGGACTTCATCACCGGAGAGTGCTCACCGGCATTTTCGCCCTTGGTACGCGTGAAGAAGGATGCTTCCAGGTCCTCCAGACGGAAGCTCACGAGCACTTTGCGCTTGGCTTGTACATCATCCGAGTACTGATCAAGCAGAGCCACAACCGTAGGGTCGGTGGCGTCGATATCGACGTAGCGGTATACCGGTTCATCGACAGAGCCGTTCAGCATTGCGAGAGAGCAGTGACGCAGCGATGGATCGCGCTGACTGCGCGCGATGCGATTGATGTAGCCCAGGCCACGTGTATCGAGCTGGTGCTGAACCACCTGCTGCAGCATCGACAAGTCGAGTGCCGCGGCAGTCAGCAAGCGCCCTTTCAGGGTCGCGTCGGGCATGCCGGCCTTATCACCTGCAGTACGAACAAAAACGTCCGAAAACGTATCGCCGACACGGAACTGGATCAGGACCGGGCGACCGGCCTCGACATCTGCAGCATAGCTACGTACCAGCTCCTGTGCTTTTGAACCGGAAACGCGAACGTCAAGATAGCGATACGTAGGCTTATCACCAGTGCCGGTCAAAGCGCTGATGGCGCAGGCCAAAAAGGCATCACGCTTCCTGCCGCCAGGCGTCACTTCACGAATGCGCTTGAGGAAGCCGAGCCCAGTGGTATGGACATTGAAGTAGGTCTTTTCATTAGATTGGGAAGAAGTGGTCATGGTGAATCTCCAGAGAGGTGAGCGGAGATACACCTGACCCAGACGGGGAGGTGTAAAACCCCCGCGTGGGTTGAGGAACTGGCATCGTCATCGGAAAGCTGATGACTACTCGCACGAGATGCCGGAGCGAGCCTGGGGTGGATCAACACGGTAAGCCGTGCCGTAGCCCTGATGATCCAAGCTACCTGGGCATGTTGCCGACAGCTGTCGGCGGAACATGCAGGTAGCATCTCGTGGCGGATAGAGTGGAGTCGACTGCCTATGGGAAGTACGCCACTCCCATATTCCATGGAGTGAATACCTGTGTATGAAGCAAAGAAAAAGCAGGGGTCCCTAGAGCGAGACTCCCTGCAAGCGAGGAAAGTGGCAAACAGCTTTGTGCAGCTAGACGTCGCGAGATCAGCGCAGCACCTCCACGTCAATTTCGCGCCAGCGGCCGTCATCGATCAGACGTTCTAGCGTGCTGCCCAGGTCGTCGAAATATACCTCGTCAAGGCGCTCGAGCAACTCGCCGTCACGCCATAGCTCAACCACGTAGACATCCGAGGCACGGTCGTAGATCACCGATACCTGACCGGTGAATTTCTCCGTTGCGACAGAGAAGTTGATCGCCGGTGGCGTCCGGATGATGTCGACTGGCAGGGGGTCAACCAGACTGAAGTCCCGAGCACGCGCGTCGACCAGCAAGTGCGTGATGGTTCTGAAGCCATCCGGCGCCGGTAGTTTCTCCAACTGCTCAATCAGGTCGGCCAGCTCGGGGCACTTCGGCATAGCCACCGGGAGTTTCGCCGGCGCACTTCCCAGCACGTATGTACGCATGACATATGAAGTGCCTTCAGCCGAATGGCTGACCTCCTCCTTCGGCGTGTCGGCACGCTGGCCGTCAAACCGATGGCGGGCATAGGGCGTCACGCGGACTTTGCTGCCTTCGGTAGGCTGCTCGGTGACCAGGTTGCGGTTCAACACTGCGAATGTGGTTCGCCCTGTCTTGACAACAATGGCTTCGTCGTTGGAAGCGATGACCTTGCCTTCGAACGGCTTCGGGTCGAGACGAAAGCCCAGCATCGAGAGTTGCGGCAGGCCATCGTAGATGGCGAAAGTGAAGCTGCGTGCGTTACGCGGTACATGGCCGGAAACGAGCGCCGGCATTTGAGAGCGGATGAGATCGTGATCCATGACGGACTCCTCGAGAATGCGCAAGGAGCCCGTCCCGCAGGGATAGGCCCTTGCGGTGGGTGATGGGTGCGAGATGCACCCGGTGAATGATGTGAATCAGTGCGGCTGTCCGCACCGTAGTCTTGAAGATCTCGACTACCTGGGCATGCTGCCGACTACGTCGGCAAGACATGGAATGGAGCATCGTGACTTCAGTGCAGGTTGTCGCCCGGAAACCCGTTATGGCCAGAGACCGGATTCGAACAGGTGAATCAAAAATGAAGAAGGCCCCCGAAAGGGCCCTCTGGTCAACATGGGTGATCAGTGTGAATGAGGAACACTGGCTTCGATATGCAGGCGAATCTCGCTGTCTGTCACGATGACAAACAGGTCATTTCCACCCTTCAGCAGGTGCTGGAAGATGTTGACACTGAGGTCAAAGAACTCACCGAAATCATCGCCGCCACATTCCTGGCGTGACAGCTCCCACCAATCGCCGAACGATTCCGTTTCGGGATTGCAGCCATCGGCATAGCACAGCAGTTTGTGCCTGCCTGTGTGGTCTTTCTCACCGATCTGCGACATGAAGTAGACGCCTTCGTCCTTGACCAGGATCACCTGGCATTTGTTCGATTGGGCTTCTTTGAGTACAGGGAGCAGAGTCGCTCCACGGAATCTCAGCATGATGAATCTCCGTGACGGGGTTTCCCCCCGACAGGGAGTGGCCCCGTGGGTTGAAGTGGCAGCGCACATGCACTGTTGGAATGAACCAGCGTGTCGAACTCGACTGGCGCCGTGGCATTGATGGTTCGAGCCACCTGGGCATGCTGTCGGCAACGCCGACCAACATGACGCTATGCTTGGCGGTACCCCATGCAGCGTCGAGGGGCTAAGCGATACGCGCGCCACCCCATTCGAGAGGCAATACTCTGGTGCCCAATGTTGCGGACAGAACAAGGCCTCTCCAGAGAGAGGCCAGTGCTGCGCGAGCTTTTGGTTCGAGGGACTACTCGTCTTCGTAGATGGCTAGATCGGCTAGAACGGGAGCGTCTGCGTCGAAGACCAGAATGCGTACATCTGCTTGGCCGGCCAGGTGAAGCACCTCAATCAGCGACTTCGGCATGCCACTGTCGCTATGTTCCTGACGCAGCTGTTGGATCGTCATTTCCTCGATGCCCTGAAGGTTCTCGTCCGTCCAGGGGGTTGCGATCAGCTTGATGCCGATCGACGGCGCGAAGGGAATGCGGAATGACACGAACAGCGAGCTGGGATGTTGCATGCAGTCCACCAGGTCGCAGAGGAATCGACGTCCATTCTCATCAAGGTGAGCGGTACTGATTTCCCAGCACCGGCTGTAGAAGCCGGTTTCGAACGTCAGACTGTGCATCACCTTCTGAGCCTGCTGCATTGAGTAGTTGTCGCCAATCAGGACTGGCTTGTCGAATTGCTCGCCGACAAGCCCGTACACGACCTTGAGCACAGTGCCAGCACTGGGACAATGGTCCTTCAGCGCGGCCTCTACGGCATGGCCGTCGGTGACAAGCGCAAAGTCGTCGCAGAACAGGCAATCACATAGTTCCAGCTCGGTGTCGACCAGATGTGTTTGAGAGGGGTGTATCGGTCGGTGGATAGACGGGCAATCATCGGCGAAGCTGATGCACAGTTCACGCTCGATGCGCAGGTTCTGGTATCCACGGACGAAGGGATTGCAATTGGCAGTCATGGGATAGCTCCGATTGAAGTAGGACGGAGCCAGACCCAATGGGGGCTTGGCCCCATGGGGAGTAACGGTTGTGTGCAGTCGGCCCGGTGAGAGGCGTTGCCGCTTAGGGATGGTCGCGTTGTTGCCACTGACCTCTTGCGAAAGCTCGACAAGCTTGATCACGGCTGGCGAAGTACTCGACGGACTCGCGCGAGACAGGGCCCTCGTTGTCAGCCGTGCCGATGAAGTAGCCAGCGTTGCTGCTCAGGATCTGGAGCGGCAGCAGTTGTCCTGAGTAGATCAAAGCCAATTGACCGTAGAGAGTTTGTTTGGTCATTCGTCGCTCCTGGAAAGGAGCGGGCATGCCTGGCCCGGTGACGGGTTGGCTATGCCCGCGAGGATGGGTGCAGAAGCAGTCTCGTATCAGTGGAAATGCAAGCGCAGGATGTGTGGCTGGCTTGCGTGCTCCACCTGCCACAGGTCGTAGGCGTATTGCTCTGCCAGATACAGGCGGGCACTACCAAGGCCGGCCTGCTCCAACCTGTGGGCAAGCTCGGCAGTGAGCGGTGCACGCGCCTGAACGACGCTACGCAGCTTTCGCTGTGAGTAGCCCAGATGTTTGGCCAAGGCACGAACTCCCATGCGAATCGTAGGCAGCACGTCTTCGCGCAGTGCTTCACCGGGATGAGGAGGATTGAACATGGACATGAAAAGCTCCTAGTGAGTGTCGAGATAGTCGATCAGTACGGCATCGGAGCCGTCGAACTGGAAGATGACGCGGTAGTTCCCTGACACACTGACCGACCAGAACCCTTCCAGCCGCCCCTTGAGGTAGTGGAATTGGTTGCCGGGACGGTCCATATCGGTGGGTTTAGTCGCGAGATCGAGCGCGCTGAGGATCCTGCGTAGACGTGCAACGTGAGCGGCACGGACGCCTGAGGTGTCGCCGCGCTCGTGGAGTGCCCGAAGGCCCTTGTGGCGAAAGCTGCGGATCATGCCGACGCTCCCTGGTAGAGGAGCCTGATGGCTTCGATCGCAGAAAGCGGGACGAACCGACCGATATGACTACGAGGGTTGCCGGAGGGTGTTTGGAATCGCATGGGTGCTCCTTGGGAAGTCGGATGCACCCAGCCCAAGGGATGAGAGCATCCCGAGGGGGTGGAGAAGCGAGGCATCACCGCCAAGAAGGCGATCGTCCGCAGAATGATGCTGAGGCGGGCTGGTTGGATCGACGCGATTCGTCGCGCCACAGCCTTGAAGACCCGGGCTGCCTGGGCATGTCGCTGACGTTCATCAGCAGCACACGTGATCACAGTGCGGGGCCTTGGCCGGCAGCGCGATGGAAAATGGGGCTCCGAAGACACCCCCCTTGTCATACAGAGGGAAACTTGGCGCGAATCAAAAGAGCCCCCGTAGGGGCTCTGCAGTGCGTATCAGCGGGTATAGGTTGGATGACCAGTGTCGGATTCGCCTGTTTCGCCGGAGGTTGTGCGAAACGGTAAGCCGACGCTGTCAGGAGAAGTGCAAGCGCTCGATCTGAGGATGGGAATGCTGCCGCACTTGCCACAGATCAAAGGCAGCCTGTTCTGCAAGGTAGTGACGGGCGTCACCTAGGCCTGCAAGTTCAAGCCGATACGCAAGATCGGCGGAAATGCTGGCACGGCAGTTGATCACGGTGGACAGCTGTCCACGCGAATAGCCGATGTGGCGTGCCAGTGCTGCGACCGAGAGTCCAATGGCGGGCAACACATCTTCGCGCAGCGCTTCGCCTGGGTGGGGAGGATTGTGCATGGCTGTTGTGCCCTCCTGTATGGTTAGTGCTTCCAGTTCCCTTGCCTGCGAAGTAGGTAAGGAATTCGAGGAATATTAACATAAGCGTAAGGCCTCACCTTACACTTTCGATGCTTTACGATCAGAGAGTGACTCAAATTTTGACTGGAACGTGCAGCACGCGCAGCAAGCGTTGACCGACCCACGTGACGCAGGGCACAGCCATGGAGTTGCCAATGGCCTTGTAACGGGGCGCGTCGGCCGCCGGCTTGCCGCGGTATGGCACCAACGTCCAGTTGTCCGGCATACCCTGCAGGCGCTCACACTCCACAGGCATAAGGCGGCGCACACGCCAGGTAGACCAATCAGGAGTAGCGCCCTCGCGTGACGGCGCAGGTGCGTACTGAAAGTGCGCCTCAATGCTCGGCATGACTACATGGCCTTTGTCTCCATCTCCACTACTGGCGCGCAGCGTTGGCGAGAGATTGCCGCCCAATTCGGCAATGGCGCCGTAGGCCCGCCCACCAATGGCAACGCTGGCCACGGCGGGAATGCCATAGGCGGCTTTGCCGGAAGACATCAGTGCGCCGGTGAGTTGGCCGTGGCCCGATTCGAGCCGTACCTCTCCACGGCTGTTCTGTGCCCAGGCGAGTGGGGTGTGGGCGGCGTAGGCAGTGCTGACGATGGGTACGCCGCGGCCGGTTCCGTCCTCGCTGCAGCCCTTGCCGTTGTTGGCGGTGCCGAGGGTATGGCTGATAGGGCCGGTAACGGATTGCGCAACGAAGGTTTCAACTTCGAAGTCGCACTTGTGGCCACGGGCGGTAAGGCAGGCGGCACGTTCCAGCGGGCCACGGGTGTTGCCGCCTCCGAACGAAATCGAGACTTTGCCGTAGGCTGGATTCAATCCGCCTGCGTAGCAGCCTGAGCGGTCAACACCTGGAGTAGTACTGTCGGCAGGGATTTGCCACGGCGCATAGCCCTGCGCAAAATCCCTGTGCACGCCCGTGGACTCAAAAAGTACTGCGGCGGGATCGAGGTCGTCACGAGCACTTGCGACAAGAAACACGCGCCGGCGGCGTTGTGCGACTCCGAAGTATTGAGCGTCCAGAACCCGCCACGCGATGACCCGCTGCGGTCCATACACAGCACCAGCGTACGTCCAGCGCGTCCCTGCAGGCTGCAGTGGGTATTTTTCCCCAGCCAACGCGCCAAGCAGGTGACCAAAGGCGTTGGTACGGTCTGAGAGGACGCCGGGGACGTTTTCCCAGACGAGGACCGAGGACGGGCGGCGGCTTTCGAGACGTGCTTGGTCGATGGCATTGGCGAGCTCCACATAGCTGAGGGTCAGTGCACCGCGAGGGTCGGCCATGCCTTGGCGGGCGCCGGCGATACTGAAAGATTGGCAGGGCGTCCCGCCGACCAGGATGTCGGGGGCTTCCACGACACCGCTGCGGACCTGGTCGGCGATGCCGGTCATGTCGCCCAGATTGGGAACGGTCGGGTGATGGTGGGACAGCACGGCGCTGGGGAAAGGCTCGATCTCCGAGAACCAGGCCGGTTGCATGCCCAAGGGTTGCCACGCAAGGCTGACAGCTTCGATTCCGCTGCAAACACTGCCGTAGCGTAGTGGGGGTGGTTCGTGTGCTGAATGGTGCTTCATGGCTTTCTCTCCAGGTTCGGTTTGGGGGTACGGGCGGGAAAAGCGCACCGAAGGCATCAGCCTTCGGTGAGAGAGAAAGGAGCCACCCATGGGCTGGCGCAGAGGCTTGGCCGTCGTCAGTGCCTGCCGCTGCTTCAGCGTTCACACCCGACCCGTTTCGTGGCTGGGGTCAGTATTTGAAGGCGCACATCCGCGCACAAAAGGATCCCGTTTTTCACCGGCGGGCACCGGTGCTGATTACCGTCGACCCGGCGGGCCTCCTGGCGACTCGCGTTGCAAGTGGTCAGGAGGCCCGCCGTGGATGGCGGGACTAGACGCGATCAGAGGCGCCGCAGGTTGCGGCGGGTGACAGGTCGTCTTCACGACCGTGCCGTTGGCACCGGTCGCGCACACCATTTCAGAAGCGGCTAGGTGCGCTTGGGCAGCCTCGCGTAGCGAGACTTGGGGCGGGTTTGGGAAGCCAGTGTTGTTTTCGCTCAGCCGGGCTTGGCACGTTTGGATTTGCGCGGCGAATGGCGCTTGGCCTCAATGGTGACGGTGCCCTTGCACTCGGGGTAGCGGCAGCAGGACCAGAACGCGCCGCTCTTGCCGCTGCGTTGCCGGGTGGCTGCGCTACAAACTGGGCAGTCGGGACCCTGGGAAACATTGATCGCCAGCGGGATGCGGCTGTATTGCTGGATCAGTTGGGTCACCCAGGCCGACTGCTTAACTACAAAAGCGTCCAGGGTCAATGTTCCAGCTTCGATCATGTCGAGAGCCTGCTCCCAGATAGCGGTTGTTCCCGGATCGGCTATGGCAGCCGGGACGGCATCAATGAGGGTGAAGGCGGCGTCGGAAGCGCGCACTGCACGGCCTTTGGTGATCAGATAGCCACGATCCAACAGGCCTTTGATGATGCTTGCGCGGGTGGCTTCGGTGCCAATTCCCGTGGTGTCCTTGAGCGTCTGTTTCAGGCGTGGATCGCTGACCAGCTTGGCCACGGTCTTCATCGCTTTGACCAGTTCACCCTGGGTGTACGGACGCGGTGGCTGGGTCTTCAAGGCCTTGAGCGCGACCTGTTCAACGCGGCACGGTGAACCTTCGCTCAATTGCGGCAGAACCTGACTGCGCTGCGGGACATCGCCTTCGGCATCATCCGCGGGCGCATCGGTGAGTACCTGGTGCCATCCGTGCACGATGATCTGTTTGCCAGTAGCACGTAGGGTTTCGCCCGCGCATGTGAGCATCACAACGGTACGGTCGTACTCGTGGTGAGGCAGGAACTGAGCAAGGAAGTGTGAGCGGATCAGCCGGTAGACAGCCTGCTCCTTCTCTGACATTGCCACGAGATTCGCCGGCTCAAGCGTGGGAATGATGCCGTGGTGGGCGGTGATTTTGCCGTCGTTCCATGCACGGGAGCGCAGGTTAGGGTCGAGCATGTCGATGACCGGGCGTAGGCTCGGCTCGGTGGCCACCAGGGCGGCCAGGACAGTCGGCACTTCGGCAAACATGCTCTCGGGTAGGTAGCCACAGTCGGAGCGGGGATATGTCGTTGCTTTGTGCATCTCATACAGCGCCTGAGCGATATCCAGGGTTTCTTGCACATCCATGCCGAGGCGGCGGGAGCAGACTTCCTGCAAAGTTCCGAGGTCAAACGGCAGTGGCGCCACCTCACGAACGCGCTCGGTCGAGACAGACGTGACCCGTGCCATGCCGCCCGCCCGGATACGATCGGATGCAAGCTGGGCGACCGTTTGGTTGACGCAGCGCCCTTCGGCGTCTGCCTGTCCTTCGGGCGGCAACCAGCTCGCTGCAAAGGACTGCACGGCCTGAGAGAGACTCACGTCCACGACCCAGAACGGAACGGAGACAAAGCGGGCGATCTCGCGGTCACGGTCGACGACCAGGCGCAGGGTGGGTGTTTGCACCCGTCCCACAGAGAGAACGCCGTCATAGCCTGCCTGGCGGCCAAGTATTGTGAACAGGCGGCTGAGGTTCATCCCAATCAGCCAGTCCGCACGCGAGCGGGCCAGGGCCGAGTGGTACATCAGCAGGGTCTCGTTCGACTCTTTCAGTGCACCCAACGCTTTGCGGATCGATGCATCGTTCAGCGCCGATAGCCACAGGCGTTTGATCGGGCCGCGATAGGCACAGAGTTCGACCAGCTCACGGGCGATCATCTCGCCTTCGCGATCGGCATCGGTGGCGATCACCAGCTGGCTGGCCTTGGCCAGCAGGGCCTTGACGACCTTGAATTGCGTGGCGGTGTTCGGCTTGACGTCTACCTGCCATCGCTCGGGAATGATCGGTAGTTGTTCCAGGGACCAGCGCTTGTACTGCTCGCCGTAGCTCTCCGGTGGAGCAGCTTCGACCAGGTGGCCTATGCACCAAGTAACTGTGAAACCCTGGCCGTTGAAGCAGCCTGATCCGCGTTGCGATGCGCCAAGGATGCGTGCGATGTCTTTGCCTTGAGAGGGCTTTTCGCACAAGTACAACTGCATACCGCCTCCTCAACGCCGTGCTGGAAGATCTTCGATAGGCAGCAGCTTGCGTTCGGGGGCACATCGGCACCGCAAACAACGCGGCACGCGTTTGTACCGAGTTATTTGCGCAGTTGTTTGTAGATGAGGAGGGGTTGCAGGGACGCAGCAGGGGGAACGTCAGCCGTCTGAGATGTGCAGCCGGTGGGCTGGAACTGGGTGGAACTCAGTGGAATCTGGTTGAGCCAGAGCGGGGGATGGCCACCGCAGGCTATACCCGGGGGTATAGCTGCGGCAGCAGATGCTATCGGCTGAGAAAAAGCTATTCGTCCACCTTGTCGCCGGAGCCGGGCTCAGACTTTGGCTTCATGGTGACCGCGTCCAACCTGTACGGGAGGATGCCAATGTTACGGGCGTTGATCTTGTGCGTGTGTTGAGGCCTATCGTCAGCGTCCTTCCAGTCGTCCCGTTCCTGACGGCCAGCGACGAAAACGCGCATGCCGCGCTGGTACAAGGTGCTCCAATGCTCTGCATCCTTGTGCCAGATCTCGACGGGCGCCCAGAATCCGCCGCGATCCTCGAAACTTCCATCCTTGCTGGGTACCGGGTTGTCGAAATAGACGTTCAGACGCAGCAACCGGCGCGGCTCCTCATTGCCGTTGGGAAACTCGCGAAATTCGGGTGCTGATCCGATGTTGCCTTCGCCGAAAAAGTGGGTGCTCATGGTGAATTCCTCATGGTTGAAGCCTTGCCGCTGGGGGCAGCGGCACAGGTGCTGTTGGGCCATCTGACAACCCGGTTGGCGCAGGTCGCCGGATTGGCGCATTCAATCGCTTGGTCGGGTTGGCGCAACGCGGTTGTCCTGCTCGCACCGGTGCAGGTAGGTTTCCTCGGCCAGCGCAAACTTGCTGGCGCACTCGGCGGCCTGGCGAGCGAGGCTGTGGGTCAAACTGATGTGCATGTTGAGCAGCACACGCTGCTGCTCCAGTTCATACAAGTCGTCGATCAGCGATGGCGGCGTAGTAGGACTGGCAATCAATGCTTGCCAGAGCGCCACGCCCATGTTTGAGCGATCCAGGTTGCGCCAGCGAAGGAAGACCGTGCCTGCGCCAGTTGTCTGTTGGGCCAGCTGTATGGGCAACAAGTTGAAGGGATGCGCCCGTGCCCGAGCGAGTACCCGTCGTTGCGCCAGGGCGATGAGGTCGTCCCTCAATGCGCCACACTGGCTGGCCCAGGTCGCTAGCGCTCCCTTACCCTTAAAAGGCCTTAAAAGGCCTTTTAGGTAGGCTGCATGTTCCAGACACTGGAAGTCAGCCTGTTCCAGCGGGGCGATGCGCCGTGGAGTGGATCCCGAGTGGTTCATGCCGGGTGGTCCTCGTCTTCAGATCCCGGTGCTGGCTCATCCTCGGCACCGGACTCGCCACGCTCTGCATCAATGCTGCTGTCAGGCTCTGCATTGACGGCATCAGCGTCAACGCGCAGGTTGGTGCGTCGTGGCAATGGCGGGGCGAAACGGCTACGCCGGGTACCTTCGAGCACGTCCTGTGGAAGCTCGCCAAACTTCTCCAGTGCCAGGCGTGCGGCGGCATTGTTGGCGGCAAAGTCGTCGCGCTGGGTCCCGGAGTAGCGGTACTGCTGTGCCATAGCGAAGAGGCTGCGCAGTGCGTGCGCGCCTTCGTTGAGCCAGCGCTCGAGAGTGCTGCGATCGATTAGCGCGGTGTGGTGGGCCAGGATCAGCTTGCGGGCGATCTCGTCATAGTCCGCGAGCAGGTAGACGGCCATGAAGCCGAGCTGGGCGTTGACGAACAGGGGGAGCTTCACTGGCTGAACGTTCAAATTCTCCCCGATGGACATAGCCGCGGGCACGTCGGTGAGGGCCAGGTCCACTTGCTCACGCAAAGCTTGCAGGGTGGTGCGTGTTTGTTCCAGCTTCTCTTCGACCCGAAGCATCCACCAGTCTGAGTAGGGATCGTCCTGCTCGGATCCCCGCTTCATCTTGTTCATGATTGAGATGTAGCCGTTGAGGCCGACGATGCCGGCACGGTCTTCAGAGGGGGCGCGGCCATGCCAGATGCGCGAGGCGTGGTGGGTGTGAAGCGTCAGCGACATCGCGCTGCGCAGGGAACCGAGGTTCAACTGCAGGGATTCTGGTTCGTTTGCCATGTGTGACGACTCGTTGTGGTGTTTCGAGTCGCCAGCATCGGCTTCAACCGGAAGGCCGTCAGTGATCAAACTGCACACGCGGCCCGCCATATTTGTGACAAGTCCTCGGACTTTCCTTCTGGCTTTGCGGCTCGCCGGGAAGGCAGTGTGTTGCGCTATACCCGGGGTATAGGCGTCGCTGGAACTGGGTGGACGCTCGTCGTGCCGACACATGGTCGGCTGCTTGAGGTCAAGCTGGAAGGCAGTATGTTGCGCTATACCCGGGGTATAGGCGTCGTCGGAACTGGGTGGACACTCGCCATGCCGACTCATGTTCGGGCTGTCCGAGGTCACGCTGGAAAGCAGTGTGTTGCGCTATACCTGGGGTATAGCCCCAGGTGGAAGCCACCAGAATCCCTACTTCAGACATCGGCCGCGTCTACGGAAGTTTCAGGATCGAGCGCAGGCGATCGATGTGCGCCCGCGCGACATCCGGTGAGGCTGGGACACTGACCTGCGGCTCGACCTTCTCCACTGGGGGGCTGGAGCTTGGCTTCTGCGCAGCCCAGGGTTGGAATTCCCCACGGATCGCTTTCTGGATGATGCCGAACAGGTAGCCTGCCGGGTTGCGGATCCCGCTGTCCTGGCACCGCGTCTGCCACTCATCCAGGATGGCTTGGTGCAATGCCGGATCGACAGGCTGCAGCGCGGCCAATGCCCCTGTCTGCTGCTCAGCCTTCAGGCGCAGAAAGCGCTCTGGAAAGCGAAGAGTTGCCTGTGCACGCGGTACAGTACGTACTTCTTTTATATTGCTTTCTATACGTACAGTACTATCGGTCTTCGGATTCCGAACGCTGTCGTTTTTTCTCGCTTTGCCACCCGCTTCGGATTCCGAAGTGGTGTGGGAATCCTTCCGAAGAAGGCTCTTGGCCCCCTCTTCGGATTCGTATTCGCCGTCATCCTGTGGATAATTTTTCCGACATACCCAGCCTTGTTCGCTGAGGCGTTGCGTGAGTACTTGGATCCGGCTCGGCAGTGTTTTCCCACGAAGTTGAGGGTCCTCGGACATTTCCTTCAGCGTGTGCACTCCGACACGTTGAATGGACTTGCTAGCGTGAGCCAAGGCGTTGCTGACCAGGCCCAAATAGTCCTGATCCAATTGAATGGCTTCGAACAGTGTCAGCGGCTCATCGTGAAGCACATACAGGTTGCCTTGGATTCGGCCAGTAGGCGGATCGCGCCGTCGGCGTACCAAACTGATCCACCGTGTCAGCCTGAGCAAGGTCAGGGCCCGTGCCACGGTTTCATGCGAGGCCCGATCAGTGCATGGCATGGAAGCAAGCCACGGGGCCAACTGGTCGTATGTAGGGAATGCGGTGATGCCGTCGTCATTGAGCATCAGCCTCAGGGCCTGCCAGGCGTTGCGCTCGAGCGGTGTCAGGCGTTTGTCGAGCAGTAGCGCGCGCGGCACACTGTCGTGCCGGTTGCCGCTGAAGATGAACCCGTCGGCTTGGCCAGGCGCTGTTGATGGCTCAGGTGCGGGCGGCGGGGGCTGAAGAATATGCCCAAGTGCCTCATTGAACAGATCACCTAATGAAATCGGCTCGTCGTCGCGGCGTGTCCCGGACATACTCAGCTGAGTCCTTCAGCAAGCCATCCGCGAATTGCGCTCCAGATGACCGACAACGGCAACTCGGTCGCCTCGGCAAGATCTGCCGCAAGTGAGAGCATGGCGGTTTCGTCATTGCGATCGATATTGCGCTGCTTCAACTGCTGTGACCAACGCCTCCACAGGTCGGTGTCCTGACCCTCGGTGAGAACCGGGTGCCGTCCCCGACGTTTCGGCAGGCCCAGCACATCACGGCGTACCGCCGTTTCTTGATGGGTGTAGCCGAAGAAGCGGCCGATCAACTCAGTGCTCGCGCCTAGACGCAGCAGACGATCCACGTCCCGCAACTGCTTGGAGTCCTCTTCGACCTGTCTCAGCAAGTGGCGAAGAACATCGCGATTGACCATAACGGAACACCAATTGACGAGCGCATTGGCGAGCAGGCTGACCATGGCCGGATCCTTGAGTATGCGCAGGTCGTCGTCCTCGAATCCCATCGATTTGGCCCGGCGCAGTTGACCGTTGCGCAAGTCGTGAAGCACCTGCGCGATCACTGCCTGATTCAGGGGGTGCGGTCCAGCCATAGTCGGTCCCCTTACGGTTCTGGTATGACTTCAGTGTCGGCCACTGCTGAGGTGCCGGATTCAAGTTCAAATAGCCTGCGCGCAAGCCGCAGTAGCCTGAACAACTTGACTAAGCCGGCGTCGCTAATGCGCGCCGGCGGTTCCAACAGTGGCTGACGGAGCTCACCGCCCTGCAGCAGGGGGGCGAGGTCACATACCAGTTGGCTAGTGTCGCTCGTAGGGCTGACGCTCGAGAGGGGCTGGTAAGGAGAACTCAGGGCATCCAGCAGCGTCAGTACCGCCCTGGCGAACACGGACGCTGCGCCGACCTCATCGGTGGAGGAGAGCTCACAGAAGAAGCCGAGGCCACCCGTGACAGGGCATATGACGCCGGCGTGACCTGCCTCTTGCGCGATCTCACGAGCGAACTGCGCGATATGTAGCCTCAGGCGTTCGGGTTCATCCAGACCGGGTTCGATGTACCACACGTCAGTGATGGGATACAGGCCGTCAACCTGCACCGGTATGGATTGCAGGACGTTGCTTTTGAAATCTGGCGGTGCCTCGCCGAGATGTTCGGAGACCAGGCGCTGGATTGACTGCAATCGGTCCGAGCTCTCGACTGGAGAGACGAGATGCGCGTTCAATGAAGAAGTGTCGCTTGGCTCCGGCGGGTCCTTGTCGTACTGAAGAGGCAGTTCTTCGCTGGCTGCTGTAGACGTAACACCGATCGGTGTTGTGTTGGCATCAACGTCCTTGTCCTGGGAGGAGGCGGGATCGACACGCTTCTCTGAACTGGGCGGGGTGGCGTCAGGCAGCGTGGCCGAGGGCACGGATGTTGGCGCTACCGCAGAAGGCAGAGGCTCCGGCTCGCTATGCAGTAGCTGCCAGCGGTTCTCCGCTTCGATAATTTCGATAGCCAGGGTGTCGTACTGCACTTCGAGCAGATCAGCCATCTGGCCCAGAAGTTCGTCTTGCACCCGCTGCACAGAGAAGGCTCCTGCGGCGGTGTCGAACTGGATCAGCACGTCCTGGAACAGCGACGAGAAGTCTAGAGCCGGCTGATCGGCCGTGGAATGGGCTTCCCAGATGCGAGAGCCCGCGCGGCGCAGACTGGTCAGTTGCTCAATCTGGTGGCGCCCCAGGCCGCCGTAGAGCACATTGGGTATGGCGGGCAGGAGATACTGAATCGCCTCTTGCATGCGGCTGATATGGGGCTGGGGCACAGGGTAGCCATCGCTCTTCAACCGCCGTGCGAGTTCGGATTGCGACAGGGGCTTGCCCAGGTCCTGTTCGTACAGCTCTCTGGCCTTCTCCACCCCGAGAGCGCGCTCGATGAAAGACAGCCCACCGTGAAGTTCGTTCTCAGCCAAGTGGCCAGTCAGCGCGACGATCTCGCCACGCTCAGGCCAGGGGCGGAACAGGCAGCCAATTCGGAAGAAACGCTCATCTTTGGTCTCGGACCAGAGCTCGCGCAGTATTGCCAACCGGGTATTGCCGCCGTTGCGGATGATGTAGTGCGCAGCGCCTGGTCGCCGAGTGATCGGCGGCGGAGCGTCGAGTCCGCGTTCATGGATCGAGGCTTTGATCTCGTCATAGCGAGGGTTTCGTGTGAGCCGCGGGTCGAGTTCGTACGGGCGCAGTTCGTCCAGCGTGACGACCATGTGGGTGTCGACGATAGGATCGGAAAGTGTGTCAGCGACGGGGCCATTGTGGGTGAACCCTTCACTGAGTAGCTTTTCCGCCATGCCCTGGGTGGAGATGTCAGCCATAGCGATCCCCTCCGTAGTCCGTATCGATCTTGTTGTCGTCAGCGTCTGCCTCAGCTTGACGCTGAGCGCGCTTCAGCATGGCTTGGGCATTGCGTCCACCACGGTGATCGCTGACGGTCGAACTGGTGAAGATCGGAGGCAGGCCGGGCTTGACGAACCGCAAGTGCCCCCCCGGCGTACGATTTACAGTCCAGCCCTCCTTCAGGGCGTATTCGACGAGCGGTAGTAGCTGCTTGTGCCCGCGGCACAGATTCCGCGCATTAGCCATGGACGCCTCCCGGTGCAGTCTTGCCGGTCACACTGTCGAAACGCACCTTCCATTGAGGAAAGAGCTCACTGCCCAGTCCCTGCATTACCTCCAGGGCTGCAGGCGATACGCGGCCCGTTGGACGCCGCGTTTCTACGCGGTGGACTGGCAGCCCCCGCACTGCCGCACGCTGAATGGCTTCGCTTGCAGGAACTTCGCTTCGAAGTATTTGGATTCCAGGCCTTTCCTGGAACAAATGCCGCAACGCCTGCCGGATCAATCTGGCATTGGTTGATACCGCCGGCATTCGATTGATCAGTAGGTGCAGAGGTGGAAGGTCGACCCCTAGACGGCTGTACGGCGCAATATCTTCCATCAATTGCAATGTGCCGCGCCGAAGCTCACGGGCTGAAAGAATTTCCGGTGTGACAGGTGAGACACAGAGGCTGGAGGCGAGTACTGCCATCTCCAACGTCACGCTGCGCGCGCCTTGAGTGTCGATAAGCACCAGGTCGTAGTAGGGTTCGAAGTTCGATAACAGGTTGCGCAACCTGAGCCTGCCATCGGGAGCGTTAAGCAGCAGCGTATTGAGCTGGCGGTTCCCATCGTTCGAGAGAATTACGTCCAAGCGATCGATGGTGGTGCGAGACACCAATGCCTTGAGGTTTCGCTCATTGAAGGCAAGTAGCTCGTAGATTCCGCTCTCAGCTCGGTGCGCGAGCTGATAATAGGAGGAGAGAGTTGGTTGCATGTCGAGGTCGAGCAGCAGCACACGGAGACCTGCGTCAGCAGCAATGCCACCCAAATTCGCGGCGACCGTGGTTGCGCCAACGCCGCCTTTCGTGGAGATCACGGATAGGACCAGCATGGTCAGGCTCGCTCTAGCAAGCGTTCGGCGATCCATTGATCGATTTCGAATGAGTCCCAACCGACTGCCCGGATCCCAAGCCGTATGGGCTTTGGGAATTTCCCTTCCTGCATAAGGTTGTAGATGTGTGCGCGTTTGAAGCCAGTCTTGGCTTCGACTTCAGGCCGGCGGAGGATGCGGCGCTCGCGTTCTACGGGATGTGCCTCAGCTTCGTTCTTCTGCAACATCGTGATCACTCCTTAATGCTCGGTGGCATCGCTTGGTCGTGACACGTATTAGGAGACACCAACGCACTGGCTTCCCTGATCAATCGGGAACGACAACACTCCCTATTCTTTTCGTTGTGTGTTCTGCCAGACCTCTGTCACTGTTGTAATGAGAGTCTGGCCGCATCGTTGCTTTTAGAAATAGCGAGATTGAGCTTACTTGCTGCTGTTTGAGCCATCCGCCAATTAGGGCATGCTCTTCGCGCATCATCACTGACGAATATGGCAGTGTCGATGATGGAAGAACTCGTCGTGGACTCGCTAGGGCTCTGGGCACCCAGGCACACGCGCATGGTTAAAAAAGGTGCACAGGAGGGCTGTATCGCGCGAAGAAGTACCCGTGAAACAACGATAGGGCCAGTCGAATTTTGCATAACTTTTCGGCCATCGACTGGCACAGAAGTTGATAGATTTGTGCGGTGCGTCTACGTTTCTGTGTTGCCGACCTTCTTCATGCGTTGCACGAAACGGTCAAGTTCAGGCGATGCGGGACGATCCGGCCTCACTAGCAAGGTCTCTGCATCCGCAACCTCATCCCGTATTTCCCTGATGACCACACTCGGATGGGAGTAGAGTGCCACTTGTGATTCGAGTGCCAAGCCGATGCCGTATCCTGCGGCAACGAACATCATCGTTGTCTCGTGACCAGACACATAGGCTGACACGATAGGCTCGGGAAGCCGAGCGTTGCGAAAGACTCGGTTCAGGACATCGTATCCCCCCTCGCAGCGTTCCGGGTCGCACATGATCATCGGATGCTGGATGGCTTCGCTCAGTGGCAGCTTATCTCTCGTCACCAACGGGTGATGGGACGGGATCACAAACACTAATCGGTCAGTCCACGCCACCTCTTTGATAAGCCCTTCCGCTTCGCAGCCGGCAAGAGTAGTGAAGCCGGCATCAACTTGGTCGAACTTGAGGGCTTGGAACATTTCTTTTGCCGTCATCTCCAGCACGCGTATCTCAGTGAGAGGCTCCTCCGATCGACACCTGGAGAGTAGTTCCGTCATTCGAGGCTGAGCTAGTCCGTCAGTCAAGGCGATGCGCAAGTGTCCGCGATAGCCATGCTCGGCGGCTTTGGTTCGCGAGCGCACGCTCTTTAGAAATGAGAGAAGGCGCCGGGCATCTTCGCGAAATACCTCGCCAGACCAGGTCAGTCGGATTCTGCCCTTGCCTCGTTCGAAGAGGGCGACGCCAAGCTCTTCCTCTAGTTCTTTTATGACCCGAGAAAGTGCTGATTGGTGGATGTGGACCCTTTCTGCAGAGCGCGTGAAGTTCTGCTCTTCTGCAACAACTAGGAAATACTGAATCTGCCGAATGTTCATCTATGTGCTCCTTGTTGTTCTGCAGGGGCTCTTCAGTTCGATCGAACAGAGCGAGGCCTAGGCACCAAGGAGGTCCGGCATTTCTGAGGCTAATCAGAAGGACGCCATCATTTCTGTAGTTATTCCTTATCGTAGTGCGCACGCTCCTCTATCGCATCTTGAAGAGCCGCATGGCCCCGAGTAGAGGCATCTCCATAGAAATGCGTTTCTTCAATACGAAGTCAATCGATCATCGCAGCACGATCATGTCATTCGCCTTCGCACAAGCCCCATCGTTTGAATTGCACATCCTCATGCCGGAGAAGTCAGAGGGCGTTGGGACGCCAGTGCTTGTCCTACCCACCACCCACTAGTCCGCTCCGTCGAATTAGTCTGCACGGAATGGGCCGAGGCATGATTTATGACTTCATACACCAGGACAGCTCGGCTGCCACGACGCAGAGACATTTCGGGATTAATCTGCCGTATTTTCAGAACGTTCCCTAACGCGAGAGCTCAGCGCTGCGCGTGCGAACCAGCGACCATTCGCTCAGGATTCAGAGGTGGGCGCCTTAGGTGTTCCCGTTGGGCAAGCCTGATCGCTCTCGGAGGGGCCCGCAGAGCACGATATCTGCTACCAGGAAAGACTTGCGCCAGAGCGAATAGATGTCGCCCAATCGATGCGTGAATCCTGGCACTGCTTCAATGCGAGCAGTGCCAGGGCAAGGCATAGGCCAAATGAGTAGATATCGGTCAAGTCAATCTCCGACGCATCGATTGCAGCGCGGACCAGGTGGACCACGCTCTACATGTTCCGGAAGTGCCCGGTGTCAATCACGCAGCTTCCACTCAGTTTGTTCTGGTGCATCAGAAGGGCGTCGTAAACAGGAGCCCGAGCTGGATCAGACCTTCTGGTCGGCCTTTTTCCTGGCTTTCTTAGTGGGTCTATTGACGGCTTTCCGAGCGGTCTTTTTCGGAGCCTCGCCCGCATTCTTAACCACCTTGGAGGAGTCCTTCACAGTGCCCTCGGCTGGCGGGAACTTGGCGCCCGGGTTGGTCTTCGCCCAGGCTTTGCCATCGGCGGACTTCGCCCAGGTGGCAAATATCTTGGGTGTCAGCCCGCGCCCCGCCCATGTTTCACCGGTAGGAAGTCGGTATTTCGGCGCCACTTTTCCGAGCTTTCGGCCCCGACGGACACCAACGGCGGCTCTGGCGGTGCGCGCAGGTGTAGCGTCGATGGTTTCGCCAATGAGCTTGGCCACCTGACGACGTTGGGCAGTACTGAGGACCTTCGCATACTTCTGGAGCACGGCCAGTGCTTTGGGCACCTCGCCGTCACGCTTTTCCACCAGCTTCTTTTGGGCTTCGAGCAGTTTGATTTCGGCGTCTAGCGATTTAAGGGTCGTAAGGGCCAAGGGAGGGGTTCCGTTTTATGAAGGCAATGGGGTTATAGCTCATTCGCCCCGGGCAGGGCTACCCAACGTGAACCGTCCCAAGCTTCACTGACCCGTATCGCTGAGATAGCATCGACACGTCTTATCCTCCCTAGGATCAGGCACTGAGTGTCTTAAACACAAAGATACTGACACTCCCGTAGACAGCAGGAGCAACACATGCATGGAAAGCGCATCAAACCTCTCGCACAACTCTTTGTCTGTGCCGTACTTCCGCTTTTCTGCGCAGGGTGTTTCAGCTGCTCAGGGTCCGGAGGCTGGGAACGCGTGATGAATCCCCTCTGCCGCGAGGGATACCTGCCATCTGGTGCCTCCATGACGGCCCCCGAACGCACGACAGAAATTCCTGAAGAAGAACAAGCTCACCACCGCATGAACCTACGATGAAAGCCTTGGCTTTGATCGCATTTTCCCTCTCCATTGGCGTCGCCCTTACCGGAAG
Source organism: Pseudomonas sp. SBT1-2 (assembly GCF_028640875.1). Lineage (NCBI taxonomy): Bacteria > Pseudomonadati > Pseudomonadota > Gammaproteobacteria > Pseudomonadales > Pseudomonadaceae > Pseudomonas > Pseudomonas sp. SBT1-2. The sequence continues at coordinate 107,230 of NZ_JAQZAA010000009.1, read as the reverse complement.
TATCGCCCCGTTCCGTGTAAAGGCACGCGCCTATGCCACTGCCGACATGATCCCGCCAGAGCGATCGGAAGCCGCCCTTCGTCGGTATCCCCCGCAGTGATGAAAGGAGAAGCCATTGTCGGCTGGCGCGCGCCCAGCCCGCACAGCTGCCTCGGAGGTCGAACAGTGGCTGCTGCGAGGCCAGCTACGGCACTATCGTTGGCAACGAATTCCGCGCGATTGGGTGTTCCGCAAGGCACAGACGCAGGGAAACTCCAACTAGAATGGCCGCGCTTTCACAGATCCGGATGCATGCACCCCCAACTGCAGGGACGCCATGAGCGTGAATATTGGAACCATCGCAGCTGCCGCACTACTGGCCCTGCTTGCCCCGGCGCTCACCCAGGCCTAGGAAAGCACGTCATCGACCCTGTCGCGCCTGATCGAGTGCAAGCTCTCCACTGAAGAGGTTGCCGGCTTTGTCGAACGGATCAATGCCGAACAGGTGCAGGACTTCGTCAAGAGCGATGTCGGCGGTGATTCCGCACTCAGCCTGTGGAACAGCGAGGAACTTGTCACTGCCTGGGGCGAGACCTCGGATCTGGTCAACATGTCCAGTACCACCGAGATGCATCTGGTCTTGCGGGTCCCTCTTGGCGAGGAACTGTCCCATGGCACGGTGATCGTCGATCGCATCGGTGGCATGTCGCCGCGCCCGGACTAGGCGGCGATGGAGGCGACGTATGGCTGGAAAAGCATGGACTATCGGAAGGCGCTGGGCAACAACCGCAACGTCCGTGTGCTGGTGGACCTGAGCTACTCGCCCGGCTGGGGTTCGTATGGGGATATCCAGTAGCCGATTCGGAAGCGAAGGACATCGCATTAGCGGGCGCTACACTTGTTGTGCCCGTTTTTCGTGTGATCTACGTTTAGAGGGGGGGGAGGGGGATGCGCCTGCGCCACTGTGGACCAAAGAACTGGCAATCGGCACACGCCTTGCGTATTTCTTCTGTGGGTGGGGTTGCCAAGATTGCTCGATTAGTCCATAATTCGGTCCATTGATTCGACGGGCTAACAAAAAAGTCCTTTGGAATCAGTTAGTTATATCGTTGATGGGAGACTCGTTTCCCGCTCCAAACATAGAGCTACAGATTTTCAAAGGTCTGTAGTTCATCGAAAAAGGGTCCCATTCGGGACCCTTTTTTCGTTTCTGTCGGCAGTGGCCGAGCTTCGGTCCATTTGTCCCCTGTAGCGCGGGATGGCGCTGTTTTTCCCTTTGTCCTGTACGCTGGCGCAGTCCTGTTCGGCGCCTGCATGCTCCCGACCATGCGCCCAGCCTTTGTGAGTGTGCGCTTGGCACGGGGTTTGCGACGGTCCGGGCCTGATTGACCATCGATAGCGTGGTGCAACCTTTAAATGAGTATCTGCGTGGCGACAACTAAGGGTAATTGGCGGGCAGTCATCGCACTGGCCTTGGCGGCCTTTGTGTTCAACACCACGGAGTTCGTTCCCGTCGGGCTGTTGAGCTCGATCGGCAGCAGCTTCGATCTGTCGACGGACCGGGTCGGCCTGATGCTCACTCTCTATGCCTGGATCGTGTCCCTGACTTCGCTGCCGGTCATGCTGCTGACGCGCAACGTCGAGCGGCGCAAGCTGTTGCTCGTGCTGTTCGGGATGTTTATCGCCAGCCACATCCTGTCGGGGCTGGCCACGAGTTTTGGCATGCTGTTGCTGAGCCGGATCGGTGTGGCCTTGTCCCATGCGCTGTTCTGGTCCATCACCGCGTCTCTGGCGGTGCGTCTGGCGCCACCGGGAAAACAGGTCCAGGCCCTGGGCTTGCTGGCCACCGGTACTTCCCTGGCGATGGTGCTGGGTATTCCCCTCGGCCGATTGCTGGGCGAGGCCATGGGCTGGCGCACCACCTTTATCGTGATTGCCGGCCTGGCCACTGTGCTGGTGTTCTGGCTGGCCAGGAGCTTGCCGTTGTTGCCCAGCCAGAACTCGGGTTCTCTCAGGAGCCTGCCAATATTGTTCAAGCGGCCTGCGCTGGTGGCGCTCTATGTGTTGACGGCCCTGGTGGTTACCGCGCAGTTCACTGCCTACAGCTACATCGAGCCTTTCATCAAGGGGGTAGCCGGATTGAGTGGTGATGTGGTGACCCTCATCCTGCTGCTGTTCGGTGGGGCGGGTATTGTCGGCTCGCTATTGTTCAGCAGGTTTCACCGCTACAGCCCACAGCGCTTTCTGCTAGTGACGGTGGCCTTGCTCATTCTGTGCCTGGCATTGCTGCTGCCGTTGAGCGGGGAGGTTTCGTATCTGGGCGGGCTCAGCCTGATCTGGGGGATGGCGATCATGGGCTTCGGGCTGGCGCTGCAATCCAGGGTCCTGGTGCTCGCGCCGGACGCGACCGATGTGGCAATGGCGCTGTTTTCGGGGATCTACAACATCGGCATCGGTGGCGGCGCACTGCTTGGCAGCTGGGTAGGGGGCCAGCTCGGGTTCGCCTACATCGGCTTGGCCGGCGGCTTGCTGGCGACCTTGGCGCTGCTGTTCTACTGCGCATCCATCTACCGCCTCACCCGGTCCAGCGTTTCGGGTGTCGGCCCTGTTGAGGCCGCGGTCGAGAAGTAGAGTCCGGGAGGAGGGCGCCGAGAGGAGGCAGATAAAAAAAAGGGGCAATGATTCGGCTGAATCATTGCCCCCTTTTTTTCATTCAGACAACAAGCCCTGCTCCCCTATGACGAGGGGCAGGGTTTCTGCTCTTAGAACTGCATGCCAACCGGCGGCACCTTGGTCGCTTCACCAAAGACACTGTTGTTGGTTTGCAGATTCGAGCTGAAGTTGAAACCGAACAGACCACCGTAGAACTGTCCGGCGGAGGCAGAGCCATTGACCTTGCCGCCTGCCGATGACAGGTTCACCTTGCCGAAGTTCACCCCCGCAAGCCCGCCCATGCGTGCGCCAAAACCGCCGCTGAGGTTGCTGGTAGTTCTGGAGTTGCTGATTTCTCCTTCATTCTGCCCGGCCAGACCTCCCACGTTGCTTTGAGCGCCGCCTTTGACCGAGCCTTCGACAGAGGCATTGCCGACCTTGCCCTGCTGCCTGCCGACCAAGCCGCCGACCAGGCTGCTTATACCACCGCTCACCGTGGCGGATACCTTGGCATTGTTGATATCGCTACCTTGGCTATAGCCGACCAGGCCGCCGACCTGGCTATTGTTGCCGCCTTCCACCGTGACCGATGCCGAGGAATTGTTGATACGGCTATCCTGGCTGTGACCGACCAGACCGCCGACCAGGCTATCGTTGCGGCCCTTCACCATGGCGGATACCGAGGTGTTGGTAATATCGGTGTTTTTGCTGTAACCGACCAGGCCGCCGATTTGGCTATGGTGGTAGCCGGTCACGGTGGTGGATACCGATGAGTTGGCGATATTGTCATTTTGGCTATGGCCGACGAGACCGCCGATATGGGCATCATCGCCGCCTGTAACAGACAGGGAGGTGGAAGAGGCATTAGCGATGGAGGACTTTTCGCTATAGCCGATCAGTCCGCCGATGTTTGCCCTGTCGTTGCCTTTCACCGTGCCGGTGACCGTTACGTTATCGATACGGCTGTTCTGGTTGTAGCCAATCAGCCCACCCACATTGCTACCGTACAGACCGGACACATTGCCTTTGGCCGAGCTGTTGCTGATCGAACCGTTCTGATTCGTGCCGATCAGGCCGCCGATATTGGCATTCCTGCCGCCCTTCACTGTGCCAGAGGCCGACGCGTTATCGATGCGGCCGCCCTGGTTGTGGCCAATCAGGCCGCCCACATTTTTACCGTACAGGTCGGACACCTTGCCGCTGGCAGAACTGTTGGCGATTCGGCCACCCTGATTCTTGCCCACCAGGCCGCCGATCGCTTCCGTGCCATTGCCGGTGACCTCGCCGCTGGCGTGAGCGTTGACCAGCGAACCCTGGTTGAACCCGACCAGGCCTCCGATCCGACGCGCCTGGCTAGCCGAGACATTAGTGCTGGAGCTGGAGTTGCTGATGCGGCCATTGCCGGTGTTCTCCCCGACCAGGCCGCCGATGTTCAGGTTGACGCCGGCGAGGTTGATCGTGCCGGTGCTGGAGGAGTTGGCGATGACGCTGTCGCGGTTCGAGCCCACCAACCCACCCGCGCTTCTGAAACCATCATTCGCCTGGCCCGCGAGAGTGATATCGGCATGGCTATTGGTGATTCTCGCCGTGCCATCGGGGTTGGAGACGCTTTCACCCACCAGGCCACCCATTGCCATGGTGTACCTGTTGCCGATCACCTGGCCGCTGATCGAGGCGTTGGCGATTTCGCCGTTCAGGTTGAGACCGACCAGGCCACCCAGGGAGTTGAAATAAGACCCCGCGGTCACCCGTATATCCTTGGCTTTGACATTGCGGATGCTGCCCATATTCAACCCGGTAAGGGTGCCGATGCTGTAGCTGGAGGAGGAGCCATTGGTTGAAATGCGTTCGAGGTTCAGGTTGCTGATCTGACCCAGGTTCGCGCTGAACAGTCCGACAAAGGCGGTGGTGCCATAGATCGACAGATCGCTGATGGTATTGCCCAGGCCATCGAGGGCACCGGTGAAGGCGCTGTCTTCGCCAAGGGTTTTGAAGCTACCTTGGCCGGTGATTTTGTTACCCAGCACATAGCGGCCATTCAAGTTGTTTTCGATATCGCGCAGTTGCTTCAGGTTCTGCACCACCTGGTAGGACTCGCCGTTGGCACTGAAGCGGGCATCCGCACCGGAGAGGGTGACGCTCTTGTCATCCTTGAGGCTGTGGCCGTTTTTGGAATTCAACTCCAGGCTGGCTCCCGATCCACTCAACGCGACATTGTCATTCAGGCGGATGCCGCCCTGCGCGGCATTCAGGGCCAGGGCTGCGCCGGCGCCGGTGGCGTTCAATGCCGCATTCAGCTGGACGTCGCCGCGTTCGGCGGTCAGGCCGAGCTTGTTGCCGCTGTTCCAGGAAACCGCCTTGTTGACCGACAGGTTGCCCTTGCTGCTCAGTTCGACGTTGGTCCGGTCCAGGTTCTGGGCCAGAGTGTCGGCATGCAGTGTCGGGGCAGCACCGGTGGTGCCACCTGTTCCGTTGTTGCCGTTGATACCGCCACCGATGACCAGGCCGCGGGTGCTGTTTTCTGCCTTGGAAGCGCTCACCTCGTCCGAGCGGATCTTCCAGGTACCGGTCGATCCCTTGTCGGCGCGGGTGTCCACTTGCGCGGCCAGCTGCACTTCGACCCGGGCGCCGCGGTTTTCCACCACGCCGCCGTTGCCCTGGCCACCCAGGGCGCTGGCGTCCTGGCGTCCGGCCACCTGGACGATACCGTTGTCGCCACCGTCGAGGACAATCTTGCCGGCCTTGTTCTGCAAGGTCTTGGCCTCGATCACGCCCTGGTTGCTCACCACGTTTTTCAGCAGGCTGCTGGCGCTGCTGGCGGTCATCAACACCTGGCCGCCGTCGGCCTTGAGCAGGCCACCGTTCTGCACCAGGGCATCCACCGCGGCACCGTTCACCTGCAGGTTGAGCAGGCCGTTGCCGTCGAAGTTGACACTGAAGTCCTTGCCCGCGCCCAGTGCGATGCTACCCATCTGCGCCTGGATCACTCCGCTGTTGCTGACCTGGGCGCCGAGCAGGGCGACGCTGCCGCCTTCGCTGGCGGTGATCTGGCCGGCGTTGCTCACGGCAGCGCTGGAGTTGCCGGTGAAGCGGTAGGTGCCGTCGAGGAAATCCTTGTCACTGATGTTCTGGGTGGAGGCCACCAGGCCACCGACGTTGACCTGGGCGGACTTGCCGAAGACCACGCCATTGGGGTTGATCAGGAACACCTTGCCGTTGGCGTTGATGCGGCCCTGGATATCACTGCCCTGGGTGCCGACCACTCGGTTGAGGGCGACCGATTGGCTGCCGGGCTGATGGAAGCTGACGCTTTCGTCGCCGGCGACGCTGAAGTCGTTCCAGTTGGCGATCACTTTGTTGCTCTGCTGCTCGACGGTCATGTGTTTGCCGTCATTGCTGGTGTGGATGCCGGCCTCGCCCGCGACTATCGCCGCTCCTCCCGGCAGGGCGAAGACCGGGGCTTGGGCCAGCAGGCCCAGCAGCGAGAAGCCGGCGGCGATCACGACCTTGAGTCGGCTTGATTTGCCCCGGCGCCGGGTGCCTTCGCTGGCGACGTTCCAGCAACCAGTGGCCTGGTTCCAGATCAATGCATAACTTTTGTTCATGGTGCGTCCTCTATGTGAATACTCTGCTGGTCCCCCCAGCAGAACGGGTACTACGGGTGCGGAGCAGGAATGACGGCCTGCTCCGAAGCGATCGTGAAAGGCCGTGTATCAGCCCTCCCAAGCCATGGGGTGAGGGAGAAGGAGGGAAGAACGCTTGGTCCGTCGGGTGCTGCGCCAATACGCAATCGCGGGCTGTTTCTCTCAACCAAATTGGATTTCGTGCACTTGGGACCGATTGTTTGGATGGGGTATGAAAAACCTTTATCGAGTCATGGGCTTTAAAGGGGGTTCCATACTTTCGATGTTCGATTGACTTGTTTGCTTCAAGCATTAATTGGCGCGGCTGTGGAGCCTTCTGGGAGTTGCTTGTATTTGCTGGTTGGGCCGGGGTGATTAATTAAGCAAAAGGCAGGGGGCAAAAAAACCAGAACTTTCTTAACTGGTGGTTAGCCCTTTCCTGTTTGAATGGGGAGGCAGGAGGCTCTTGCTCGCTGCTGTTGAGGCTTGTCCTGCCTCACGCTGTAAAAGGGCCGCATTGACGGGCTTTGTGCCATACCCCGCGCTGCTTTTGTTTTGGCTGCATGCTCGGACCGCTTCTGGCTAGCCTCTTTTTTGGAGGCGAGGCGCGGCGGTATTGGGAAGTTTCAGTGTCGCTGAAAGTTTTGCGTGGTGATTGTTGGAATTGAGGTTCGGATATAAATGATGGGGCGGTTATTTGTCTTGAGGGAGTCGACCTATATTCGCTTGATCTCCAGATTTTTATATTGCGTTTGTTTTTGTCGGTAGTCAGGTCGATGGGGCATGAAGTTAGCAGTCATATTATTTAAATAACGGCCGCACATTCATATCGACCTGAAAATTCAGGGTTGCAAATACCCAAGGAGTCGTCCTGGGGGGCGCTGCCTGTGCTTACGATTTCCGCGCTGGATATTGGCGCGACGGCCCAGAATCAGGGGGATTTTGAGAGTCGTCCTACTGATAATAAGAATTATCTCATGTAAATTTCCTCCCCACGATCCATTCGAACGTTACTCATATCGGCACAGTGGCCTTATCGCGCCATCGATATTTTTCACTAAGGCGAAACACTGGGCCTCAGCCGTTCGATTCACACGGAGTAGAGCATTTACCGTGAAGATTCCAGTCATCGCCGGAGTGATTCTGGCCAGCTTGTCCCTGCTTTTTTCTACCTCTTCCCAGGCTGGCATCAATCTGGAAAACACCCGTGTGGTGCTTGCGGCACCGAGCAAGGAAGCCTCCCTGGTGATCAAGAACAGCGCGGCCGAGGACCTGATGTTCCAGGCCTGGATAGAGGGGGCTGACAAGAGCGAGGATGTGCCCTTCGCCCTCACCCCGGTGCTCAAGCGCCTGAGTGGCGAGCAGCAGCAAGTGCTGCGCATCCTCTACAGCGGCAAGGGCTTGCCGACCGACAAGGAGTCGGTGTTCTGGCTGAACGTGCGCGAGGTCCCGCAAAAGTCCCGGGAGGACAATACCCTGCAAATCGCCGTGCAGCAGCGTCTCAAGCTGTTCTACCGGCCAGCCGGGCTACCGGGAAAGGTCGTGCAGGCCCCGCAACAGCTCAAGTGGCGGCTGCTGGCCAAAGACGGCAAACCCTATCTGGAAGTGACCAATCCATCGGCTTTCCATCAGTCTTTTGCCGCGATCACGTTGCGGATGGGAAGCAAGAGTTTCACTGCACCGATCGATATGGTCGCGCCGACCACCACTGCCCAGGTCGAGATTCCCGAACTGCCGAACGGCGTCCAGGCCAACGACCTCAAGGTTGAATTCGAAGTCATTGGTGATTACGGCGGAATCCTCAAATACGACAGCACTATCTCCGGCTGAGGTTTGGCGTCTTTTTGGTAGCGACGGAAACTTTCTTGCTACTTCTTTTGGCCATCATCGATTTGTACTCGGACACTTAACGGGGCGTGGGAAGGAATTCTATTTATATGCGAAAACTGGTACTTGTCTTGATGTTTTTATCCGGTCTGTTTGTTCGGGAGGCGTTTGCAATTTGTACGTATCCAGATATCCCGCGAGCGCTGGACATCGTTTTACCCTCTCAGGCCGCCATTAAGGAAGCTCCTATTGGAGGGGAACTTGCCAGGCATGAGGTGAGGCTCTGGAGTGGTTCTTTTACGTGCTCTGATGATTACCAGGAGCTCACTATCCGCATCAGTACTGCACTGAAACCATCGGCGATACCTAAGGTTTATGAAACAGGTGTCAAAGGCCTTGGCGTTCAATTCTGTTTGAACTGGTGGGGTTCTTTGGTGTGTCCTTTCTATAGCCAGGGGCTTCATAACTTGGGAGGTAAGGCGCTCCCTTCGTATCTAGTAACGAGGATCATCCGCACGGGCCGCGATGTAGAGTCAGGAAAAAGTGTACCCATGGCGTTCACCATAGATTGGGTAGCCGGAGGTGCTGCCCTTCAGGTCAAAGGGCAAGGCACTACCGAACTGGTCAACGATGTGTATTTTTCCGGATGCGAGTCGGTGGGCGCGGCGGTCAATGTGCAGATGGGTAAACAAACCATCCAGCACATCAAGAATGGTAGCGCCAGGGAGGTGCCGTTCAACTTCGATGTGCGCTGTAGCGGGTTGACGTCTGGTGCAAAAGTTCCGGTGAAAGTCTACTTCGAAGGCACCTCCCAGGCCGACGGCATGCTCAAGCTTTCCAATCTGGGCCAGTCCGGTGTCGCATCGGGGGGGGGAATTTCCCTGGTCAACGACAAGGGCGTCAAGTTGCCGTTCGACATCGCCCGATCCGTCGCTCTCGACTGGAACAGGGATGCTGCCGATGGCTCCATTTACCGATTCTCCGGCAAAGCCAAGTACGCTCCGACAGGGGACGAGATGAAACCGGGCAAAGGCGATGCGACCATGAGCTTCGTTATCAACTACAACTGATTGCTATTGGCGGCGGGCACAAATCCTTTTGCTCGCCGACCTGTTCCCAGCCCGGCCGGATCTCTGTCGCCAGCCCGCTGTTATCCAGCTTTTCCGAGCGCGCCAGAGAGCAAATGGAAGGCCGCTCAAGAGAGGTTCTCGCCGCTGATTTCACAACAGCCGGCGCCCGGCTAGAATACCGACGGATCACTCTTGATCCATCCCCTATTTGCCACAGATCAAAGCGTCACTTTCCATAAGAGGGTGATGCTGTTGTTCGTGGGGCAATGGCCCGCTTGCGCCGGTTGCCGGGGTTCGAATTCCAGGAAGGTATTCCATGATTCCAGCGTGCTGTCGGATTGTCGTTCTCTGCCTGTTACTTGCTCCATCGCCGCTACTGCTCGCGCAGGAATCAGACATCTCGCTTATCGCAAGGGTGGCAGTGACCAGCCGACCATGGCTGAGCGAAGCAGACCGCCAGTGGCTGGCAAGCAGAGGTCCGCTCACGATCGGCGTGGCACTGCCCGACTACCCGCCGCTGGGCATGCTCGACGTCAATCGCTTTCAGGGAATCACCGCGGACTATCTGGCCTTGCTGTTCGAAGTCCCCCCTCACGTCCGTCTGTTTGCTTCCCGGCAGGCGGCGTTGGCCGCCTTGCACAATGGCGAGATCGACCTGGTCGGCGGTGGCTCCGCGGTGGATGCCGAGGACCACGGCCTGCTACTGACCCAGGCCTATGAACCGAACCAACCCGTGCTGGTAACAGCCGAGAGCCGCCCCTTCGACCCAGAGAAAACCGGCACCCGGCTGGGCGTATTTGCCGGCTATCGTGCCGAGGAAAAAGTCTCCGCCGCTTATCCGAACAGCCAGGTCCTGCCCTTTATCTCGCCGCTGCGCGCGCTCGAGGCATTGAGCCTGGGTGAGGTCGATGGGGTGATCGACGATGCGGTGTCGGCTCACTACCTGATCAACATCAACTACCTGCTGGACCTGCATATCGAAAACTTCGCTCCGGTGGAAAGCCGTGGTTTTGGTTTCCTGGTGCGCGCTTCCGATACGCGATTGCATGGCGTGATCGAACGCGCCTTGCCGTCCATACGCTCGCGGCATAGCGAAAAGATCCTGCGTAACTGGAGTGCGGGGAGCAGCCTGCGCCTGACCCAGCAGCGCGTGAAACTGACGCCCGCCGAGAACCGTTGGCTGGCGGCACACCCGGAAATCCCGGTGAGCGTCAGTGACTCTCTCGGAGCATTGGGGCAACTGGACAGCGGTGGGCAGGTACGGGGTATCGGCCCCGATTACCTCAAGTTGATCAGCCAGCGAAGCGGCCTGACGTTTCGCCCTGTCCGGGCGCAGAACTATACCGAGATGAAGGCGCAGATAACCCAGAGCCAGACCCTGATGACCTCGGTCACCTCGGCAGATCCTGATACCGAGGCGGATATGGATATCCTCCTTCCTTATCTGAGAAGCTCGGTCGTGCTGATGGCCGGACCACGATCCGCCCGCACCCAGGGCAGCCCTTTTCATAGCCTTGAAGACCTGCAAGGCAAGCGCCTGGCCAGCGTCCCCGGCTACTTCATCAACCCGATCATCCAGCAGGACTATCCAGATATCCGGCTACAGATCTATCCCAACTTTTTGGAGGCCATGCGCAGTGTCGATGACGGACGTAGCGACGCGTTCATCGGCAGTGACTACACCGGCCGTTTCCTGTCCGCGCAGCGTTTCAACAATCGCTTGCGGGTGATCGGCATTCTCGACGAGTTCTCCCGGCCGGTCAGCCTTGGGGTGCTGAAGGGGCAGGAAGAGTTGCGCAGCATCCTGGAGAAGGCTCAGGTCGCCATTACCCCGGAGGAGGTGGCGGACATCGTGGCGCATTGGGAACCTCGTATTTCTACCACCGGCAGCCATTTCTGGCGTGATCACCGCAGTAATATCCTGCGGCTCGGCGGTGTATTCGGCTTGCTGGTCCTGCTGTCGCTGATCTGGGGTTTCTACCTGACCCGCCAGGTGCGCAAGACTCGCCAGGCCGAAGGCGAGCTGGCGCTGGCGCGGGAGAAGGCCGAAGCAGCCAACGAGGCCAAGAGCGTGTTCCTGTCCACCATGAGCCATGAGATCCGAACCCCGCTGAACGCCATCATCGGCCTGCAGGAAGTGGTGCAGCAGAAGGCCGAACGGGGCGAGCTGGACCAGGCTTCGCTGGCGATCGCGCAAGAGGCCGCGCAGGGGCTGCTGTTGCTGCTCGGCAATGTGCTCGACCTGACCCGGATCGAGTCCGGCATGATCGATTCCGCACCGGAGCCGGTGCAGCTCAAGGCGCAGATTGAAGCTATCGCGCCCCTGGTGGTCGGCATGGCGCGGCAGAAGCACCTGGCGTTCGAGATGCAGTTCACGGGCGACATGGAGCAATGGGTACTGATCGATCCGCTGCATTTGAAACAGGTGCTGTTCAACCTGTTGAGCAACGCCATCAAGTTCACCGAGCGGGGCAGGGTGACGCTGCATGCCTCGGGCCGCCGGGAGGCAGAGCATCTGCACCTGGTGCTGGAGGTGATCGACAGCGGTATCGGTATCTCGGAGGAGGATCAGGCCAGGTTGTTCCAGCCATTCTCCCAGGTCGGCTCGGCCCAGGCCGGGCAAACCTTTGGCAGCGGCCTGGGGCTGAATATCACCCGGCAATTGGTCGAACTCATGGGCGGCTGCATCGTCCTGAGCAGCGAGCCGGATATCGGCTCCTGCTTCAGCGTGACCCTGCAACTGCCCCTGGCCGAGGCGCCTGCCGAAGCCGCGGCAGAAGTGCCACAAGCGATCACGGAGGCGCTTTCGCTGAACATCCTCGTTGCCGAAGACAATGCGTTCAGCCGGCTGACGCTGGAAGAGCAATTGCTGGTCCTGGGGCATCGCGTGACGCTGGTCGAGGATGGGCAGGCGGCCTGGGAAGCCTGGCTGGCTGCCGAGTACGACGTGTTGATCACCGACAGCCAGATGCCGCGCCTGGGCGGCTATGACTTGACCCTGCGCATCCGCCAGAAGGAGCGCGAGGAGGGGCGCAGGCGCTGCTGGATCCTTGGTGCGACCGCCAGCGCCGAGGATGCGGAAACCCAGCGCTGCCTGTCCGCCGGGATGGACGATGTGGTGTTCAAGCCCCTGACGCAGCAGGTGCTGCGCCAGGCGCTGGAGAATACTCAATGAGCCCCAGGGCTGGACTGAACACGACGAACCGGTCACCAGGAAAGCATTCCGACAATCCCATCACGGACGATGGCGGCGCTGGTTGAGCTCGCCCAGCGCCGCCCGTTCGCTCAAGGTGGCTGGTAAGAAAAATCCTATAAGTTTTAAGAATCGACTGATTTACGTCTGACATGGGCTCCACTCACTCTTTAACGCATTCGCGCCGCGTTCTGCCCACCTTCCTGCCTACAACCCCCACCACGCGTGGCACTCCTCGCACAGAGAGCAGCCGTGGACAGCGAAGCCGATCCCCTGAAGTCACCCTGGCCAATACGGATAAGTCCGAACGAACCGCAGATCGCTGGCCAAGCTCTTTCAAACATTCCTTCCACCGGAGATGACAATGACCCTTCTCTATCGCGACATGAATCAAGCCCAACTCGATGCGGCGTACAACAATACGCAAGCGGTGCCGGATTTCCCCGGTATCTACGCCGCCTTGCAGGCGCGTAGCGCCAGTTTCTATGCCTCTGCGGCCGGTCGCCTCAACCTGTCTTACGGCACGGCGCCTCGACAGCGTTATGACTGGCTGCCTTGTGGAAAAGCCGACGCCCCGACGCTCATCTTCATCCATGGCGGGTATTGGCAGAATTGCAGCAAGGAAGACTTTGCATTTATCGCCGCCGGGCCCCTGGCGGCGGGGTTCAACGTCGTCCTGGCCGAATACACGCTTGCGCCGCAAGCCTCGATGACCCAGATCGTCAGCGAGATTGGCAGCCTGCTCGAGCATCTCCAGGCCGACGCCGATCAACTGGGGATCGCAGGGCACAAGGTGGTCTTGAGCGGGCACTCGGCAGGCGGACACCTGGCGCTGCAGTTCCGCTCGCACCCATGGGTGACCGATGTCCTGGCCATCAGCGCACTGGTCGACCTGGAACCCATCAGCCTGTCGTGGCTGAACGAGAAGCTGAGTCTCTCGGAGGCGGAAATCGATGCGTATAGCCCGCTGCACCATATCGACAATGGCGCGAATACATGGGTGGCGGTAGGCGCCGACGAGCTGTCGGAACTGGTCCGCCAGTCCGATGAATACGCCAAGCAGGCCTTGGCTCGAGGAGAGTCTGTGCGGCTGGTTCACGTGCCGGGTTGCACGCACTTTTCAGTACTGGATGAAATGGCAAAACCGCAGGGAGCCCTGCTTCAGGCCCTGTCATCCATCCGTTGACCGTGGATCTGCACTGAGCAAAGCCTGGATCGAGCCGCCAGTTGCCGGCGGCTCGATCGAGCAGGGCGTTGGGAGGCTTACATCGACAGGATCAGGCGCCCGGCGAACAGAATCAGGATCACCCCCATGGTCCGTTCGAACCAATGGCCCATGCGCATGAACAGCAAGCGCACCCGCGGGCTGGAAAAGAACAGCGCGACGATCACGAACCACAGCGCGTTCACGCAACACATCCACACGCCGTAGAGCGCCTGCACCTTGAGGGGCGTGGTGGCGCTGATCACCGTGGTGAAAATCGCCAGGAAGAACAGCGTGGCCTTGGGGTTGGTGGCGTTGGTCAGAAAGCCGGTCATGAAGGCCTTGGGCAAAGTCTGCCGCTGTGCTTGATCATTACCCGCATCGCTGCCTTCGATCGAAGTCTTGGGCTTGCTGCGCAGCAGGCTGACTCCGAGATAAAGAATGTAGGCACCGCCCACCACCTTGGCCACACTCAGCAGCCATGGCGTGGTGTGCATCAGCGCACCGACCCCCAGCAGGGTGTACAGCACATGCACGGAAATCCCCGCGCCGATGCCGATGGCCGTGCACAGCCCGACCACCCGGCCAAAGCGCACGCTCTGGCGGATGGTCACGGCAAAGTCGGGCCCGGGAGCCACCACGGCGAGAAAGTGGATGGTCGCCAGGGCCAGGAATTCGCCTAGATAGTTGGAAAGCATTTCAACTCCAGAAGGTCAGGGGGGACGAGCTGCCGCGATAGCCGACAAAAAAGGAAAGGCTCAGGCGCGGGTTGGCCACCCCCGGGGTGACGGCGTGCATGCGCCTTGAATTGAACATGATGAAATCCCCGGGCTCCGGGCGGACTTCCAGCGAGGGTGTGCCGAGCAGGGTGGGATCGATGCCGTAGCTGTCGCCGCGCATCTCGTCGAACTGGTCGGGTGAAATATCGTGATTCCACATCTGCAGGGCGCCGCCGGCCTCGGGCATGTTCAGATAGAGGTTGCAGGCGAACTGCGCTTCCAGGCTGTGGGCCTGGAAGCTGTCGGGGGCGTCCTTGGCGAAAATGTCGTGATGGGCGAGGAAGCACACGCCGGGCTTCACCACCCGGGACAGGCCGACGTACATCTTGCGCCCGTACAGGTTTTCCAGGTGGGCGCCAGCGGGCCAGGACTCGTCGAGCATGCAGCGCAGGGTGTCGACAGGAGAGGCGTAGGGCGCGCAGCGCGAACGCAGTTCGTCGATGTTGGCGGTGGCGCGCTCGAAATAGTCCTCGATCAGCAGCGGCTGGTTTTCCGCTTCGTAAAACGCCATGCCGATACGGCCGATGCTGGGAGCGTTGATGTAGCCCTCGAAGCCGGGAGCGAGAATCTTGTCGCCCAGCTGGATCGCCTGGGCGTGCGGCAGGAAGTTCTTGATGCGCAGGGCGAGCACTTGTTCCTGGGCCAGTTTTTTTATGCACGTCTCATCGAGACGCTCGACGTCAAGCATCATCTGCAGATC
This sequence comes from Pseudomonas sp. SBT1-2, assembly GCF_028640875.1. Lineage (NCBI taxonomy): Bacteria > Pseudomonadati > Pseudomonadota > Gammaproteobacteria > Pseudomonadales > Pseudomonadaceae > Pseudomonas > Pseudomonas sp. SBT1-2. The sequence continues at coordinate 92,203 of NZ_JAQZAA010000009.1, read as the reverse complement.
CCTCTATCCGATAGTCGTCGAACCCGCGCACGCGGGTTTCCCCTGTGTCAGGCGATGCGTCGTGTGATGTGCAAGGCGACACCGCCGATGAATCAGTCCACGTGGTAGTGAACCGAAAGCATTCCTTTCTTTTGCGAGAGGGAGGCGATAGTGACGTTGCCCAATTCCTTCAGGCGCTTCACGTGGGTACCACCGCAACCATAGGCGGGAAGCTCGCCAAAACCGATTTCCCGCGAACCTTCACGCAGCGAGACCAGGCGCGGCAGGTCGGCGGCAATCCAGTGATCGATGCCATTCTGCAGGCTGTCGACGTCGAGTTCCTGCGGACTGTCGCCGGGCTTGAAGGACACGCGGCCCTCGCCAGGCCAGTGATGGGCCTTGACCGGGACCCAGCCGCGGGTTTCGCCGAAATGGCCGATCAGGTGCCCGGCCGAGTGCATGCGGGTATTGAACTGGCGGCGCTGTTCATCGACCTGGACCTGGACCATGCCCGGTTGCACCGGCTGGCTGACGTAATGAACGATCCGCTCGGGTTCCTGGACCACGCGCAATACCTGGCTTTCGCCGATCCAGCCGGTATCGCAGGGTTGGCCGCCGCCTTGGGGATGAAAAATCGTGGCACGCAGGACCACCGCGAATTCGTTGTCCTGCGGGGTGCATTCGAGCACTTCAACGTTGGCCTTGAGTTCATCATTATGAAAAAAGAGGCGAAGCGTCATATTCCGTGCCCTTATTAAAATGTCTTTTTTAATTATATGGTGCGGCGGAATTGCGTGATAATCCGTTCAAACCTCAAAGGACTGTTGTGCTGTGAGCATAAATCTCCCCCTTCCGCTGCTGGGTGAAATGGCGATTTTCGTCAAGGTCGTCGAGGTCGGCAGCTTCTCCGAAGCCGCGCGCCAGCTGGGCTCTTCACCGTCGGCGGTGAGCCGCAGCATTTCTCGGCTGGAGAAGGCGCTGGCGATTCGCCTGCTGCAACGCACCACGCGCAAGTTGCGCTTGAGCGAAGGGGGCGAGGAGGTGTTCAAGCGTTGCAGCGAGATGGTCAGCGCCGCCAAGTCGGTGATGGAAATCAGCGGTCAATTCACCCATGAGGCCGAAGGGCTGGTGCGGGTCAGCGTGCCCAAGGCGGTGGGGCGTTTTGTCGTGCATCCCTATATGCCCGAGTTTCTGCGACGCTATCCCAAGGTCGATGTCGAGCTGTTGCTGGAAGATCGCAACATCGACCTGATCGACGATAACGTCGACCTGGCCATCCGCATCACCGATCGACCGCCGGCGGGGCTGGTCGGGCGCCAGTTGCTGACCATCGACCATATGCTGTGCGCCACGCCGCAGTACCTGGCCGAGCACGGGACGCCGAGCCATCCCCACGACCTGCTCAACCACAGCTGCATTTACCTGGGCGAAACCCCCAGCGATGCGCGCTGGAAGTTCAAGAAGGGCAGCAAGTCGGTGACCGTCGGCGTGCGCGGGCGTTATGCGGCCAATCACACCGGGGTAAGGCTGGGGGCGGTGCTGGAGCATATTGGCATCGGCAGCTTGCCGTACTTCACCGCGCGGCATGCCCTGGAGCAGGGCTTGCTGGTGCAGGTTCTGCCGGACTGGACGTTTCTCGCCTCCTACCATGGCGGCGCCTGGTTGCTGCATTCGCCGACCCGTTACCTGCCGCCGAAGCTGCGGGTATTCATCGATTACCTGGTGGAGTGCCTGGCCAAGGAGCCGACCTTGAGTCGGCAGGGCAAGCAGGAAGCCAAAGGCTACGAACAGCCCGAAGGCGATGGCGCCGGCTGAGCCAGCCGCTCATGGGCAGAAAAACAAAAGGCCCGCCGGTTCAACCGTGCGGGCCTTTGGAGTGTCCGGGCCGGACTCAGTGCTTGCTGTCCTGGGCGGAGAGCGCCAGCAGCTGCTTTTCCTGGTTCCAGTCGAACGGTTCATCGTTCTGCTCGGCCTCGTAGCGGCGTTCTTCAAGCGCCTGGTACAGGTCGATTTCTTCGTCGGGCATGTAGTGCAGGCAATCCCCGGCGAAGAACCACAGCAGGTCGCGCGGTACCAGATGGGCGACCTGTGGATAACGCTGCATCACCTGGCACAGCAGATCCTGGCCCAGGTACTGGCTTTCGATCGGGTCGATCGGCAGCGAGGCGCGCAGTTCGTCGAAGCGTTCCAGGAACAAGGCATGGCTTTCTTCGGGAACCTGCTCGGCTTCACCCACGGCGACCAGGATACTGCGCAAATGGTCGAGCAGGACGAGGTGATCGGCGACGACGTTGGACATGACATGAGTCCTCAACAGCAAAACGGGCGCGGGAGTATATAGCTCCCGCGCCCGGTTTCATAATCCGCCTGACGGTCTTGCGCCTTAGCGGGTTTTCCCTTCGCTCAGGGTCAGCTCTTCCTTGGCGAAGTCATCGACGTCGATGACTTTGCGGCGGGCGGCTTCAGCCTCGCGCAGGGTCTGGGCTTCCACCGGTTGCAATACGCCGGCTTCCAGCGCGGCGTCGATGGCATGTTCGCCGGCGACCGGTTTGAGCTGGCCGCTTTTCAGCGCCTCGTGCAGTTTTTTCTGCAGAGGATGGCTGGCGCTCAACAAGTCGAAGGCCTGTTGCAGGGCGCCGACCGGGTCCTCTGCCGATTGTGGGCGGTAGCAGCCAGCCAGCAGTTCTTCCAGGGTCGGGTCGCCCTTGGCCCGGCCGATGATCGCGGCGACCTCGGCATCCAGTTCATCGGACGGGCCTTTGTGGCGGCGGCCGAAGGGGAAGACCACCACCCGTAGCAGGCAACCCAGCACCCGGTTCGGGAAGTTCTCGAGCAGTTCGTCCAGCGCCCGTTCCGACTGGCCGAGGCTTTCTTCCATGGCCCAGGTGAACAGTGGCTGCAGATGCTCCGGCGAATCCAGGTCGTGGTAGCGCTTGAGGGCGGCGGAGGCCAGGTACATATGGCTGAGCACGTCGCCGAGGCGTGCCGACAGGCGTTCGCGACGTTTCAGTTCGCCACCCAGCAGCATCATGCTCAGGTCGGCCAGCATGGCGAAGGCCGCGGCCTGGCGATTGAGGGCTCGGAAATAACCCTGGCTGAGCTTGTCCCCCGGCGCTTGTTCCAAGTGCCCCAGGCCCAGGTTCAGCACCAGGGTGCTGGCCGCGTTGCTCACGGCAAAGCCGATGTGCTTGAGCAGCAGGCCGTCGAATTCCACCAGCGCCTGATCGTGGTCTTCGCGCCCGGCCAGGGCCATTTCCTTGAGCACGAACGGATGGCAGCGAATGGCGCCCTGGCCGAAGATCATCAGGTTGCGCGAGAGGATGTTCGCGCCCTCCACGGTGATGAAGATCGGCGCGCCTTGCCAGCTGCGGCCCAGGTAGTTGTTCGGGCCCATGATGATGGCCTTGCCGCCGTGCACGTCCATGGCGTGGCTGATGCACTCGCGGCCGCGTTCGGTCAGGTGGTACTTGAGAATCGCCGACAGCACCGAGGGTTTTTCCCCCAGGTCGACGGCATTGGCCGTGAGCATGCGCGCGCTGTCCATCAGCCAGGCGTTGCCACCGATGCGGGCCAGGGCTTCCTGGATGCCTTCGAAGGTGTTGAGCGGGACGTTGAACTGCTCACGCACCTGGGCATATTGGCCGGTCACCAGGCTGGTGAACTTGGCCGCGCCGGTGCCGACGGCCGGAAGGGAAATGGAGCGGCCGACCGACAGGCAGTTCATCAGCATCATCCAGCCCTTGCCGAGCATTTCCTGGCCGCCGATAAGGAAGTCCAGGGGGATGAACACGTCCTTGCCGGAGTTCGGGCCGTTCATGAAGGCGGCGCCGAGCGGCAGGTGGCGGCGGCCGATTTCCACGCCGGGGGTGTCGGTCGGAATCAGCGCCAGGCTGATCCCCAGGTCTTCATCCTCGCCCAGCAGGTGGTCCGGGTCGTAGGCCTTGAAGGCGAGGCCGAGGAGGGTGGCGACCGGGCCCAGGGTGATGTAGCGCTTTTCCCAGTTCAGGCGCAGGCCGATGGTTTCCTCGCCTTGCCATTGGCCTTTGCAGATCACCCCGGTATCGGGCATGGCGCCAGCGTCGGAGCCGGCCAGCGGGCCGGTGAGGGCGAAGCACGGGATATCGTCGCCACGGGCCAGCCGCGGCAGGTAGTGGTTACGCTGTTCGTCGGTGCCGTAATGCAGCAGCAATTCGGCCGGGCCGAGGGAGTTGGGGACCATCACGGTGGACGCCAGGTCGCCGCTGCGGGTTGCCAGTTTCATCGCCACTTGCGAGTGGGCATAGGCGGAGAAACCCTTGCCGCCGAACTCCTTGGGAATGATCAGGGCAAAGAAGCCGTGTTGCTTGATGTGCTCCCAGGCCGCGGGCGGCAGGTCCATGGACTGGCCGATCTGCCAGTCGCTGACCATGGCGCACAGTTCTTCGGTGGGGCCGTCGATGAAGGCCTGTTCCTCTTCGCTCAGTTGCGCTTTCGGGTAGGCCAGCAGTTTGTTCCAGTCCGGACGGCCGCTGAACAGTTCACCGTCCCACCAGACCGTGCCGGCATCGATGGCGTCGCGTTCGGTTTGCGACATCGGCGGCAGGACTTTCTGGAACCAGCTGAACAGCGGGGCGCTGAAGTACTTGCGGCGCAGGTCGGGCAGTAGCAAGGGCGCCGCCACCGCGGCCAGCAATACCCAGAAGATCAGCAGCAACCAGCCCGGTGCATGGCTGAAGGCGCCCATGGCCAGCAGGTAGACGGCCACCACGCCCAGGGCGGGCAGGGGGGCGATGCGGCGGTGGGCCAGGTAGGCAATACCGACCAGCAGAACCAGTATCCACAACAACAGCATATTTAATCCTCCGTGAAGCCAGGGGCAAAATCACCCAAAGAGCTTAGTCGGCATCCGACAAAAGGGGTGACAGGGCAGTGCGCTTGAAGCGGTAAGAAGAAGCGGACGCAGCGCGTCAGGCATCGGGTCAGCAGCTTGTCGATCTTGTCAGGCTCGAAGCGGCAGCCTCTGATGTTTGGCCGAAACGTCGTTATCGCTGGGATGAGGCCGTCGTTAGACTCGAGACTTCACTCGGAGATATCCCCATGCACGAGTACTTGAGTCCCAGCCGCTTCATCGATAGTGACCATCCCGCGGTGGTGGAGTTCGCGGAAACTCATCGTGGCCCCAGCAGCGATCCGCTGGAGCAGGCGGTGAACCTCTATTACGCGGTGCGCGAGGCCGTGCGCTACAACCCCTACACCTTCAGTCGCGACCCCGAGACCCTGCGTGGCAGCCATGCCCTGGCCGCGGGCGAAAGTTACTGCGTGCCCAAGGCCACCCTGCTCGCCGGTTGTGCGCGGCATTGCGGGATTGCCGCGCGGATCGGCCTGGCGGACGTGCGCAATCACCTGTCGACCCCGCGTTTGCTGGAATTGCTGCGCAGCGACGTGTTTGCCATGCACGGTTATACCGAGCTTTACCTGCAAGGGCGCTGGGTCAAGGCCACGCCGGCGTTCAACCGGAAACTCTGCGAGATGTACGATGTGGCGCCACTGGAGTTCGATGGCCGTCATGACAGCGTATTCCATCCCTTCAACCGCCAGGGTGAGCAGATGATGGAGTACGTGCTGGACCACGGACAGTTCGCCGACGTCCCCGAGACCTTCTTCTTCAAACACCTGGAAACCTGTTATCCACATCTGTTCGGCGAGCAGATGCCGATGCTGCTGGGCGACATGCAGAGTGATTTGAGTCAGGTCTGATCCGGCGTAGACTGCCTCGGCATTCATCACTGAGGAGCGGTCATGCTGAAGATCTGGGGTCGGAAAAACTCGTCGAATGTCAGGAAAGCATTGTGGTGCGCCGAAGAACTCGGCCTGACCTACGAGGCGGTGGATGCCGGTGGTGCCTTCGGTGTGGTGGACACCCCGGCGTATCGGGCGATGAACCCCAATGGGCGGATTCCGCTGATCGAGGACGACGGCTTCGTGCTGTGGGAATCCAACACCATCGTGCGTTATCTCGTCGCGCGCCATGCCGCCGGTACGGCCTGGTACCCGGACGATGTGCGGGCGCGGGCCTCGGCCGAGAAGTGGATGGACTGGACCACCTCGACCTTTGCCGAACCCTTCCGCCACCTGTTCTGGGGTGTGCTGCGCACGCCGGCGGACCAGCAGGACTGGGACAAGATCAATGCCGCGCTGAACAGCTGCGGCGAATTGCTGGCGGTGGTCGACCAGGCCCTGGTCGAACATCCCTACCTGTCCGGCGACGAAATCGGCATGGGCGATATCCCCCTGGGCAGTTTCATTTATGCCTGGTTCGAAATGCCCATCGAGCGCCCGCCATTGTCTAATCTGCAAGCCTGGTACGCACGCTTGCAGCAGCGTCCGGCCTATCGCAAGGCGGTGATGACCGCGTTGACTTAATACTGACTATCAACACAGGTGACTGTACTTGTGCGGCGTCGGCAAGCACCATTGGGTGTATCCGGCGCCGTTGCAATGCAGGCGATCCGCCCTTACCTATAATGTTCTCCCTTCTTGGTGCGTAAATCCGATATGAGTTCCGCTCTGTCCATCCGGCAGCTAACCAAAACCTACGGCAACGGTTTCCAGGCCCTGAGTGGTATCGATCTGGATGTCGCCGAAGGTGACTTCTTCGCCTTGCTCGGCCCCAACGGTGCCGGCAAATCCACCACCATCGGCATCCTCTCGACCCTGGTAAACAAGACCAGCGGCACGGTGAGTGTCTTCGGCCATGACCTGGACCGCGAGCCCGCCGCGCTCAAGCGTTGCATCGGCGTGGTGCCGCAGGAGTTCAACTTCAACCAGTTCGAGAAGACCTTCGACATCGTCGTGACCCAGGCCGGTTACTACGGCATCCCGACCAAGGTCGCCAAGGAGCGGGCCGAGCAGTACCTGACCCAGCTGGGGCTGTGGGACAAGCGTGATGTGCCGTCGCGCTCGCTGTCCGGCGGCATGAAGCGCCGGCTGATGATCGCCCGCGCCCTGGTGCACGAGCCGCGCCTGTTGATCCTCGACGAACCAACCGCTGGCGTGGACATCGAGCTGCGTCGTTCGATGTGGACCTTCCTCACCGAACTGAACCAGAAAGGCATCACCATCATCCTCACCACCCATTACCTGGAGGAGGCTGAGCAGCTGTGCCGCAACATCGGCATCATCGATCACGGCACCATCGTCGAGAACACCAGCATGCGCCAGCTGCTCAGCCAGCTGCATGTGGAAACCTTCCTGCTCGACCTGAAGACCGACATGAAGGTGGCGCCGCAACTGATCGGCTATCCGAGCAAGCTGGTCGACAGTCACACCCTGGAAGTCCAGGTCGACAAGGCCGTGGGCATCACCGCGCTGTTCAGCCAGTTGGCCCAGCAGAACATCGAAGTGCTGAGCCTGCGTAACAAAACCAATCGCCTTGAGGAGTTGTTCGTGTCCCTGGTGGAGAAAAACCTGTCGAAGGTGGCGGTATGAGTTCCGAGCTACGGCCCAACCTTGTCGCGCTGAACACCATCGTCTATCGCGAAGTCCGGCGTTTTACCCGGATCTGGCCGCAAACCCTGCTGCCGCCGGCGATCACCATGGTTCTGTACTTTGTGATCTTCGGCAACCTGATCGGCCGGCAGATCGGCGACATGGGCGGTTTCACCTACATGGAGTACATCGTGCCGGGCCTGATCATGATGTCGGTGATCACCAACTCCTACGGCAACGTGGTCTCGAGTTTCTTCGGCAGCAAGTTCCAGCGCTCCATCGAGGAATTGATGGTGTCGCCGGTATCGCCGCACACCATCCTCATCGGCTACACCCTGGGCGGTGTGCTGCGGGGGCTGGCGGTGGGCGTGATCGTGACGCTGCTGTCGCTGTTCTTCACCCATCTGCAAGTGCACCACCTGGGCATTACCTTGCTGGTGGTGGTCCTGACCGCGACCATCTTTTCGCTGCTGGGTTTTATCAACGCGGTATTTGCACGCAACTTCGACGATATCTCGATCATCCCGACCTTCGTGCTGACCCCGCTGACCTACCTGGGCGGCGTGTTCTACTCCATCACCCTGCTGCCACCGTTCTGGCAGACGGTGTCGCTGGCCAACCCGGTGCTGCACATGGTCAACGCGTTCCGTTTCGGCATCCTGGGGGTTTCCGACATCCAGATCAGCGTGGCCATTACCTTCATGCTGGTCGCCACCGTGGTCCTGTACTTCGGTTGTGCCCGCCTGCTGGTCAGCGGTCGCGGCATGCGCCAGTAAGCCTGCGCAGATACAACAACGGCCTCCCTCGGGAGGCCGTTTGCGTTTCTACAGCCGGCTCTGCCTGCGGCGGCGCCATTGCCGGCCGACCCACCAGCGCCAATACAGCATGGTCAGGCAATAGGCGAGGGCGCCCAGCACCAGGCCGGCCACCACCGAGCCCAGCAGGAAGGGTTGCCAGAGAGTCGAGAGTTCGCCGCTGATCCATTCCCAGGTCAGCTCGTCGGGCAGGGTCCGGGCGGGCACGTTCATCAACCAGGCACCGACCTGATAGGTGCAGAAAAACACCGGCGGCATGGTGATCGGATTGGTCAGCCAGACCAGGCTCACGGCAATCGGCATGTTGCCGCGCACGGAAATGGCCAGCACCGCGGCCAGCAACATTTGCGCCGGGATCGGCATGAAGGCCGCGAACAGGCCGACCGCCATGGCGCGTGCCACGGAGTGCCGGTTGAGGTGCCAGAGGTTGGGGTCATGCAGCAACGTGCCAAGAAAGCGTAAGGACTTGTGTTCCCTGATGCTGGTTGGATCTGGCATGTAACGTTTGAATAGGCGCCGGGGCATAAGGCTTCTCGGTCAGTTCAAGCGGCAAGTATGCCCGGATTCTAGAAGGCGCCCATTCAGACTTTGTGACAAATGATAAAGCTGGCGCCCTGTCCGCTGAGCTAAGCCAGAGAGTGGGAACACTCAAAAACTGCTCAAGGACGGGCTTATGCGCACAGGGATGCTGGCGTTGGCGGCGGGGCTTTTGAGCCTGCGCTTTTTGCCGGCGCTGCCAGCGATCGGATGGCTGGCAGTGCTGCCGGTGGTGGCCTTGATGCTGCTGCCGTTTCGCACCTATCCATTGGCTTTTTTCCTGTTGGGCCTGGCGTGGGCTTGCGTGAGTGCGCAATGGGCGCTGGACGATCGTTTGCCGGAACCGCTCGACGGACAGACCCGCTGGCTTGAGGGCCGGGTAGTGGGACTGCCGCAGCAGGCCGAGGGCGTGCTGCGTTTCGAACTGGAAGGCGGGCGGGCACGGCGCGGACGGATTCCCCAGCGCCTGCGCCTGGCCTGGTATGGCGGGCCGCCGGTGCACAGCGGCGAACGCTGGCGCCTGGCGGTAAAACTCAAGCGGCCCGCTGGGCTGGTCAATCTGCAGGCCTTCGATCACGAGGCCTGGCTGCTGGCTCAGCGCATTGGCGCCACGGGCACGGTCAAGGATGGGCAACTGCTGGCCGCCACGCAGGAGAGCTGGCGTGCGCGCATTCGCCAACGCTTGCTGCAAGTCGATGCCCAGGGGCGCGCCGGTGGCCTGGCGGCCCTGGTGCTGGGTGACGGCTCGGGGCTGAGCCGGGAGGATTGGCGTGTCCTGCAAGACACCGGGACCGTGCACCTGATGGTGATTTCCGGGCAGCACATCAGTTTGCTGGCTGCCGTAATGTATGCCCTGGTGGCGGGGCTGGCCCGCTACGGCCTGTGGCCCGGACGTTGGCCCTGGCTGCCCTGGGCCTGTGGGCTGGCGTTCGCTTCGGCCCTGGGGTACGGATTGCTGGCGGGCTTCGATGTGCCGGTGCGTCGTGCCTGCGTGATGGTTGCTCTGGTACTGATCTGGCGCCTGCGCTTTCGTCACCTGGGGGCCTGGTGGCCGTTCCTGCTGGCGTTGAATGCGGTGCTGTTGTTCGAGCCCCTGGCCAGCCTGCAGCCAGGGTTCTGGCTGTCCTTTACCGCGGTGGCGGTGCTGATCCTGATCTTTGGCGGGCGTCTGGGGGGCTGGCGCTGGTGGCAGTCCTGGACCCGTATTCAATGGTTGATCGCCATCGGCCTGTGCCCGGTGCTGCTGGCGCTGGGGTTGCCCATCAGCCTCAGCGGGCCGCTGGCCAATCTGCTGGCGGAACCCTGGATCAGCCTGTTGGTGCTGCCGCCGGCGTTGCTCGGCACCTTGTTCCTGGCGGTGCCCTACCTGGGCGAAGGCCTGCTCTGGCTGGCCGGCGGTTTGTTGGACTTGCTGTTCCGCGGTCTGACGCTATTGGCTGCCCAATGGCCGGCATGGGTAGCGCCGGCCATACCGCTCTGGGCCTGGAGCATCAGTGCGCTGGGGGCCTTTCTGCTGTTGCTGCCCGCTGGTGTGCCGCTGCGTCCCTTGGGATGGCCGATGCTGCTGTTGATGGTGTTTCCGCCGAAAAACACTCTGCCATACGGCGAGGCGGAAGTCTGGCAACTGGATGTCGGGCAGGGGCTGGCGGTACTGGTGCGGACTCGCGAGCACGCAATGCTGTACGACGCCGGCCCGCGTTTGGGCGACTCCGACCTGGGCGCGCGGGTGGTACTGCCATCATTGCGCAAGCTGGGCATTGCGCGCCTCGACCTGATGCTGCTCAGCCACGCCGATGCTGATCATGCCGGTGGTGCCGATGCCGTCCAGCGCGGCTTGCCGGTGGCCAGGCTGGTCAGCGGCGATCCCGAGGGCTTGCCGGCCTATTTGCCGGCAGAGCCTTGCGCCAGCGGCGAGCAATGGCAATGGGACGGGGTACGTTTTGCCCTGTGGCAATGGGCGGATGCGCAGAACGGCAACCAGAAGTCCTGCGTGATGCAGGTCGAGGCCAAGGGCGAGCGTTTGCTGCTGACGGGGGATATCGACGCCCTGGCGGAGCGCGCGTTGCTGGATACTCCGCTGGCCGTCGAGACCCATTGGTTGCAGGCGCCACACCATGGCAGCCGCAGCTCGTCGTCCCCGGCCTTGCTCAAGGCCCTGGCGCCTTCGGCAGTGCTGATTTCCCGAGGGCACGGCAATGGCTTCGGGCATCCGCACCCGCAGGTCGTCGAACGTTATCGCCAGCAAGGGACCGCCATTTACGACAGCGCGGAGCAAGGAGCGCTGCGGTTGATGCTGGGCACCTACACCGAACCGACGAGCCTGCGGGCGCAGCGACGCTTTTGGCGCAAATGGCCACTATCTCCTTAAATAACCGAGAGTTATTAAAGCCTGAAGGCATGCGACATCAGGTTCTTCGGTGCATTCGGCCCCTATGTTAGAGTGGCGCACTTTTTCGAGGGGACTGTCACTGTGTGGGAATTGGTCATATCCGGCGGCTGGATGATGTTGCCGATCATTCTGAGTTCCATTGTCGCGGTCGGCATCATTGCCGAGCGCCTGTGGACCCTGCGGGCCAGCCGCGTTACCCCGCCACATCTGTTGGGCCAGGTGTGGCGCTGGATCAAGGACAAACAGCTGAACAAGGACAAGCTCAAGGAACTGCGCGCCCATTCACCCCTGGGCGAGATCCTGGCCGCCGGCCTGGCCAACTCCAAGCATGGTCGCGAGGTCATGAAAGAGTGCATCGAGGAAGCCGCCGCCCGGGTCATTCACGAACTGGAGCGCTACCTCAATGCCCTCGGCACCATCGCCGCCATGGCGCCGCTGCTGGGCTTGCTGGGGACGGTGCTGGGCATGATCGATATTTTCAGCTCGTTCATGGGCTCGGGCATGACCAGCAACGCCGCGGTGCTGGCCGGTGGTATCTCCAAGGCGCTGATTACCACCGCGTCCGGCCTGATGGTCGGTATCCCGGCGGTATTCTTCCACCGTTTCCTGCAACGCCGGGTCGATGAGCTGGTGGTTGGCATGGAGCAGGAAGCCATCAAGCTGGTCGAAGTGGTGCAGGGCGACCGCGACGTCGATCTGGCCGAGGGCAAAGCGTGAAATTCCGCCGCAAGCCACGGGAAACCATTGATATCAACCTTGCGTCGTTGATCGACGTGGTGTTTATCCTGCTGCTGTTTTTCGTCGTGACCACCACCTTTACCCGGGAAACCCAGTTGCGCGTCGAGTTGCCGGAGGCCGTCAGCGGCTCGCCGGCCGAAGACCAACAGACCAAGCAGCTGGATATCGCCATCAGCGCCGACGGGGTGTTTTCGGTGAACAACCAGGTGCTGCCCAAGAGCGACCTGGCCAGCCTGATCGAAGCCTTGCAGAAGGAGTCGGCGGGTGACACCAACCTGCCGCTGTCCATCAGCGCCGACGGCAAGACCCAGCACCAGGCCGTCATTACCGCGATGGACGCCGCCGGCAAGCTCGGTTTCAGCCATCTGCGCATGACCACCGTCGAGGCGGCGCCAGCACCCTGATGGCCATGTCCGATCGTTTGCTCGCTGCCTGGTACAACGGCCATCCCGCGCTGAGCCTGTTGCGGCCCCTGGAATGGCTCTATCGCCGGGTGGTGGTGCGCAAGCGCGAACGCTTCCTGGCCGGCGAGGGCAATGTCTACCAGCCGCCGGTGCCGCTGGTGGTGGTGGGTAATATCACCGTGGGCGGTACCGGCAAGACGCCGCTGATCCTGTGGATGATCGAGCATTGCCAGCGCAGCGGGCTGCGGGTTGGCGTGGTCAGCCGTGGTTACGGCGCCAAGCCGCCGCAGTTGCCATGGCGGGTCGCCGCCGAGCAGAGCGCCGATATCGCTGGCGACGAACCCTTGCTGATCGTCCAGCGCACCGGCGTGCCGCTGATGATCGACCCCGACCGCAGCCGCGCCGTGCGGGCCTTGCTGGCCGCCGAGCCGCTGGACCTGATTCTCTCCGACGACGGCATGCAGCATTACCGCATGGCCCGCGACCTCGAACTGGTGCTGATCGATGCCGCGCGCGGCCTGGGCAATCGGCGCTGCCTGCCGGCCGGGCCGCTGCGCGAGCCGGTCGAGCGCCTGCAAAGTGTCGACGCAGTGCTCTACAACGGCGCCAGCGACGATCGTGAGGATGGGTTTGCCTTTCGCCTGGCGCCCACCGCCCTGGTCAATCTGCAAAGCGGCGAACGCCGCGGGCTTGAGCACTTCGCGCCAGGGCAGGCGGTACATGCGGTGGCCGGTATCGGCAATCCGCAACGTTTCTTCACTACCCTTGAAACGCTACACTGGCAGCCTGTCCCGCATGCTTTTGCCGACCACGCCGAATACAGCGCGCAGGCGCTGAGTTTCACCCCGTCGCTGCCGCTGGTCATGACCGAAAAGGATGCGGTGAAGTGCCGCACCTTCGCGGCTTCCGACTGGTGGTATCTGGCGGTGGATGCTGTGCCATCCCCGGCCTTCGTGGCCTGGTTCGATACACAGCTGATGCGCCTGTTGCCCGCTCGTCTTTTGCCTTAAACGCTTCTATCCAGGGAATTCTCATGGACACCAAATTGCTCGATATCCTCGCTTGCCCGATCTGCAAGGGACCGCTGAAGCTCAGCGCCGACAAGACCGAGCTGATCAGCAAGGGCGCTGGCCTGGCCTATCCGATTCGCGATGGCATCCCGGTCATGTTGGAAAGCGAAGCCCGCACCCTCAGCACCGACGAGCGCCTGGATAAATGACCACAGCCTTTACCGTTGTCATTCCAGCCCGATTCGCCTCCACCCGCCTGCCGGGTAAACCGCTGCAGTTGATCGCCGGCAAGCCGATGATCCAGCACGTCTGGGAACAGGCCTGCAAGAGCGCCGCCCAGCGCGTGGTGGTGGCGACCGACGATGCACGGATCGTCGAGGCCTGCCAGGGTTTCGGTGCCGAAGCGGTGCTGACCCGCGAAGACCACAATTCCGGGACCGATCGCCTGGCGGAAGTCGCCAGCCAGCTGGGCCTGGCGGCAGACGCCATCGTGGTCAATGTCCAGGGCGACGAGCCGTTGATCCCGCCGGCGGTGATCGATCAGGTGGCCGCCAACCTGGCCGCCCACACCGAAGCGAGCATGGCCACCCTGGCCGAGCCGATCGAAGACGTCGAAACCCTGTTCAACCCGAACGTGGTCAAGGTGGTCAGTGACATCAACGGCCTGGCCCTGACCTTCAGCCGCGCCACGTTGCCCTGGGCGCGCGACGCCTTTGCGAAAAACCGCGACCTGCTGCCGGAAGGCGTGCCTTATCGCCGCCATATCGGCATCTATGCCTACCGCGCCGGCTTCCTGCATGACTTCGTCAGCTGGGGCCCGTGCTGGCTGGAAAACACCGAGTCGCTGGAGCAGTTGCGGGCCTTGTGGCACGGCGTGCGCATCCATGTCGCCGATGCCCTGCAAGCACCGCCCGGTGGCGTCGATACCGCCGAAGACCTTGAGCGCGTTCGTCGCCTGCTGGAGGCCTGATGCGGGTTCTGTTTGTCTGCCTGGGCAATATCTGCCGTTCGCCGACGGCGGAAGGCGTATTGCGCCACAAGTTGCGCGAAGCGGGGCTGGCCGATCGGGTCGAAGTCGCGTCCGCCGGGACCGGCGAATGGCACATCGGCAAGGCGCCGGACAAGCGCAGCCAGCGCGCAGCGCTGTTGCGCGGTTACGACCTGTCGGCCCAGCGCGCGCAGCAGGTCAGCAGTGCGGACTTTGCCCGCTACGACCTGATCCTGGCCATGGACGAAAGCAACCTGCGCAATCTCAAGGCGCTGCAGCCGGCCCAGGGCAAGGCCGAGCTGGACCTGTTCCTGCGCCGCTACGAAGCGGCGGTGGACGAGGTGCCGGATCCTTACTACGACGGTGAGCAAGGTTTCGAGCAAGTGCTGGACTTGATCGAGTACGCCAGCGACCGGCTGGTCATCGAGCTGAAGGGGCGCCTATGAGCTTGCATCTGCAGTCCCAGGTTTCCCTCAAGCCCTTCAATACTTTCGGTGTCGATGTGCGCGCGCAGCTGTTCGCCGAGGCCCACAGTGACGCCGACGTGCGTGAGGCGCTGGCCTATTCGGCGCAGCACCGACTGCCGCTGCTGGTGATCGGCGGCGGCAGCAACCTGCTGCTGACCGCTGATATTCCGGCGCTGGTCTTGCGCATGAGTACCCGGGGCATTCGCCTGCTGAGCGACGATGGCCAGCAAGTGGTGGTCGAGGCCGAGGCCGGCGAGACCTGGCATCCGTTCGTGCAATGGACCCTTGAGCAGGGCTTGTCCGGCCTGGAAAACCTCAGCCTGATCCCGGGGACCGTGGGCGCGGCACCGATGCAGAACATCGGCGCCTATGGGGTCGAGATCAAGGATGTGTTCGCCGGCCTGACCGCGCTGGATCGGCAGAGCGGCGAGCTGCGCGATTTCAGCCTGGAACAATGCCAGTTCGCCTACCGCGACAGCCTGTTCAAGCAAGAGGCCGGCCGCTGGCTGATTCTGCGGGTGCGGTTTGCCCTGGCCCGCAGCGAGCATCTGCATCTGGAGTACGGCCCGGTGCGCCAGCGTTTGAGCGAGCAGGGCATCGAGCAGCCGACGGCCAGCGATGTCAGTCGCGCCATTTGCAGCATCCGCAGCGAAAAGCTGCCAGACCCGACCGTGCTGGGCAATGCCGGCAGCTTCTTCAAGAACCCGGTGGTGCCCGCGGCGCTGGCGGCCGAGATCAGGCAGCGGCATGCGGGGCTGGTGGGTTATCCACAGGCGGATGGACAGGTGAAACTGGCAGCTGGCTGGTTGATCGAGCAGGCGGGCTGGAAAGGGTTTCGCGATGGCGATGCCGGGGTGCATCGCTTGCAGTCGCTGGTGCTGGTCAACTATGGCGGTGCCACGGGCTTGCAGTTGTTGAGCCTGGCGCGAAGGATCCAGCAGGATATCGCCGAGCGCTTCCATGTTCAGCTGGAGATGGAGCCCAATCTCTATTGAGCCCGTTGAGCTAAGCTCAGAGCGCACTAGCAAAGCCTTGCACGGGTTCACACCCTGCAAGGCTTTTTTGTTAATCGCGGCTTAACTTAGCCTGCTAACAATGCAACTATTTGTACCTCCAAAGGCCCGGTGAAGACGTCCCGTCTTCATAAGAGAGCCCATTAGCCTGAGTCGATCTGCTCCTGCAAGTCGTTGTACTCAACGGCAGATTGCTCGACCCCATAAACGGAAAATATGCGGGCGTGCCCATGATTACTCTGAAACTCAACGGTCAAGATCACCAACTGGATGTCACCGAGGACATGCCGCTGCTCTGGGCCATCCGCGACGTGGCGGGCTACAACGGTACCAAGTTCGGTTGCGGCATGGGCCTGTGCGGCGCGTGCACCATCCATATCGACGGCTCCCCGGCGCGCAGTTGCATCACGCCGATCGGTTCGGTGGTCGGGCAGAACGTCAGCACCATCGACAACCTGCACAGCGACCCGGTCGGCAAAGTCGTACAGCAGGCCTGGCTGGACAGCGCAGTGGCCCAGTGCGGCTACTGCCAGGGCGGGCAGATCATGTCGGCCACCGCCTTGCTCAAGGTCAACCCCAACCCCAGCGACGAACAGATCGAAGCCGCCATGGTCGGCAACATCTGCCGTTGCGGCACTTACAACCGGATCAAGACCGCGATCCGCCAGGCGTCCACCCACCTGAAGGAGGCCAAGGCATGAGCCAGCTGCCGAATGATTTTGCCTTGAGCAACCTCAGCCGCCGCGGTTTTCTCAAGGGCGTCGGCGCCACCGGTGCACTGGTGCTGGCGGCCAGTTGGGGGTGGCAGGATGCCTTTGCCGAAGAGAAGAAGTTCGGTGCCGACGGCATGCCCCATGGCTGGGTCGATGACCCCAAGGTGTACGTGAGCATCGCCGCCGATGGCGGCGTGACCGTGCTCTGCAACCGTTCGGAGATGGGCCAGGGCGTGCGTACCAGCCTGAGCATGGTGGTCGCCGACGAGCTTGAGGCCGACTGGGCGCTGGTGAAGGTCAAGCAGGCACCGGGCGACGAGGCGCTGTTCGGTAACCAGGACACCGACGGCTCGCGCAGCATGCGCCATTGGTACGAGCCGATGCGGCGCTGCGGTGCGGCTGCCCGGACCATGCTTGAGCAGGCAGCGGCCGAGCAGTGGAAAGTCCCACTGGCCGAGTGCCGGGCGCAGTTGCATAAAGTGGTTCACCAGCCGAGCGGCCGTGAACTGGGCTATGGCGCCCTGGCCGCCGCGGCGAGCGCCCTGGCGGTGCCGGCCCGTGACAGTCTGCGCTTGAAGCAGCCGAGCGAATTCCGTTACATCGGCAAGGAGGGCACCCGCGCCATCGACGGTGCGGACATCGTCAACGGCCAGGCGGTCTACGGCGCCGATGTGCATTTCGACGGCATGCTCTTCGCCACGGTTGCGCGCCCACGGGTCTATGGCGGCAAGGTCAAATCCTTCGATGGCAGCGCGGCGCTGAAGGTCCCGGGGGTGATCAAGGTGCTGCAGATCGACAGCCGTCCGCTGCCGTCCGAGTTCCAGCCGCTGGGAGGCGTGGCGGTGATCGCCAGCAACACCTGGGCGGCGATCAAGGGCCGCGAGGCGCTGAAGATCGAATGGGACGATGGCGTCAACGCCGGCTACGACTCGATTGCCTACCGCAAGGAGCTGGAAGCCGCGGCGCTCAAGCCGGGCAAGGTAGTACGCAGCACCGGCAATATCGACGAAGCCATGAGCAGCGCCGACAGCAGCCTGGAAGCCTCCTACTACCTGCCACACCTGGCGCAGGCGCCGATGGAGCCAATGGTCGCCGTGGCGCGCTTCAAGGACGGCCAGTGCGAAGCCTGGGCCCCGAGCCAGGCGCCACAGGTGACCCGCGAACGTATCGCCGAGCGCCTGGGTATTCCCTTCGACAAGGTGACGGTCAACATCACCCTGCTCGGCGGTGGCTTCGGGCGGAAATCCAAGCCCGATTTCATCCTCGAGGCGGCGATCCTCGCCAAGGAAGTGCCGGGCAAGGCGGTGCGGGTGCAATGGACCCGCGAAGACGACATTCACAGCTCTTACTTCCACACCGTGTCGGCGGAATACCTCAAGGCCAGCCTGAACAAGGACGGCATGCCGTCCGGCTGGCTGCACCGCACCGTGGCGCCGAGCATCACTGCGCTGTTCGCCCCGGGCATGAACCATGAGGCCGCCTTCGAGCTGGGCATGGGCTTTACCAACCTGGCCTATGCGATTCCCAACGTGCGCCTGGAAAACCCCGAGGCCGCCGCGCATACCCGGGTTGGCTGGTATCGCTCGGTGTCGAACATCCCCCACGGTTTCGCCATCCAGAGCTTTGTCGACGAACTGGCCCACAAGGCCGGTCAGGACCCGTTGAAGTACCAGCTCAAGCTGCTGGGGCCGGATCGCCGGATCGATCCACGGACCTTGAGCGAAGAATGGAACTACGGTGAGTCGCCGGAGCGTTACCCGATCGACACCGCCCGCATGCGCGGCGTGCTGGAGACCGCGGCCAAGGCGGCGGGCTGGGGACGCAGCCTGCCCAAGGGCCGTGGCCTGGGGCTGGCGGTGCACTACAGCTTCGTCACCTATGTGGCGGCGGTGATCGAGGTCGAGGTCAAGGATGATGGCACCCTGATCGTGCACAAGGCCGATATCGCCGTGGACTGCGGTCCGCAGATCAACCCCGAGCGTATCCGCTCGCAATTCGAGGGCGCCTGTGTGATGGGCCTGGGCAATGCGGTGGTGGGCGAGATCAGCTTCAAGGACGGCAAGGTCCAGCAGGACAACTTCCATATGTATGAAGTGGCGCGCATGTCCCTGGCGCCGAAGGAGGTTGCCGTGCACCTGGTGACGCCGCCGGGCGATGTGCCGTTGGGCGGTGTCGGTGAGCCGGGCGTGCCGCCGATCGCGCCAGCCCTGTGCAATGCGATCTTTGCCGCCACCGGCAAGCGCATCCGCAACCTACCAGTGCGTTACCAGCTGCAAGGCTGGCAACAAGCGAGCAAGGCCTGATGGACAGCGTTGATCTGAATGTCCTGCGCAGTGTGCTGGAATGGCGCCGCGCGGGGCAGCGCGTGACCTTGTACAGCGTGGTCCAGACCTGGGGCAGCGCGCCGCGGCCACCGGGCGCCATGCTGGCCTTGCGCGAAGACGGCATGGTGATCGGCTCGGTCTCGGGTGGTTGTATCGAGGACGACCTGATCGCCCGTTTGCACGATGGCCGCCTGCCTCAGGACGGGCCGCCGGTCCAGCTGGTGACCTATGGCGTGACCCGCGAGGAGGCTGCGCGTTTTGGCCTGCCTTGCGGCGGCACCCTGCGCCTGACCGAGGAGCGGGTTGGCGATCCGGCCTGGGTCGCCGAACTGCTGGCGCGTTGCGAGGCGCATGAGATTGTTGCCCGGGAGTTGAACCTGAGCAGCGGCGAAGTGCTGCTGAAGCCGGCCAGCAAGACCGACGTGCTGAGCTTCGATGACACGACCCTGCGGGCGATCTATGGCCCGCGCTGGCGGCTGTTGCTGATCGGCGCCGGGCAGTTGTCGCGGTATGTGGCGGAAATGGCGCGGCTGCTGGACTTCGAAGTGCTGATCTGCGATCCGCGCAAGGAGTTCGTCTACGGCTGGGAAGAGCAGCATGGGCGTTTTGTGGCGGGGATGCCGGACGATGCGGTGCTGAGCATCGAGACCGACGAGCGTACCGCCATTGTCGCGCTGACCCATGACCCGAGGCTGGATGACATGGCGCTGCTGACCGCGCTCAACTCTCGGGCGTTTTACGTCGGGGCGCTGGGTTCTCGGGTCAACAGTCAGAAGCGTCGGGAGAACCTAGCCCAGCTGGGACTGGAGCCGCAGGCCATCGAACGCTTGCACGGGCCTATCGGCCTGCATATCGGCAGCCATACGCCGGCGGAGATTGCCTTGTCGGTGATGTCGGAGATCGTCGCCATCAAGAACGGCATCGACCTGCTGCAGAAAAAGCCGTCTCAAGTCACTGCGCAGGTGAGCGCTTGAGTCAGTCGCTGTGCGCGGTGGTCCTGGCCGCGGGGCAGGGCAGCCGTTATCGGCAGGCGGCAGGGGCCGGGCAGGACAAGTTGCTGGCTCCATGCCAGGGGCGGGACAGGGTAATCAGGCCGGTAATCGAACAGGTCTTGAAGAACTTGCCCGCGTTGTTGGCTCGTAGGGTGTTGGTGACAACGCCGGATCGCTGCGAAGTGATTGCCCTGGCTGAAGCCTATGGCTGCCAGGTGGTGCTTCTGGATTCGCCGGGCATGGGCGACAGCCTCGCGGCCGCCGTTGGGGCCTGCGCCGATGCCAGTGGCTGGCTGGTGGTGCTGGGGGACATGCCCTTTATCCTGCCGTCGAGTATCGAAAGTGTGGCGCGGGGGTTGGGCGAGCGGATGATCCGGGTTCCGGTTTTCGAGGGGGACTATGGTCATCCGGTGGCTTTTGGCGCGGCTTTTGGGCAGGCGTTGCAGGGCCTGTCCGGGGATCGGGGAGCCAAGCCATTGTTTGCCGCGGGGCAGATTGTCGAAGTGGAACTGGCGGATGCCGGCGTGTTGTGGGATGTGGATGTGCCGCAGGCGTTGGTTTTTACCGGTTGAGATCGCTGTGCCCGCTCTCGCAGCGGGCCTGATGATCAAAGAATCGCAGGCATAAAAAAGCCCCGCCTGGGTGACCGGGCGGGGCTTTTTATCGGGCTAGGAATCAGACGAGGGGTTTAGGCTCGTGCTCTTCTTCCTGGGCCTTGGGCTTGTGCTCTACCACTTCTTCGACGGAACGCGGGGCTTCGTCGGCAGCAGGGGCAGGTTGCTCGATGGCTGGCTCGGCAGCAGGAGCAGCCTCGACCACCTCGGCAACCACCGGCGCAGGCTCGGCAGCCACTACGGCTTCTACCGGAGCTTCAGCGGCGGCAGCGGCAGCCAGTTCGGCTTCCTTCTGCAGGCGCTCGGCTTCGCGCTTGCGACGACGGACTTCACGTGGGTCGTTCGGTGCGCGACCGGTGCTGGTCAGGGCGCTGACCGGAGCGGCCTCGACAACCGGCGCAGCCACTTCGGCGGCAGGTGCTTCAACCGGTGCTGCCGGTGCGGCAACCACAGGCTCGGCAACTACAGGCTCAGCAGCCACGACTTCTGCGACTGGCGCAGGCGCTTCGGCAACGATCGCTTCGGCGGCACGCTCGAAGGCACGAGGCGCTTCCTGAGCTGGCTCTGCCGCTGGTGCTTCTGCGACTGGCGCTTCGACCACTGGCTCGGCAACCACTGCGGGTTGTTCTGCAACAACAGCAGGTTGCGCGGTCTGTTCTTCGCGCTGTTCTTCACGGGCCTGGGCTACTTCAACAGCAGGTGCTGCTGGAATCTCTACCGCAGTGGTGGCCTCGACGACTGGTGCTTCGACGGTCGGTGCGGCTTCCTGGACGGCAGCGGTGGCACGTTCGGCCTGCTCGTGAGCCTGGGCTTCGGCCGGGGCGCTGATCACGGTGCTGGCAACGGCGGCGGTTACCGCCAGGCCCGCGGCCAGATCGGCGCTGCTTGGCTCTTCGCTGTTTTCTTCCGAACCTTCGATCACATTGCCGTTGGCGTCACGCTGGCGCTCACGACGGTTGCTGCGACGACGCTGGCCACGGGAGCGGCGGCGCGGACGATCGCCTTCGGCGTTCTCCTGACCGTCTTCCTGCAGTTGCTCTTCGTTCGGCAGCAGCTCTTCTTCAGCGACGGCAGCGGCCTGTTCGGCGCGTGGTTGACGCTCTTCACGCGGTGGACGCGGTTGACGCTCTTCGCGTGGCTGGCGAGCCGGACGCTCTTCAGCGGTAGCGGTAGCGGCAGGAGCAGCGTCCAGCGGTTCGCGCAGTTCACGCACACGCTCTTCACGCTCGCCACGTGGCTTGCGGTCTTCGCGTGGTGGGCGTGGTTGACGCTCTTCCCGTGGCGGACGTGGCGCGCGCTCTTCGCGAGCGGTGGCCTGGACTTCCTCGCGAGCCTCGCGGACTTCACGTGGCTGACGCTCTTCGCGGGCTTCGCGCGGTGCGCGTTCTTCACGAGGGGCGCGTTCTTCGCGTGGCTTGCGTTCTTCGTCGCGGCGACCGTTACGGTTGCGGCTCTGCTGACGACCGTTGCGGCGTTCTTCGTTGCGCGCAGGACGCTCGGTGGCCGGTTTTTCAACCACGACCGGAGCGGCTGGCTCTTCCTTGGTGGCGAACAGGCTGACCAGGGACTTCACCAGGCCCTTGAACAGGCTTGGCTCGGCAACGGCGGCCGGGGCGGCAACAGGAGCGGCGGCAACTTCGGTTGGAACCGGCGCGTTGGCGCGGGCTGGAGCAGTCTTGACGGCGGCTTCCTGGCGAACCAGGGTGCGGGTCGCGGCGGCTGGCTGGACTTCTTCGGCCTCGGCAGCGGCAGCGGCGATTTCGTAGCTGGACTGGTTGATGCTGGCTTCCGGGCTGTCATCGCGCAGACGCTGGACTTCGAAGTGCGGCGTTTCGAGATGGTCGTTCGGCAGAATGACGATACGAGCACGGGTGCGCAGTTCGATCTTGGTGATCGAATTGCGTTTTTCGTTGAGCAGGAAGGCCGCGACCGGAATCGGCACTTGGGCGCGAACTTCGGCGGTGCGGTCTTTCAGGGCTTCTTCTTCGATCAGGCGCAGGATCGCCAGCGACAGCGATTCGACGTCGCGGATGATGCCGGTGCCGTTGCAGCGTGGGCAGACGATGCCGCTGCTTTCGCCGAGGGATGGGCGCAGGCGCTGACGGGACATTTCCAGCAGGCCGAAGCGCGAGATGCGACCGACCTGGACGCGAGCGCGGTCGGCTTCCAGGCATTCGCGGACTTTCTCTTCCACGGCGCGCTGGTTCTTGGCTGGGGTCATGTCGATGAAGTCGATGACGATCAGGCCGCCGATGTCACGCAGGCGCAGCTGGCGAGCGATTTCTTCCGCTGCTTCCAGGTTGGTCTGCAGGGCGGTTTCCTCGATGTCGCTGCCTTTGGTGGCGCGAGCCGAGTTGATGTCGATGGACACCAGGGCTTCGGTCGGATCGATAACGATGGAACCACCGGAAGGCAGTTCGACGACGCGCTGGAAGGCGGTTTCGATCTGGCTTTCAATCTGGAAACGGTTGAACAGCGGGACGCTGTCTTCGTACAGCTTGATCTTGCTGGCGTACTGCGGCATCACCTGGCGGATGAAGGTCAGGGCTTCGTCCTGGGCTTCAACGCTGTCGATCAGCACTTCGCCGATGTCCTGGCGCAGGTAGTCGCGGATGGCGCGGATGATCACGTTGCTTTCCTGGTAGATCAGGAACGGCGCTGCGCGGTCCAGCGAGGCTTCTTTGATGGCGGTCCAGAGTTGCAGCAGGTAGTCGAGGTCCCACTGCATTTCTTCACTGCTGCGGCCCAGGCCGGCAGTGCGCACGATCAGGCCCATGTCGGCAGGGGCTACCAGGCCGTTCAGGGCTTCGCGCAGTTCGTTGCGCTCTTCGCCTTCGATGCGGCGGGAGATGCCACCGGCACGCGGGTTGTTCGGCATCAGCACCAGGTAACGACCGGCCAGGCTGATGAAGGTGGTCAGGGCGGCGCCCTTGTTGCCACGTTCTTCTTTTTCGACCTGGACGATGACTTCCTGGCCTTCGCTCAGGACGTCCTTGATATTGACGCGGCCTTCGGGGGCTTTCTTGAAGTATTCGCGGGAGATTTCTTTGAGGGGCAGGAAGCCGTGGCGCTCAGAGCCGAAATCGACAAAGGCAGCCTCGAGGCTTGGTTCGATGCGAGTGATGCGGCCTTTATAGATGTTGGCCTTCTTCTGCTCGCGTGCACCGGATTCGATGTCCAGGTCGTAGAGGCGTTGGCCATCTACCAGTGCAACACGCAACTCTTCGGGTTGAGTTGCGTTAATCAGCATTCTTTTCATGTAGTACCGTCGGTTTCCGGGCTGCCGGAAACGGCGTTCGGCACACACGACTTCTCACGGTCGGTGTCAGGTGCGTCAGGAGCGGTTGGCCGCTCCAGTGTCTAGCGAAATCCGGCCAGTTGGGGCGAACTCGCGACTCACGCGTCCTGCTTGCTGGGGTGACAAAAGGCACCTCTTAAGCAAAAGCTCAATCAGGAGGAGGAATCAACCGGCGACTGTGGACGAGATGAAGCGTCTTGATAAAGCCTAATGCTACACAGTCCGACGGTTGTGCATCTCCACCCTACACGTATCCCTGATAATTCGGGTGCTGCCGCGCGCAGAATCCGCAGCGGGTTGGCATTTACCGTGAGCTCCGAAAGGGGAGCTCACGCATCATGGCTAATTTAGGCGGTGTTTCCGAAGCGCTCGCTCGGGTTCGTTCGTAGCTGACTGCACTTTGTGAACTGGCCGTGAATATTTGCTCGAAAGGCGAGTGGGAACTCTGCTTTTCTGCGTGCTTCAGGCCTCATGTCACCTGCGCTTGTTACAACTGCAAAACTCCACCGTTCGTAGCAAAAGCCCCGTAGGACGGCCTCGCATCCTGGTGAATTGCGTTGGTCAGGGCCGGCTGTTGGCCGTTGGTCCGCTGTCCAGGCCGCTTTTGGCGGCGTTCGCGACTATAGCAGTAATCATTAAGTGCTTCAATTCCATAAAAAATTGTTATCATTTGCGCCATGACGACTACTGCCCCCTCGACCCCAGGCGTTCAACTGCTTGAGGTCTCGCCGGAATATGCCGGCCAACGAATCGACAATTTCCTCCTCGCTCGGCTCAAAGGCGTGCCCAAGACCTTGATTTACCGCATTTTGCGCAAAGGCGAAGTGCGAGTGAACAAGGGCCGGATCAAGCCCGAATACAAGCTGCAGGCCGGCGATATCGTGCGCGTGCCGCCGGTGCGCGTGCCTGAGCGCGACGAACCTGTGCCGGTGGCGCAGGGGCTGTTGCAGCGCCTGGAGGCTTCGATTGTCTATGAAGACAAGGCCCTGATCGTGATCAACAAGCCCGCTGGCATCGCCGTGCATGGCGGCAGCGGTCTGAATTTCGGGGTGATCGAAGCCTTTCGTCAGTTGCGCCCGGACGCCAAGGAACTGGAACTGGTTCACCGCCTCGACCGCGATACTTCCGGTCTGCTGATGATCGCCAAGAAGCGCAGCATGCTGCGCCATCTGCATGAAGCCTTGCGCGGCGATGGTGTCGACAAGCGCTACATGGCGCTGGTGCGTGGGAACTGGGCGACCTCGATCAAGCAGGTCCGTGCGCCATTGCTCAAGAGCAACCTGCGTTCCGGCGAGCGTATGGTCGAAGTGAACGAGGAGGGCAAGGAGGCCTTGACCGTGTTCAAGGTGCTGCGCCGCTTCGGTGACTTCGCCACCATGGTCGAAGCCAAACCGGTAACCGGCCGTACTCACCAGATCCGTGTGCATACCCTGCATGCCGGGCATTGCATTGCTGGCGACAGCAAGTACGGCGACGACGATTTCACCAAGGAAATTCGTGACCTGGGCGGTAAGCGCCTGTTTCTGCATGCCTACATGCTGACCGTGCCGCTGCCCGATGGCGGCGAGCTGAAATTGCAGGCACCGGTGGATGAAATGTGGGCCAAGACCGTGGAGCGCCTGAGTGCACCCTGATTACAAGCTGCTGATCTTTGACTGGGACGGCACCCTCGCCGACTCCATTGGTCGGATAGTCGAGGCGATGCATGTGGCTTCCGATCGCTCGGGGTTTGCCCGGTGCGACGATTTTGCGGTCAAGGGCATCATCGGCCTGGGGTTGCCGGAGGCGATCCGCACGCTGTATCCACACATCAGCGATGCCGAGCTGGTGGATTTCCGCCAGCACTATGCCGATCACTACATTGCTCTGGAGGCCGAGCCTTCTCCGTTGTTTGCCGGGGTAGTGCAGTCTCTCGAAGCTTTCCGGCGCGAGGGATATCATCTGGCGGTAGCGACCGGTAAAGCGCGTCGCGGCCTGGATCGGGTGTTGAAGGCCCATGGCTGGGAAGATTATTTCGACATCACTCGCGCTGCCGACGAAACCGCGAGCAAGCCTCATCCGCTGATGCTCGAGCAGATCCTGGCGCATTGCGAGGTGCGCCCCGAGCAAGCGTTGATGGTTGGGGATTCCTCCTTCGACCTGCTGATGGCGCGTAACGCGGGCATGGCATCGGTTGCGGTCAGTTATGGCGCGCAATCGCTGGCAGCCTTGCAGGCTTATGGGCCGCGCCTGTCTATCGATAGTTTTCCTCAATTGCATGCCTGGCTCAGCCAGCGGGGCAATTGAGCCTTTTGGGGTAAAGAAGCATGAGCGACGAATGGAAAGCGCCGAGCAAATCGGCTGCCGACAGTGCTGACGACAAGAGCTGGAAGCTGCTGGAAAAGACCCTGCTGGCCGGTGTGCAGGAGCAGCGGCGCTCGCGGCGCTGGGGGATTTTCTTCAAGCTCCTGACCTTTGTTTATCTGCTTGTGGCCCTGGCGCTGTTTACGCCGTTGATGGATATGGAAAAAACCGCCACCCGCGGGGCCGGTTACACGGCATTGATCGAGGTGACGGGTGTGATCGCGGACAAGGAATCGGCGAGCGCCGACAACATCGTGACCGGCTTGCGTGCCGCTTTCGAGGATTCGAAGGTCAAGGGCATTGTGCTGCGTATCAACAGCCCTGGCGGCAGTCCGGTGCAGTCGGGTTATGTCTATGACGAAATCCGTCGTCTGCGCGGCCTGCATCCGGATATCAAGGTCTATGCGGTGATTTCCGATCTGGGGGCTTCCGGCGCCTACTACATTGCCAGTGCTGCCGATCAGATCTACGCGGACAAGGCGAGTCTGGTAGGTTCTATCGGTGTCACGGCAGCCGGTTATGGTTTCGTCGGCACCATGGAGAAGCTGGGGGTGGAGCGTCGTACCTACACCTCGGGTGAGCACAAGTCGTTCCTGGACCCGTTCCAGCCGCAGAAGCCCGAGGAAACCCAGTTCTGGCAGGGCGTGCTGGATACCACTCATCGCCAGTTCATCGCCAGCGTCAAGCAGGGGCGTGGCGAGCGTCTCAAGGACAAGGAGCATCCGGAGCTGTTCTCCGGTCTGGTCTGGTCCGGCGAGCAGGCGCTGCAGTTGGGCTTGATCGATGGTCTGGGCAGTGCCAGCTCGGTTGCCCGGGATGTGGTCGGCGAGAAGGAGTTGGTGGACTTCACCGTTCAGGAGTCGCCTTTCGATCGCTTCTCGAGAAAGCTGGGTGCCAGTGTTGCCGAGCATCTGGCCATGTGGATGGGGTTTCAGGGGCCAACGCTGCGCTGAATGCGCTGCTTTCAAAAAAAGCCGGCCTTGTGGCCGGCTTTTTTATGGGTGGTCGGTCAGGGGATTTCCACGCCTTCGGCGAGCAGCATGTCTACCAGGCGGATCAGTGGCAGGCCGATCAGGCTGCTGGCGTCGCTGCCCTCGGTGCTGCGGAACAAGCTGATGCCCAGGCCTTCGGCCTTGAAGCTGCCGGCGCAGTCGTAAGGCTGTTCGGCGCGCAGGTAGCGCTCGATGCCGGCGGGGTTCAAGTCGCGCATGTGCACGGTGAAGGGTACGCAGTCGACCTGGCAATGGCCGCTCTTGCTGTTGAGCAGGGCTAGGCCGGTGAGAAAGGTCACGCTGGCGCCGCTGGCAGCGAGCAACTGTTCGCGCGCCTTTTCGAAAGTGTGGGGCTTGCCGATAATGCGTTCGCCGAGCACCGCGACCTGGTCCGAGCCAATGATCAGGTGTCCTGGGTGGGTGGCGGCCAGCGCTCGGGCTTTCTCTTCGGCGAGACGCTTGACCAGCTCGGTGGCGGATTCCGCGGGACGGTGGCTTTCATCGATATCCGGTGAGCAGCAGGTGAATGGCAGGCGCAGGCGGGTGAGCAGTTCGCGGCGGTAGGCCGAGCTTGAGGCAAGTAATAAAGGCAGCATGCACATCTCCTGAGGCTGGCCGCGAATTCTAGCGGGGCTTGCAAGTGACGGACAGGGCTGAATTTCCTTTGACATGGCCGGGGGCATCCCTATAATGCTGCGCCTATGTTGAATGACCCGATTCCACCTCACGTTGACCCGCGCAAATTGGCTGACCGTGGCACCACCCTCCAAGGTGAACTGCTGCTGGCTGATTTGGAGAGACTCTGCGACCCGCTTTCCGACAATGTCGGTATGGTGCAGGCTAAATTCGTTTTCGAGCGTGACGAACGTAAAGCTGTAGTTATCCACAGCTCCATCGACGTCGAAGTCAAAATGGTTTGCCAGCGTTGTCTTGAGCTGGTCACCCTGCCGATCCATAGCGAGTGCAGTTATGCTGTGGTGAAGGAGGGTGCGAATACCCAGTCGTTGCCGAAAGGTTATGACGTGCTGGAACTGGGCGAAGATCCTTTGGATCTGCAGGCTTTGATCGAGGAGGAGCTTTTGCTCGCCTTGCCCATCGTGCCTGCTCATCATCCGGAAGAATGCCAGCAGCCGGCGGGTCTCGATGAGCCCGAACCGAGCGAGGACGAGGTAACGCGGTCCAACCCGTTCAGTGTATTGGCGCAGTTAAAGCGTGACCCAAACGTTTAGGAGTTAATCAATTATGGCTGTTCAGCAGAACAAAAAATCCCGCTCTGCCCGTGACATGCGTCGTTCGCACGACGCTCTCGAGGCTAGCACCCTGTCCGTAGAAAAGACCACTGGTGAAGTTCACCTGCGTCACCACGTATCGCCAGAAGGCGTATACCGTGGTCGTAAAGTGATCGACAAGGGCGCTGACGAGTAATCCTTGTCCGCTCAAGTCATCGCGATTGACGCAATGGGCGGGGACTTCGGTCCCCGCAGCATTGTTCAGGCCAGCCTTGCTTGCCTGTCTGCCACCCCCTCGTTGCACCTGGCCCTCGTCGGCCAACCTTTCCTTCTAGAAGAACTGATTTCCGGTCATTCGGCTGTGGATCGCGCGCGCCTGACGGTTGTGCCCGCCGCAGAAGTCATTGGCATGGATGAAAAGCCTTCCCAGGCTCTGCGTGGCAAGCCGGATTCCTCCATGCGGGTGGCGCTCGAGCTGCTGCGCGATGGCAAGGTCCAGGCCTGTGTCAGTGCCGGCAATACCGGAGCGCTGATGGCGTTGTCGCGCTATGTGCTGAAAACCCTTCCGGGCATCGATCGTCCGGCGATGGTGGCGGCCATTCCGACCCAGCGCGGTTATTGTCAGCTGCTGGATCTGGGTGCCAATGTCGATTGCAGTGCCGAGCACCTGTTCCAGTTCGCTGTCATGGGATCGGTGGCGGCCGAGACATTGGGGGTCGTTCGTCCGCGAGTGGCATTGCTCAACATCGGTACCGAAGACATCAAGGGCAATCAGCAGGTCAAGCTGGCGGCGAGCCTGTTGCAGAATGCCAGGGGGCTGAATTACATCGGTTTTGTCGAGGGTGACGGCTTGTATCGCGGCGAGGCGGATGTGGTGGTATGCGACGGTTTTGTCGGCAATATCCTGCTCAAGTCCAGCGAGGGGTTGGCGACCATGATTGCTGCGCGTATCGAATCGCTGTTCAAGCAAAACGCGGTTTCCCGTGTGGTCGGCGCCCTGGCGTTGCCGCTGATGCGGCGCCTGCAGGCCGATCTGGCGCCGGCGCGGCATAATGGTGCGAGCTTTCTCGGCTTGCAGGGAATAGTCGTGAAAAGCCACGGTTCGGCAGGGGTTCAAGGCTTCCAGAGTGCGATTCAACGGGCATTGATTGAGATCCAGGAAAACCTCCCGGAGCGCCTGCACGGCCGGCTCGAAGATCTGTTGCTTTAGGCGTTTGCACTCGGAAATGCTTAAATGTGACCGCTCAGTTCAATTGGCCATCCAACTCTCAGTTTCTTGCGTCCACCACGGTGCGGCGTCAATTCTCCGACGACAAGATCATTAGGGGCTTGTTACATGTCTGCATCCCTCGCATTCGTCTTTCCAGGACAGGGCTCGCAGTCCCTCGGCATGTTGGCCGAGTTGGGCGCGCAGTACCCGTTGATCCTCGAAACCTTCAAAGAAGCTTCCGATGCTCTGGGCTACGATCTCTGGGCCTTGACCCAAGAGGGTCCCGAAGAGCTGCTCAATCAAACCGATAAAACCCAACCGGCCATCCTGACCGCCTCCATCGCCCTGTGGCGTCTGTGGCTGGCGGAAGGCGGTGCGCGCCCGGCATTCGTCGCCGGCCACAGCCTGGGTGAATACAGCGCACTGGTTGCCGCTGGCAGTCTGACTCTGGGCGAGGCCGTGAAGCTGGTAGAGCGTCGCGGTCAATTGATGCAGGAAGCCGTTCCTGCGGGGCAGGGTGGCATGGCGGCGATTCTCGGCCTGGAAGATGCCGATGTGCTGGCCGCTTGTGCCGAAGCCGCGCAAGGTGAAGTGGTCAGCGCGGTCAACTTCAACTCCCCGGGCCAGGTGGTGATCGCCGGTGCCAAGGCCGCTGTCGAGCGCGCCATCGAGGGTTGCAAGGCGCGTGGCGCCAAGCGCGCCATGCCATTGCCGGTCAGCGTGCCATCGCACTGCGAGCTGATGCGTCCGGCCGCCGAGCGCTTCGCCGAGTCGATTGCCGCCATCAACTGGCAGGCACCACAGATTCCATTGGTACAGAACGTCAGCGCCGATGTGGCGCCGGATCTCGAAACCCTCAAGCGCGATCTGCTGGAACAGCTGTACAAGCCGGTGCGTTGGGTGGAGTCGGTGCAGACTCTGGCAGCCAAGGGCGCTACCCAATTGGTCGAGTGCGGTCCGGGCAAGGTCCTGGCGGGTCTCAACAAGCGCTGCGCCGAAGGCGTATCGACCTCTAACCTGAACACCCCAGATGCCTTCGCTGCCGCTCGCGCAGTGTTGGTCTGAATTAGGAGAAGCCTGCATGAGTCTGCAAGGTAAAGTTGCATTGGTTACCGGCGCCAGCCGCGGTATTGGCCAGGCCATCGCCCTTGAACTGGGTCGCCTGGGCGCGATCGTTGTGGGTACCGCAACTTCCGCTTCGGGTGCCGAGGGCATTGCTGCCACCTTGAAGGAAAACGGCATTCAAGGCACCGGCCTTGAGCTCAACGTCACCAGCGACGAGTCCGTTGCTGCCGTACTGGCCAGCATCCAGGAGCAGTTCGGCGCGCCGGCGATCCTGGTGAACAACGCCGGTATTACCCGTGACAACCTGATGATGCGCATGAAAGACGACGAGTGGTACGACGTGATCGATACCAACCTGAACAGTCTGTATCGCCTGTCCAAGGGCGTTCTGCGCGGCATGACCAAGGCTCGCTGGGGTCGAATCATCAGTATTGGTTCGGTGGTGGGTGCCATGGGCAACGCTGGCCAAGTAAACTACGCCACCGCCAAGGCCGGTCTGGAAGGTTTCAGTCGTGCTCTGGCGCGTGAGGTTGGCTCGCGGTCGATTACCGTGAACTCGGTGACCCCGGGTTTCATCGATACCGACATGACCCGCGATTTGCCTGAAGCGCAGCGTGAAGCGCTGCAAACCCAAATTCCGCTGGGTCGTCTGGGGCAGGCTCAAGAGATCGCGCAAGTGGTCGCTTTTCTTGCATCCGACGGTGCGGCATACGTGACCGGGGCTACAATCCCGGTGAACGGCGGGATGTACATGTGAGTTAAATGTGACGGATTGCTTCAAAAAAATGTCATACGAGCTGTCTAAAATCCGTTATAAAGCTGCAATCAATTTATAGGGCAGGTGGCCAAAGGGTTTGAGGAGTGAAGCTTTCAGTTGAAAAGCTGAAAAGCCTTTCTATACACTTACCCACTGGCCAGCTGCCTGAATTTGTCCATTAGGAGTGAAAACAAGGTATGAGCACCATCGAAGAGCGCGTCAAGAAAATCGTTGCTGAGCAACTGGGCGTTAAGGAAGAAGAAGTTGTTAACACCGCTTCCTTCGTTGAAGACCTGGGTGCCGACTCCCTTGACACCGTTGAGCTGGTGATGGCTCTGGAAGAGGAATTCGAGACCGAAATCCCTGACGAAGAAGCTGAAAAGATCACTACCGTTCAAGCAGCTATCGACTACGTTACCAGCCACCAGGCTTAATCGTATTTAGTCGTCTTTTGCTGTCATGGAAAAACCGCACTGCCGTCACGGCGTGCGGTTTTTTCTTTAGGCCTGATGCAAAGTGTCGTCATTAGAAAAAAGGAGAGTGCTGTGTCGCGTAGACGCGTCGTAGTCACCGGTATGGGTATGTTGTCGCCACTGGGTACGGATGTTCCGAGCAGCTGGCAGGGCATTCTGGCTGGCCGCAGTGGCATTGGTCTGATCGAACACACCGACCTTTCTGCCTATTCCACCCGTTTTGGCGGCTCGGTAAAGGGCTTCAATGTCGAGGAGTACCTGTCGGTCAAAGAGGCCCGCAAGCTCGACCTGTTCATTCAATACGGCTTGGCGGCCGGTTTTCAGGCAGTGCGTAATGCCGGCCTGGAAGTGACCGATGCCAACCGTGAGCGAATCGGCGTTGCCATGGGTTCGGGTATTGGCGGTTTGACCAATATCGAAGAAACCAGCCGCACGCTGCATGAATCCGGCCCGCGTCGAATTTCTCCGTTCTTCGTGCCTGGCTCGATCATCAATATGATTTCCGGATTCCTGTCCATCCATCTGGGTGCCCAGGGGCCGAACTACGCCATTTCCACGGCCTGTACCACGGGAACCCACTGCATTGGCATGGCGGCCCGCAACATTGCCTTTGGCGAAGCCGACGTGATGATCGCCGGTGGCGCTGAAATGGCCGCCTGCGGCCTGGGCATGGGCGGCTTTGGCGCATCCCGCGCGCTGTCGACCCGTAACGACGAGCCGACCCGTGCCAGCCGTCCTTGGGACAAAGGCCGTGATGGCTTCGTGCTGTCCGACGGTGCCGGCGCGCTGGTGCTCGAAGAGCTGGAGCACGCCAAGGCCCGTGGCGCGACCATCTATGCCGAACTGATCGGTTTTGGCATGAGCGGCGACGCCTACCACATGACTTCGCCACCCGCCGATGGCGCCGGTGCGGCGCGCTGCATCGCCAATGCGCTGCGTGACGCCAAGCTGAACGTCGAGCAGGTGCAGTACATCAACGCCCACGGTACCTCGACCCCTGCCGGTGACCTGGCGGAAGCCGAGGCGATCAAGAGCGTGTTCGGCGATCACGCCTACAAACTGGCCGTCAGCTCCACCAAGTCCATGACCGGCCACCTGCTGGGTGCGGCGGGCGCGATCGAGGCCATCTTCAGCGTGCTGGCGATCAACAGCCAGGCAGCGCCGCCGACCATCAACCTCGATGAGCCGGACGAAGGTTGCGACCTGGATTTCGTGCCGCACACCGCACGCAACATGGACATCGACGTGGTGCTGTCCAACTCCTTCGGGTTCGGTGGTACCAACGGCTCCCTGGTGTTCCGCCGGTTCGCCGGCTGATGGACAGCTGGGTCGACGGTCAGCCGGCTGACGTTCTGTCGCTCAAGGATCGCGGCCTGGCTTATGGCGATGGTCTGTTCGAGACCATCGCGGTGAAGGCGGGCCAGCCCTTGTTGCTGGAGCGACACCTGCTGCGCCTGGCCGAGGGCTGTTCGCGCCTGGCCATCGCTGCCGATCAAGCCTTGATCCGCAGCGAACTCACGGCCTACGCCTCGCTGCTGGGGGAGGGCGTGCTCAAGCTGATCCTCACCCGTGGCGATAGCCTGCGCGGTTATGCCGCCGACCCGCGAGCGCAGCCGCGGCGAATCCTCCAAGGCAATGCGCCAGCGGCTTACCCGGCAGCGCATGCCGAGCTGGGGATTCGACTGTTCCCTTGCACCACCCGTTTGTCCGAGCAGCCCCTGCTCGCCGGCCTCAAGCACCTCAACCGACTGGAGCAGGTTCTCGCCCGTTCCGAGTGGCAGGACAGCGAGCATGCCGAAGGCTTGATGCTCGATGTTTCCGGACGGGTGATCGAGGGGGTGTTCAGCAATCTGTTCCTGGTGCGCGACGGTGCCTTGTTCACGGCCGATTTGAGCCGTTGCGGGGTCGCCGGAGTGATGCGCGCTGAAATATTGTTTCAGGCCGCGTCGTTGGGGATCCCCACGGAAATCGCCGACATCAGTCTCGAACAGTTGCAACAGGCCGACGAAGTCTTTGTCTGCAACAGCGTTTATGGCATTTGGCCGGTGCTTGCCTGTGGCGCGCTGCGCTGGTCGGCCGGACCGCTCACCCGTAAACTGCAACGCATTGCCCGCACGCTACTGGATGCCTGATTTGTGAGACGTAAACTATTGCTTCTGCTGGAGACCGGACTGGTTCTGGCAGGTCTGGCGCTGGGCGCCTCGGCCTGGAAGTTGAATTCGGCGCTGGAGCAGCCTCTCAACCTGACCCAAGAGCAATTGCTCGACGTGCCGGCCGGTTCGACGCCTGGCGGTACCTTCAACCGTATGGAAGCCAATGGCGTTCTCAAGGACGCGTTCTGGCTGCGCCTGTACTGGCGCTTCAACATGGAAGGGCAGCCGCTGCACAGCGGCGAATACCGCATGACTCCTGGGATGACCGCGCAAGGCCTGATAGGGGTCTGGCAGCGCGGTGAAGTGGTGCAGTACAGCCTGACCCTGGTGGAGGGCTGGACCTTCCGCCAGGTGCGTGCCGCGCTGGCCAGGCATGACAAGCTCGAGCAGACCCTGAATGGGTTGAGTGACAGCGAAGTCATGGAAAAGCTCGGCCACGGCGGCGTTTTCCCCGAGGGCCGGTTCTTTCCCGATACCTACCGTTTCGTGCGCGGGATGACCGATGCCGAGTTGTTGGAAAAGGCCTACAACCGCCTGGACGAGGTGCTGGCCAAGGAATGGAACAAGCGCTCGGCCGATGTGCCTTACACCGAGCCTTATCAGGCGCTGATCATGGCCTCGCTGGTGGAGAAGGAAACCGGCGTGCCCCAGGAGCGTGGACAGATTGCCGGGGTATTCGTGCGCCGCATGCAGGTTGGCATGTTGCTGCAAACCGATCCGACGGTGATCTATGGTCTGGGCGAGCGTTACAACGGTAAGTTGACCCGCGCTCTGCTGAAGGAAGCGACCCCTTACAATACCTACGTGATCAGTGGCT
Source organism: Pseudomonas sp. SBT1-2 (assembly GCF_028640875.1). Taxonomy (NCBI): domain Bacteria; kingdom Pseudomonadati; phylum Pseudomonadota; class Gammaproteobacteria; order Pseudomonadales; family Pseudomonadaceae; genus Pseudomonas; species Pseudomonas sp. SBT1-2. The sequence goes on along the minus strand of NZ_JAQZAA010000009.1, from coordinate 57,416 downwards.
TGCCGCCGACCCCGATCGCCATGGTTGGCCGCGAGGCGATCCATGCCGCGCTCAACCCGGTGCCGGGCAGCAGTCTGTATTTCGTGGCGCGTGGCGATGGCAGTCACGTGTTCTCCGACGATCTGGATGCGCACAACAATGCCGTGCGCGAGTTCCAGCTCAAGCGTCGCGCCGATTATCGTTCCAGCCCGGCACCGACGGGCAGCCCGGCAGCTTCCGAGACTCCGGAGTCGACTCCGGCGCCGTCGCCCGATACGGCGCCCGAGGCGGTTCCGCAAGTGGCGCCTCAAGAGCCTCCTCAAGAGCCCTCTCAGGAGGCTCCCCAGGTGAGCCCGGAAGCATCGCCGCAAGCACCGGTCGAAACTCCCGTCGAGCCCGAGCCGAAAAGCCCGCAATGACTTTGATTAAGGACTGCCTGTGACTGGCTTGTTTATTACTCTGGAAGGCCCGGAAGGCGCGGGTAAAAGCACCAACCGCGAATACCTGGCCGAGCGCCTGCGCGCGGCCGGCATCGAGGTCTTGCTGACCCGCGAGCCGGGCGGCACGCCTTTGGCCGAGCGGATCCGCGAGGTACTGCTGACCCCCGGCGACGAGGTCATGAATCCCGATACCGAGTTGTTGCTGGTGTTCGCCGCGCGCGCCCAGCATCTGGCCGAGGTGATTCGTCCGGCACTGGCGCGTGGCGCAGTGGTGTTGTGCGACCGTTTTACCGATTCCACCTACGCCTACCAGGGCGGTGGTCGTGGTTTGTCCGTCGAGCGCATCGCGACCCTGGAGCAGTTCGTTCAGGGTGAGCTGCGGCCTGATTTGACCCTGGTGTTCGACCTGCCGGTCGAGGTGGGGCTGGCCCGCGCTAGCGCCCGTGGCCGCCTGGATCGTTTCGAGCAGGAAGGTCGGGTGTTCTTCGACGCGGTACGCCAGGCCTACCTGAAGCGTGCGGCGGCCGACCCGGCGCGTTACCTGTTGGTGGATGCGGCGCAACCACTGTCCCAGGTCCAGCAGGCGCTGGACGCCCTGTTGCCGAAATTGCTGGAGTTGCACCGTGGCTGAGGCCTTTCCCTGGCAGGACGAGCTCTGGCAGCAACTGGCGGGCCGTGCGCAGCATGCCCATGCCTATCTGCTCCATGGTCCGGCGGGCATCGGCAAGCGTGCGCTGGCCGAGCGCCTGATGGCGCGCCTGCTGTGCCAGCATCCGGCGGGGCTGGATGCCTGCGGGCAGTGCAAATCGTGCCTGCTGCTGCAGGCCGGCAGCCACCCGGACAACTACGTGCTGGAGCCGGAAGAAGCGGACAAGGCGATCAAGGTCGATCAGGTGCGCGAATTGGTCAGCTTCGTGGTGCAGACCGCGCAGCTGGGCGGGCGCAAGGTGGTGCTGATCGAGCCGGTGGAGTCGATGAACATCAACGCTTCCAACGCGCTGCTGAAAAGCCTCGAAGAGCCGTCCGGCGATACGGTGTTACTGCTGGTCAGCCACCAGCCGAGCCGCTTGTTGCCGACCATCAAGAGTCGCTGCGTGCAGCAGGCCTGTCCTCTGCCCAGTGAGGCCATGAGCCTGCAATGGCTGAGCAAGGCCCTGCCGGACTGCTCGGAAGAGGAGCGGGTCGAGCTGTTGACCCTGGCGGCCGGTTCGCCCCTGGCAGCTGTCAGCCTGCAAGCCCAGGGCGCGCGCGAGCAGCGGGCGCAGGTGGTCGACGGGGTGAAGAAGTTGCTCAAGCAGCAGCAATCGCCGACCCAGCTGGCCGAAGGCTGGAATGCGATACCCTTGCTGTTGCTGTTCGACTGGTTTTGCGACTGGTCGAGCCTGATCCTGCGTTATCAGCTGACGCAGGACGAGGAGGGGCTGGGGTTGGCCGATATGCGCAAAGTGGTGCAGTACCTCGCGCAGAAATCCTCCCAGGCCAAGGTTCTGGAGATCCAGGACTGGATCCTTGCGCAACGCCAGAAGGTGTTGAACAAGGCCAACCTCAATCGGGTGCTGTTGCTCGAAGCCTTGCTGGTGCAGTGGGCCGCACTGCCTGGCCGCAACTGACGGCGGCACCTGGAAACAAACCGAATCGCCGGCTGCCGCTCGGGCCGGCCTGTTCATTGACCGAATGTGGTTGTCGCTTCTTATGCTTGTAGATTCCCATTGTCACCTCGATCGCCTCGACCTTGCCGCGCACGACGGCTCCCTTGACGCCGCCCTGGACGCGGCTCGTCAGCGCGGTGTCGGGCATTTCCTGTGTATTGGCGTCAGTGCCGACAATGCGGCCGACGTCAAAGCCCTGGCCGAGCGTTATGACGATGTCGACTGCTCGGTGGGTGTCCATCCCCTGGATGTCCAGCCCGGCGCCGCACCAGCCCTCGACTGGCTGCTGCAGGAACTGAACCACCCGCGGGTGGTGGCCATCGGCGAGACCGGCCTGGATTACCACTACGAACCGGAAGCCGCGCAGTTGCAGCAGGAGTCTTTCCGCCTGCACCTGCAAGCCGCCCAGCAGACCGGCAAGCCGGTGATCGTCCATACCCGTGGCGCGCGCGCCGATACCCTGACCCTGCTGCGCGAAGCGGCGTTGCCGCAAGCCGGGGTCCTGCACTGCTTCACCGAAGACTGGGACATGGCCAAGGCCGCTCTGGACCTGGGTTTCTACATTTCCCTGTCTGGAATCGTCACCTTCCGCAATGCCGATGCGCTGCGGGACGTGGCACGCCAGGTGCCGGCCGACCGTTTGCTGGTGGAAACCGATTCGCCGTACCTGGCGCCGATTCCTTATCGCGGCAAGCCCAACCTGCCGCAGTATGTGCGTGAAGTCGCCGAGTTCCTGGCCATGTTGCGTGGGGAGCCCTACGAGCGTTTTGCCGAGCAGACCACCGAGAACTTCAAGCGTCTGTTCCCGCTGGCGCACGTCAAGGGCTGAATCGCAGGCAAAAAAAACCCGGGTTCTGGGGGGTGAATCCGGGTTAAGACCATTAGGAGTAAAACAAAGGCACGCCATCCCTTGGTACCTTCATCGGCGCTTCACTTGGGGGAGATGTCACGCCGACAGTTCAAGTATTGATCACTATTGAATTCAGTCCAGTTGGCCTTGCTCGTTTTTTAAACAAATTTGGAATACGAGCGCTTCGCTTGAGTTCTCATTGCCGGGCGATGTCAGCCACAATGGCGAGAGTTTCGTCGATCACGCGTTTTTCGGTATAGAAATGCGGTGAAAATCTAACTCCGGGGCCGCGGGGGATGCACACCACCTGTTGCTGTTGCAGCGCCTCATAAACCGCCTGATTATCGATGCCATCGATACTGAACGAGAAAATTCCGCCGCGACGGGCAGGGTTGAGCGGGGTGTGCAGGCGTACGCCGGGGATAGCATTCAAGCCGTCCTGAAGCCACTGGACCCGTTCGGCGATCAAGGTCGCCACGTGCTCCATGCCCACTTCTTCCAATAACGACAGGCTGGCTTCCAGGGCCATGGCGCCGAGCATGTTCGGGCTGCCGCATTCGAAGCGCCGGGCACTCTTGGCCGGCTCCCATTCACTGCGGCTGTAATCGCCCATGTGTTCCAGCATGTGCCAGCCGAACTCATGGAGCTTGAGCTGCGCGCGCAGCTCGCTGCGGCAATAGAACACGCCGAGGCCTTCAGGCCCGAGCATCCATTTGTGGCCGTCGGCCATGGCGAAGTCGCATTGATAGGCCTGGACATCGAAGGGTTGCGCGCCCAGTTGCTGGATGGCGTCAATGCAGAACAGCACGTTCTGTTGTTTGCAACCGGCGCCCAGGCGCTGCAGGTCCAGGCGCAGGCCGCTGGCGAATTGCACCGCGCTGATCGCCATCAGCCGGGTGCGCGGCCCGCAGGCGGCCAGCAGCGCGCCTTCCGGGTCGTCGCCCTTGAGGCTCACCTGAAGCACTTCCACGCCCTGGCTGGCCAGGGCTTCCCAGACGATACGGTTGGAGGGGAATTCTTCGTCGCTGATGACGATCTGGTCGCCTTTTTCCCAGGACAGGCCAAAGGCGACGAATGACAGTGCTTCCGAAGTATTTTTGACCAGCGCGATGTCATCCGTTGACGGTGCATTTAGCAGGCGCATCAGGCGTTCGCGCAGGCGTTGCTCAAGGGCCATCCAGTCCGGATAATCCCGCGCACCCAGCAAAACGTTCTCTTTGGCGAAGCGCGCCACGGCTTCGGCGGCCCGATTCGGCCAGGGGGCGACAGCTGCATGGTTCAAATAACGCAGGCCCGGGGCCTGTACAAATTCATCAAGAAACATAGTCATGGTCGGATGATCCGTGCATTTTGGCGCAATTTAGGCATAATACGCGGCTTCGATTTTGACCCCGACAGACCTTTTCTTATGCAGAAAGAACCTCGTAAGGTCCGTGAGTTTCGTCGCCGCGAGCAAGAAATTCTCGATACCGCGCTCAAGCTGTTCCTCGATCAAGGTGAAGACAGCGTCACCGTCGAGATGATCGCTGATGCCGTTGGTATCGGCAAAGGGACCATCTACAAGCACTTCAAGTCCAAGGCGGAGATCTATCTGCGCCTGATGCTCGATTATGAGCGCGACCTGAACGAGCTGCTGCACTCTGCCGATGTCGACAAGGATAAGGAAGCCCTGTCCCGGGCCTACTTCGAATTCCGCATGCGCGACCCACAGCGTTACCGGCTGTTCGATCGCCTGGAAGAGAAGGTGGTCAAGGGCAACCAGGTGCCGGAAATGGTCGAGGAGTTGCACAAGATCCGTGCTTCCAACTTCGAACGCCTGACCTTGTTGATCAAGGGCCGCATCAGCGAAGGCAAGCTCGAAGACGTGCCGCCTTACTTCCACTACTGCGCTGCCTGGGCGCTGGTGCACGGCGCGGTAGCGCTGTACCACTCGCCGTTCTGGAGCAACGTGCTGGAAGACCAGGAAGGCTTCTTCCAGTTCCTGATGGACATCGGCGTGCGCATGGGCAACAAGCGCAAGCGCGACCCCGATAGCTCCGGCAGCTGATTCATTCAGTCGCCTTATGGCGCCATGATTTCTCTATATGGCGCAGTGTCCCAGGAATATACTCAGGCATGGGACTTGCCAAAACTTGATTTTTGAGTCAGGTTTTGGCCGGTTCACTCTTCCTTCGCCGGAGTCATCCATGATCGTTGACCGTCAAGGCAGGCGTTTTCGCAATCTGCGTATCAGCCTGACTTCTGCCTGCAACTACGCCTGTACCTACTGCGTGCCCAACGGCAAGCGGCTGGTGGCTGCCCAGGACGAGTTGTCGGCCGAAGCCATGGCGCGCGGCGTGGCCTACCTGATCGAGGCGGCAGGCATCGAACGCCTGCGCATCACCGGCGGCGAGCCCCTGGTCAGCCCGAAACTCGAAGCCTTCATGGGCGCGGTGGGGCAAATGGGCCTGGAAGACATCAGCCTGACCACCAACGGCCAGTTGCTCGCACGCAAGCTGCCGCTACTGGTGGATGCCGGTATCCGGCGCATCAACGTTTCCCTCGACACCCTGGACGCCTCGGCTTTCCGCAGCATCGCCCGTGGCGGCGATCTGGCGACGGTGCTCGACGGCATGGACCAGGCTCGCGCGGCGGGCATGAAAATCAAGGTCAACATGGTGCCGCTGCGCGGGCAGAACCTGGATCAGGTAATGCCGTTGCTCGACTACTGCCTGGAGCGTGGTTATGAGCTGCGCTTTATCGAGCTGATGCGCATGGGCCATCTGGCCAGCGACTCCAACGCCTTCCTGCAGCAGTTCGTCAGTCTGCAACAATTGCTGAGCCTGATCGGTGAACGCTACGAATACCTGCAGGCCGATGCCCCGGTGGATGCCACAGCCGTGCGTTATGAAATTCCGGGGTTGGGCCATTTCGGCGTGATCGCCAACGAAAGTGTGCCGTTCTGCCGGACCTGCTCGCGTCTGCGGCTGTCATCCACCGGCTGGTTGCACGGTTGCCTGTCGTCGAGCAACCGGCATTATGTCGGCGACCTGCTGGACAAGCCGCGCCATCAAGCTTTGCCGGCCTTGCAGCGCCTGCTGGTCAAGGCCCTGGGCGACAAGCAGGATGTGGCATTCTCCGGTGGTGCGACGGTGATGAAAATCATCGGTGGCTAAACCCTATCTCCCTAATCGTCGTCCTCTGTAGCCGCTGCCGCAGGCTGCGATCGAGGGCGTAGCCCTCGCCAATCCAGACGACCCATTTCTCTCCAGCCAATAGCCTTCACCGGGTTTGTGGCTGCGGCGCAGCCATTCGCAGCTGCGGCCGCGGCTACAGGCGACCGAGCTGGCGCGGAAGCTGCATCTCGTGGCCATTCGCCGGTTTTCCGTCACCGGCTTCTGGAGGGAAGGATGCGTAGCCTGGTTTTGCTGCTGGCTTTTTTGGGGCTCGGTGGCTGCATGAATGTCAGCGATATGGGCGAGGGTGTTCGCTATCACATGAGTGATGCGGGTTTCCTCGATCACAGTAATACCCAGCGCTCCAACTCGTTCCGCGTTCAGCCGGACTCATTCATTTTCATCGCCCAGGGCGCCTTTGCTCCGCCGGGCAGCGCCTACCCGCGCCCCAACGTGGTGGCCGAGGAAGCCTTCAAGGGTTTTATCGAATACTTCCCCATGGTCCGCCGCGCCCGGGCGCCGGAAGGCCTGGACCAGGCCATGGCCGAAGCCCGTGAAGTGGGCGCGCATTACCTGCTGTACACCCGTTTCGCCAAGGCCGACGACCGTATCGGCAACTCCGATGAGTGGTTCGACCAGGAAGCCGTGGATCGCCTGGGGATCGACAACGGCGTGATTCAGATCATGCTGATCGAGACCAGTACCCAGTATCTGATCGACACCGCGCGGATTCGCAGTCGTGGCGGTTTACTGACGTTCCACGACAACAAGCCGGAAGACCTGCTTGGCCCGCCGCTCGAACAATACGCCCGCAGCCTGTTAGGCTTGAGCGATTAAGCCAAGCACGAGGAGAGCAGCATGAGTGGTCCGGGCAAAGCCAACGATCTGTTGGCGCAGATTCCCAAGGCGGAGAAGGGCTTGCCGCCGGTCCACCTGTGGAATCCCGACTTCTGTGGCGATATCGATATGCGTATCGCCCGCGATGGCACCTGGTACTACCTGGGTACCCCCATTGGCCGCAAACCCATGGTCAAGCTGTTCTCCACCATCATTCGCCGCGACGGCGACGACTATTTCCTGATCACCCCGGTGGAAAAGGTCGGCATCAAGGTCGATGACGCGCCTTTTGTCGCTGTCACCCTGGAGGTCGAAGGCGAGGGTGAGGAGCAACTCCTGCGCTTTACCACCAATATCGACGAGCAGGTCAGCGCCGGCAGCGAGCATCCGCTGCGGGTGGTGATCGACCCGCAGACCCTGGAGCCGGCGCCTTACGTTCACGTGCGCAGCAACCTGGAAGCACTGGTGCACCGCAACGTGTTCTACCAACTGGTGGAACTGGCGGTGAGCCGTCCGATCGACGGTCAGAACTGGCTGGGCGTCTGGAGCGGCGGGGTGTTCTTCCCGATCGGCCTGGAGCCCTAAGCTGCGAAATACCTTGTTTCCCGAATAAATATCTTGCGACGAAGATCCCGTTTCGGGTATCAATTTGTACATGATTAGACATGTTCGATTTGACAAGAAAAAACGCGTGGTCGATGAACTGATCCGACGCATCGAAAGCGGCCTCATGGAGGACGGTTTCCTGCTGCCGGGCGAGCATCAGTTGGCCCAGGAATTCTCGGTGAGTCGTGGCACCCTGCGTGAGGCCCTGGCCGAACTCAAACGCCGCAACTACATCGCCACCCAGAGCGGGGTCGGCTCCATCGTCACCTTTGACGGTGTAGTGCTGGACCAGCAAAACGGCTGGGCCCAGGCCCTGGCGGACAGCGGGGCGCTGATCAACACCGAGCTGCTGCGCCTGGAGGCGGTTCAACGTCCTGACCTGTTCAGCCGTTTCGGTACCGACCAATTCATCGCCCTGGACCGGCGCCGGCGCTCTACCGACGGCACCGTGGTTTCCCTTGAACGTTCCCTGATGCCCGCCACCGGAGGCCTGGAAAGCCTGCCGCGAGTAGGGCTGATCGATGATTCCCTGACCATTACCCTGGCCGCCTACGGCTATATCGGCGAGCGCGGCGATCAATGGATCGGCGCCGAGCCACTGGGTGAAGAAGAGGCCCGACTGTTGGGGCGTCCGGCCGGCAGTGTGTTTCTCAAGGCCCTGCGGACCACCTATGACCGCCGCGGGCGTTTCATGGAACAGGTGGAAAGTTTTCTCGACCCGCTGCACTTTCGCCTGCACCTGGAATTCGGAGCGCAGAAATGATCCCGCTGGATCGCGCTCTGGGCGCCTTTTACGGGTTGGCCCTGGGTGATGCCCTGGGCATGCCGACCCAATCCTTGAGCCGGCAGCAGATCAAGCAGCGTTTCGGTGCCATCCACAGCCTGGAAGACGCCGGTCCCGATCAACCGATTGCCGCCAACATGCCCAAGGGCTCGATCACCGACGACACCGAGCAGGCGATCCTGGTCGGCGATCTGCTGGTGGCGGGCAAGGGCCGGATCGAACCGGCAGCGTTGGCCCACAGCCTGATCGAGTGGGAAGCGGCGATGCAGGCCAAGGGCTCCCAGGATCTGCTGGGCCCTTCGACCAAACGCGCCATCGAAATGATCCTCGCCGGGCATACCGCGGAAGAAGCCGGGCGCTACGGCACCACCAACGGCGCGGCGATGCGCATCACCCCGGTGGGTATCGCGGCGAATGTCGACGATGCCCAGGTCTTTGTCCGCGCGGTGGTGGAGGCTTGTCAGGTCACCCATAACACCACCCTGGGTATCTCCAGCGCGGCGGCGGTGGCGGCGGTGGTATCCGCCGGGATCAATGGCGTGCCGCTGGGCGATGCCTTGCAGGTCGGCGTGCAGATCGCCCAGGAAGCGGAGCGGCATGGCCACTGGGTGGCCGGCGGGCGTATCGCCACGCGCATCAGTTGGGCGCGCAGCCTCAGTGTCGAAAGCGACAAGGCGCTGCTGGCCGATCTGCTGTACGACCTGATCGGTACTTCCGTCGCTTCCCAGGAATCGGTGGTGGTCTCCTTTGCCCTGGCGCATCAGGTGGCCATCGGCGAACTGCAGGCGTTCGAAGCGCTGTGCATGGCCGCCAGCCTGGGGGGCGACACCGATACCATTGCCGCCATCCTCGGCGCGATGCTCGGTGCCTGCCAGGGGATGGAGTGCTGGCCGGCCGCCTTGATCGAGCAGATCAAGCAGGTCAATGACCTGGATCTCGAACCGCTGGTGCAGGGGCTGCTGGCCCTGCGTTAAGGGGCGCGAGGCTGCATGATCAAGGCTCCCACCCCCTGTGCGCGAGCCGTCGCTGAGGCCTATTTGCCATGGATAGCAGGAATACGGCGAGGAATGCCGGGACGTCTGATCGACTTCCGAAATTGCCGACAATCACAACAAAGGCAACAGGAGTGTTTTCATGAGTGCATCGAACCCCGGGCAAAGCGCCGGGCAGCTGGAAACCCGTGGCATCGAGCCGGTGCCGGAAGGCGAGTGCAACGGCCATCCGCTGCAACTGTTCTGGGTCTGGTTCGCCGCCAATATCAGCATCCTCGGCTTGCCGCTGGGGGCGACCCTGGTGGCTTTTCGTGGCCTGTCGATCGGGCAGGCGATCATCGTCGCTATCCTCGGTGCCGCCGGTTCGTTCGCGGTGGTGGGGATCATCTCCATCGCCGGGCGTCGCGGGCGGGCGCCGAGCCTGACGCTATCGCGGGCGATCTTCGGCGTGCGCGGCAATATCGGCCCGACCCTGGTGTCGCTGATGTCGCGGGTGGGCTGGGAAACCGTCAACACCACCACCGCTGCCTTCGTCCTGCTGTCGCTGTGTTCGATCCTGTTTGGCTCGCCGGTGGAAGCCAAGAGCGCGCCGCTGCTGACCCTGCTGTTCATCGGCATTTTCGTGCTGCTGACCCTGGCCGTCTCCGGCCTCGGCCACGCGACCCTGCTGGTGATCCAGAAGTGGGCCACCTATGTGTTCGGCGCGCTGAACCTGCTGGTGGGCGGCTTCCTCTGTGCCACCATCGACTGGAGCGCGGTGTTCAACGCCACCCCGGCGCCGTTGAGCGCGATGATCATCGGTATCGGCACCATGGCCGCGGGCACCGGTATCGGCTGGGCCAATACCGGTGCCGACATGTCGCGTTACCAGCACAGCAGCGTCAAGGCCTCGCGCCTGGTGGCATCGGCGGCCTTCGGCGCCGGCATTCCGCTGGTGCTGCTGATTACCCTGGGTGGCCTGCTGTCGGTGGGCAACGATGACCTGGCCTCGGCCACCGACCCGATCGTGGCGATCCGCGACATGCTGCCGACCTGGATGGCGGTGCCCTACCTGATCACCGCTTTCGGCGGCCTGCTGTTGTCGAACAACCTGTCGGTGTACTCGGCCGGCCTGACCACCCTGACCCTGGGGCTCAAGGTCAAGCGGGTGTACGCGGTGGTGGTGGACATCGTGGCGATCTTCGCCGGCTCCATCTACTTCATGCTGATCGCCGAGAGTTTCTACGGGCCGTTCATTACCTTCATTTCCTTGCTGGCAGTGCCTCTCACCGCCTGGGTCGGGATCTTCGTGGTCGACCTGATCCACCGTCACTACTACAGCCCCAAGGACCTGCTGGACGTCAGCCCGAGCAGCGCCTACTGGTATCGTGGCGGTGTCGAATGGCGGGCCTTAGGTGCCTGGGCACTGGCCATAGTGCTGGGTTTCAGCTTCACCACCATCGGCACCAGCGCCGAGAACGTCTGGTTCGCCGGGCCGCTGGCCGATTCCTGGCTGGGCCATAACGGCCTGGGCTGGATCGTCACCTTCCTGGTAGCCGGCGGCGTGTATGCCGTGCTGGGTGGGGCCAGGGATCGCCGCGGCGCTTTTGTCGAGAATGCCAATGCCTAGAATGCTGCACACCGGCCAGGTCATCGTCGATCTGGTGATGTCCGTAGACCGCCTGCCGAGCTCCGGCGGCGACGTGCTGGCACAGTCCGCCAGCTTCGAGGCCGGTGGCGGCTTCAACGTGATGGCTGCCGCCCAGCGAAACGGCTTGCCGGTGCTGTACCTGGGGCGGCACGGCAACGGCCGCTTCGGGGAGCTGGCGCGGGAGGCGATGCGTGCCGAGGGCATCCAGGTCACTCTCGAGGCCAGCCGCACCGAGGACACCGGCCTGTGCGTGGCGCTGACCGAAGCCACGGCCGAACGCAGCTTCATTTCCTACATCGGGGCGGAAGGCCAACTGTCGGCCCAGGACCTGGCCGGTGTCGCGGTGCAGGCCGACGACTTTGTCTATGTCAGCGGCTACAGCCTGCTGCATGCCGGCAAGGCCGAGGCCTTGCTGGACTGGCTGCTGGCCTTGCCACGGGCGATCCGGCTGGTGTTCGATCCGGGCCCGCTGGTGGATTCGCCGGACTCCGTGGCGATGCGCCGGCTGCTGCCGCGTATCGATCTCTGGACCAGCAACAGTGTCGAGGCCTTGCGCTTCACCGGGACCACGACCATCGCCGCAGCCCTGCGACGCCTGCATGAGGGGCTGCCGCAGGAGGTGTTGCTGGTGGTCAGGGACGGCCCGCAAGGCTGCTGGGTCAGCCAGCATGGCCACAGCGCCCATGTACCGGGCTTCAAGGTCCAGGCGGTGGACAGCAACGGCGCTGGCGATGCCCATGCCGGAGTCTTCGTCGCAGCCCTGGCGCAGGGGCTGGAGCCGTTGCAGGCGGCGCGTCGTGCCAATGCCGCGGCGGCCCTGGCGGTGACCCGCTGGGGCCCGGCCACCGCGCCGGGGGCGGCGGAGGTGGATGCGTTGGTCAATGGGAACGGCGTCCACGCCTGACACTTGCTGACGGAGTGAGGGGATCGCGAGCAAGCTCGCTCCTACAGGGAGCACTGCTCGCGATCGCGGTTTATCCCGCCTTGCGCAATGCGTCGATCAACTCCTGCTTGCTCATGGTCGAGCGGCCGCGGATGTTCTTCACCCGGGCTTCCTTCAGCAGGCTGTCTTTGGTCTGGGTACTCAGCGAGGCCTGGCTGTTGCGGGCGTACCCCTCACGGCTGGCGACGGCACGCCTGGCCGAGGAGTGGCGCGCGGCGGCCTTTTCCGAGGCCGGTGTGCGTTGCCCGGAGCCGCCAGCCCGTTCCCCTCCACCGGACTGCTTGTTCACCGTGGCCCAGGCGCGCGCTTCGGCCTCGTCCTTGGGCACGCCCTTGGCTTCGTAGCCGGCTTCGATATGCGCGGCCTTGCGCTTCTGTTCGGCGGTGTATTTGGCTTTGCTTCCACGAGGCATGAGGGCTCTCCTTTGGCAATGGGTACCTGAAGTTGGGGCGGGAAAAAGGCCGATAAGTGCCCGGGAATCGACGAATGGGCTCTCGACGCCAGTGCCAGAAGGGTGTGATCGCTATCACAGAAGCGCGGCATTGCGCGCAAAAGCGGCAGGCCAGGACGGCCCGAGGTTTGCCAGGGCGGGGGAAGTCTCGCACAATGCCTGCCCCGGAAATGGATGAGTCTGACTAGTTGTCAGGCCTTTTCGCGAGATGCTCATGGATGATTCTTACGCCCCAGATCAGGGGCGGCTGATCGACACAGTACGCCCGCTATCAATCCCCTGTTGCGCAAATCCAACCCCGTCACCGGTCTGCCGCTGCCGTGCGGTGTGGTCGTGGCCTGTTTTTAAAGGAATGAACCAATGAATACCCGGATGTTTTTGGCTGCGGCCCTGTTGGGCGGCAGCGTGCTGCTGGCCGGTTGTGGCGACAAGACTGAAAAGGTCAGCCAGTCCGCGGCACAGGTCGATGCCCGGCAGCAGGAAATCGACAAATACAACCAGTACGTCGGTGCGGCGAACAGCATCAGCGAGTCCTTCCAGACGTTCCTCCAGCGTTACCAGCAGTACGAGGTGCCGGCCCTGGCGGGCAAGGCGCCGATCACCGCCTTCAGCATCGGCAACGATATCCTCATCGATCGCCTGAGCCGGGCCCTGGATGGCGCCCTGGCCATCGATACGCCAATCCCGGAAGTGGATCAGGCGGCCCAGGCCTTTTCCGCGGCCCTGAAAACCCTCTCGCCGTTGAGTCATGAGCTGCAGAACTACGCCACTTCCAAGGGCTACCTGAGCGACAACGGCGAGCTGGCCCGTCGCCAGAGCCAGGCCTATCTGGCCGCCCTGACCGCGGTCAGCGAAAAGGAGCAGGGCTTCTACGCCGGCCTTGGCGCGCGTGACCTGGCGCTGACCAAGCAAGCCTTCGACGAGGCGCCGAAAGACACCGCGGCCTACTACCGGGCCGGGTTGATCTACTACGGCAAACTCAACACCGCCGATGCCGAGACGCTGTTCGCCGAACCGAACGATCCGCAGGCCCTGGCAGCCTTCGAGAAGTCCCTGGCACTGGTGGCCGACGCGGCCGCGGGCTGGAATGGCAAGGTCAGCGCCCAGGCGGCACAGAGCGGCAAGTCGTGCGGTGGCGGCATGTTGGAAATCAATGAGTTCATCGGCCAGTCGCGTTCGATCATCCGCGACGTCAAGGACGGGGTGTACAAGCGCGCGCCCGAAGGCGCGATGAAGAACCTGCCGGCGCATATGCAGAGCTCGAGCATCGTTCGCTCGGCCAACCGCTACAACCGCACCTACGGCAACATGATCAATCGCTTCAACCATCCGACCTGCTGAGTCGGCGCTGGCGGCACCCGCGTCGCGACGCGGGTGCCGGTGGGCGCAAACGAACGCCCGGGCCTTCGATCAGGCGTCCAGCTTGCGGGCCGCTTCCACTCCGGAAGCGGTCAGCTTGATCGGCAGGTTCAGGGCATGTTCGCCCGCCGGGTTGAGGGTGACATGGCCCTCCTTGATCAAGCCGCGTTCCTGCAACATTGCCAGGGTACTGGCCACGACTCTTTCGCCGCGATAATTATCCAGCACCTCCTTGCCCAGGCCGTTGGGGTGGGCGTGCAGCAAGCGGGTGAGCACTTCTTTTTCCAGCTCTTTGTCGACGTTCATGCGGACCTCTGTGTGGGGAAGGGTGCGTGCCTGGTTCATTGATCGGTGCCGTGGCCTTCGGAGCCTGTGCCGCCGGTGGTGGTTTTCGGCTTGCTGTCCGGCGGGTCGGTGTCCAGGGTGCCGGCGCGGCCGGTGTCGTTGCCCTGGATGCGCGGATCGGTACCCGTGGCGGGGGGCAGGGTGCTTTCGTCCACCTGCGGCGGGTTGATATTGATGCTCGGCGAGCCTTGGGTGGCCGGGGACTTTGGCCGTTCCACCGGATCGGTGGGGCCGCTGGCGCCGGCGAAGGCCGCCGAGGACAGCAGCCCGGCCAGGGCGAGGAGCGTCAGCCTGGATTTGATCATGATGTCGCCTCCATTCGTTTTTAGAGTCGCTACCTGATCTTGGGCTGCCGGCGATTTTGATTGGTGCCTGATGAACGACGAACGGTTCAGGCGTTCTGCGCCACCCCGTCGGGTTTCATCCCGCGCCAGACCAGGCGCCCGACGCTGATCAGCCAGTTCAGCAGGGCGATGTCCAGCACCGTGAGCATCAGGGCCGGCATGCCCTGTTCGACGATGATCCGGCCGGCCAGCAGCGGAAAGCCGAACACCCCGATGAAATAGGCCAGGCTGAACAGCAGCAAGGCTTGCGAGGTGTCGCCGGGCGGCGCTTCGTTGGCGGCCAGGCCGTTGATCACCGAGTAGGTCAGGCCGTAGCCGACCCCCAGGACCACGGCGGCCAACAGATAACTCGTCGCGTCATCGACCAGCAGCTGGAACATCAGGATCGACCCCAGCATCAGCCCCGAGAGCAGGCACGCCGCGCGATAGGCGTCGCGCTTGACCACGAAGCCGGCGATCAGCAGGCGGCTGCCGATGGCGGCCACCATGAAGCCGAGAAAGAACAGCGAATAGTCCAGCGAGCGGGAGGCCGCGTAGCTGGTCTGGAAACTCGACAGGCCGCCGAATACGCAGCCGCCGAGACCGACCATGAGGATCGGGAACAAGGCCTTGGACGAGAGCACCCGGGCGCTGCTGGCCCAACTGATTTTCGCCGCGCCGGCCCCCAGATGGCTGGGGTGTCTCTTCAGCAGCGCGCCCAGGCGCCAGAAGATCAGCACGCCGATCAAGCTGGCGGCCGCGGCCAGCAGAAAGGCCGCAGTCAATGGGTAGCCCAGGGCGCTGGCCAGCCGCCCCAGCAGCGGGCCCGAGCCGATGCCGCTCATCATGCTGCCCGACAGCAGGGCGAAGAACCTGGCCCGCTGCGCCGGCGCCACCATCATCGCGACGATGATCGGCCCCAGGGTGTAGAACACGCCCCAGCCCAGGCCCAGGGTCAGGCCGAAAAACAGCAGGGCATCGCCAAAGCCCGGCGTCAGGGCAAAGCCCAGGCTGGCGACTACCAGCAGGCAACCGAACAGGGCAATCGAGCGCGCGGCGCCCAGCAGGTCCGACAGGTGCCCGGAGAAGATCACCGCGACCAAGGTGCTGAGCATGGCGACCGAAATCACGCTGCCGGCATCGTGCTCATTGCCACCGCGCGAGCCGATCAGCAGCGAGAGCAGGAAGGTCGAGCCATAGGACAGCGACAGCAGGTAGCTGGCGACACAGAACAGCCCGAACAGCCTGGCTGGAACCATGGGTGGTGGGGTAGCGCTGGACATGCGCAGGCCTCGTTTCTTGTTGGATTCATGAGGCGCCGTTCTACCATGGGCGGCTGTCGCGTTAGTTGTGATCTTGCAGGCTTCAGGGGTAGCGCATAGCGGAGTAAGTCAGCCGCCGATCTCGTCAATGAACTCGTCCATGAAGCGCTTCAGGCGGGTATGCCGCACCTGCGCCAGGCGCGCGCCGGTCACGGTCTGAAAGCCCTCGGCCAGGTGCAGCAGCTTGGTGTGGAAGTGGTCGAGGGTGAAGTTCAGGTCGTCATAGCCGCGGTGCTCGGCGTGCGGGTCGTGGGGATCGTAGAAGGCTCGGTTCAACCGGCCGCCGACATAGAAGGTGCGGGCCACGCCGAGAGCACCGAGGGCGTCGAGACGGTCGGCGTCCTGCAGGATCTTCGCCTCCAGGGTGTCGGCCTGGATGGCGGCGGAAAAACTGTGGGCTTCGATGGCGTGGGCCACCGCGGCGATCTTGGCTTTGGGCCAGCCCAGCCGGTGCAGCAGGGCCGCGGCCTTTTCCGCCGAAAGGCGCGAGGCCTGGGCGCGCAGCGGTGAGCTCTTTTCCACGGCGACGCAGTCGTGCAGCAGGGTGGCGGCCAGCAGCACCTGCAAATCGCCGCCGTCTTCCTTGGCGATGCGCCGCACATTGGCCCACACCCGCTGCAGGTGCGACAGGTCGTGGGCGCCGTCGTCGACAGGCTCCAAGGCGTGGGGCAGCAGGGTATTGGCGAGATCGGGCAGGGGAGCAAAAGCGTGGGCGGTCATCAGGAGGGAGCCATCAGCGGGTCAATAACGCGCCACTGTAGCCGCTGTCGAAGGCGGCGATAAGGCCCATGGCGCTCATACCTGCGTCCTTTGCTGGCTGGCCGGTCGGTCAGTCTGCGGCGCTGGTCGCGGGAATCGGCAATTCCGACATGGACAATCACCCGCCACGACCTCCAGGCATATCCCTGTGAAATACCCGTGCATGTCTTTCCCCTGTCGATCTAATATGGCCGCCTGCCTTCTAACCGAGACCCGCCGATGTCCGTCGAAATCCGTCCAGCCGTGCCCAGCGATGCACCGCAAATCCTTGCCTTCATCAGGGAGTTGGCCGATTACGAACGCGCTCGCCATGAGGTCATCGCCAGCGTCGCCGACATCGAGCGCAGCCTGTTCAGCGAGGGCGCCACGGCCCACGGCCTGATCTGCCTGCGCGATGGTGTGCCGATCGGTTTCGCGGTGTTTTTCTTCAGCTATTCCACCTGGCTGGGCAGCAACTGCCTGTACCTGGAAGACCTCTACATCACCCCGGCACAACGTGGCGGCGGCGCTGGCAAACAGCTGCTGCGGCACCTGGCGCGGATCGCCTGCGACAACGGTTGCGGGCGCTTCGAGTGGAGCGTGCTGGAGTGGAACGAACCGGCGATCCAGTTCTACAAATCCCTGGGCGCCCAGCCTCAGGAAGAGTGGGTGAGGTACCGCATGGATGGCGATGTACTGCGCGCGTTCGCCCAGGGCTGAGTCCATCGTCAACGCTGTAGGGGCAGCCGCTCGCTATCCGGTTGCTCGCGATTCCTTTCCAGATCCCTCGCTGCCAAGACCGCCCTGTGTACTCGGGGCGGCCGGCGTTTTTCTTCGGGCTTAGGCCCGCATTCACTGCCCAGGCTCAAAAACCGATCTCACTCGTTGCCGGTTCCTGTTCCCTTGTGGGGACAGGCGGTCGACGCCTGCCTGCTGCCATGAAAACCAGGCAATAGCGGGCTGTTCTCATGTAAATCAATAAATCCCACAATATGGGAGTGATATTTATATATTGAGATTTTATTTGAGTCGGGTTTATAGTCGCCGCCATCAGCTCTTACGCACTCACTGCCAAAAACAACTCACAGGTGAAGCGATGCAGGCGCAATTGATCGCGCTCGATTGGGGAACCACCTCCCTTCGTGCTTACAAACTCGCAGCAGGCGGCCAGGTGCTGGAACAGCGCGCGTTGACCTCGGGGATCATGCAGTTGCCGAAAGTGGCGCGGATGATTGCCGGCCAGCGCTGCGACAACGGTTTCGAACTGGCCTTCGACGACGCCTGCGGCGACTGGCTCGACGCGCAGCCGGGGTTGCCGGTGATTGCCTGCGGCATGGTCGGCAGCGCCCAGGGCTGGCGCGAGGCCAGTTACTGCGAGACCCCGGCGGATGTCGCCCAGCTCGGACAGGCCCTGGTGACCTTGCGCAGCCGGCGCGGGGTGGACGTGCATATCGTGCCGGGGGTGATCCAGCGTTCGCGCTTGCCGAACGTGATGCGGGGCGAAGAAACCCAGGTGCTGGGTGTGCTGCCGCAACTGGCGGGCGGGGCAGGGGACGACGTGCTGATCGGCCTGCCCGGCAGTCATTCCAAATGGGTGCAGGTGGCCGACGGTTGCATCGTCCATTTCGACACCTTCATGACCGGCGAGCTGTTCGCCGTGCTCAGTCAACACAGCATTCTCGGCCGTACCCAGGAGCGTGGCGCGGCGTTCGACACCGAGGCCTTCGATCGCGGCGTGCAGGTGGCCTTGTCCGTCGAGGGCGAGATCGGCCCGCTGTCGACTCTGTTCAGCGCCCGCAGCCTGGGGTTGACCGGTGAGCTCAGCGGCCGCGCCCAGCCGGACTATCTGTCGGGCCTGCTGATCGGCTACGAACTTTGCGCACTGGCCGCCGTGCAGCGGCGGCGCCGTCACGGCGAGCCACTGCCAACGATCGTGCTGATCGGCAATGCCCAGCTTTGCGCCCGCTACAGCCGGGCCCTGTCCGCCTGCGGTTTTCCCCGGGTAATCCTGGCCGAACAGGCCACCGAACGCGGTTTATGGCACCTGGCTGAAGCGGCCGGGCTGCTGGCGCGCGTCCCTTGCGCTCATCCTTGAAAAGAGGTCCGACATGCTCAAGCAAGCACTGGCACACAACGGCCTGATCGCCATTCTCCGGGGGCTGCGTCCGCAAGAAGCGGCGGCCATCGGCGAGGTGCTGTATCAGGCGGGGTTTCGGGTTATCGAGGTGCCGCTCAATTCTCCACAGCCCTTCGACAGCATCCGCATCCTGCGCGACGCCTTGCCCGCCGATTGCCTGATCGGCGCCGGCACGGTGCTGACCCCGGAGCAGGTCGAGCAGGTCAAGGACGCGGGCGGCCAGGTGATCGTCATGCCCCACAGCGACCCCAGGGTGCTGCGCGCGGCCAGGGCCGCCGGCCTGTATCTGTCCCCCGGCGTGGCCACGCCGACCGAGGCGTTTGCCGCGCTGGCCGAAGGCGCCGACGTGCTCAAGCTGTTCCCCGCCGAGCAGATGGGCCCGGCGGTGGTCAAGGCCTGGCTCGCGGTATTGCCGGCCGGCACCGTGCTGCTGCCGGTGGGCGGGATCACCCCGGACAACATGCAGGTGTTCGTCGACGCCGGGGTCAAGGGCTTCGGCCTCGGTTCCGGGTTGTTCAAGCCGGGGATGAGCGCGGCTGAGGTGGCGACTCGCGCCAAGGCCTATGTCGCCGCCTGGAACGCCCTGGCTTAAGACTTTTTCTGCGCCGTCGGCGCTGCATCCGACAAGAGAGACAAGAAGATGAAAATCACCAAACTGACCACCTTTATCGTTCCGCCACGCTGGTGCTTTCTCAAGGTCGAGACCGACGAGGGCGTCATCGGCTGGGGTGAGCCTGTGGTCGAAGGGCGGGCACACACGGTGGCCGCCGCTGTGGACGAGCTGGCCGATTACCTGATCGGCAAGGACCCGCGCAATATCGAGGACATCTGGACCGTGCTCTACCGCGGCGGCTTCTACCGTGGCGGCGCGATCCACATGAGTGCCCTGGCCGGTATCGACCAGGCGCTGTGGGACATCAAGGGCAAGGCCCTGGGCGTGTCGGTCAGCGACCTGCTGGGTGGCCAGGTGCGAGACAAGATCCGCGTCTATTCGTGGATCGGCGGCGACCGTCCGGCCGATACCGCGCGCGCCGCCAAAGAGGCGGTGGCGCGTGGTTTTACCGCGGTGAAGATGAACGGCACCGAGGAGCTGCAGTTCCTCGATACCTTCGACAAAGTCGACCTGGCCCTGGCCAACGTGGCCGCGGTGCGTGATGCGGTGGGGCCTAACGTCGGGATCGGCGTCGACTTCCATGGCCGGGTGCACAAGCCCATGGCCAAGGTACTGATGAAGGAACTCGATCCCTACAAGCTGATGTTTATCGAAGAACCGGTGCTCAGCGAAAACTACGAGGCCCTCAAGGAGCTGGCGCCGCTGACCAACACGCCGATCGCCCTGGGCGAGCGGCTGTTCTCGCGCTGGGATTTCAAGCGGGTGCTCAGCGAAGGCTACGTCGACATTATCCAGCCGGATGCTTCCCATGCCGGCGGCATCACCGAGACCCGCAAGATCGCCAACATGGCCGAAGCCTACGACGTGGCCCTGGCCCTGCATTGCCCGCTGGGGCCGATTGCCCTGGCCGCCTGCCTGCAACTGGACGCGGCCTGCTACAACGCCTTCATCCAGGAGCAGAGCCTGGGCATCCATTACAACGAAAGCAACGACCTGCTGGACTACGTCAAGGACCCGCGCGTCTTCGACTACCAGCAAGGCATGGTGACGATCCCCAACGGCCCGGGCCTGGGTATCGAGATCAACGAGGAATACGTCATCGAGCGCGCGGCCATCGGCCACCGCTGGCGCAACCCGATCTGGCGCCACGCCGACGGCAGCTTTGCCGAATGGTGAGTTGATTCATTGCTTGTAGGAGCGAGCGTGCTCGCGATGCAGACGACAGGGTCTGACTTCTTATCGCCGTGAAGCAACCGACGCCATCGCGAGCAAGCTCGCTCCTACAGGTACAGAGAAACATTGCCCTCAATAACCATAAGAAGAGGCATCCCCATGCAACCGGAAACCTTCACCGGGCAGGCGTCGCTCGTCGCGCCGAGCCGCAAGCGTTTTTTCATCATGCTGCTGTTGTTCATCACGGTGGTGATCAACTACCTGGACCGCAGCAACCTGTCGATCGCCGCGCCGGCGCTGACCAGCGACCTGGGTATCGACCCGATCCACGTCGGGCTGATTTTCTCGGCCTTCGGCTGGACCTACGCCGCCATGCAGATCCCCGGTGGCTGGCTGGTGGACCGGGTGCCGCCGCGCATTCTCTACACCGCGGCGCTGCTGCTGTGGTCGCTGGCGACAGTGATGCTTGGTTTCGCCGCCAGCTTTATCGCCCTGTTCGTCCTGCGCATGGCGGTGGGCGCGCTGGAGGCGCCGGCCTATCCGATCAACAGCCGGGTGGTGACCACCTGGTTTCCCGAGCGCGAACGCGCCACGGCCATCGGCTTTTACACCTCCGGGCAATTTGTCGGGCTGGCCTTTCTCACCCCGGTGCTGGCCTGGCTGCAGCATGCCTTTGGCTGGCAGATGGTGTTTGTCGTCACCGGCGCGGTGGGCATTCTGTGGGCGGCGATCTGGTACGCGGTGTATCGCGAACCACGGGACTTCAAGGGCGCCAACCCGGCGGAAATCGACCTGATCCGCCAGGGTGGCGGCCTGGTGGATATCCAGCGCGAGACGGCCAAGCGCAAGGCGCGTTTCAGTTGGACGGACCTGGGGATCGTCCTGAGCAAGCGCAAGTTGTGGGGCATTTATCTGGGGCAGTTCTGCCTCAATTCGACCCTGTGGTTTTTCCTCACCTGGTTCCCCACTTACCTGGTGAAGTACCGAGGCATGGACTTCATCAAGTCCGGCCTGCTGGCGTCGCTGCCGTTCCTCGCGGCCTTTGTCGGCGTGCTGTGTTCCGGGTTCTTCTCCGACTGGCTGATCCGGCGTGGCGCCTCGGTGGGTTTTGCCCGCAAGCTGCCGATCATTGGCGGGCTGCTGATTTCCACCTCGATCATCGGCGCCAACTTCGTCGAGTCGACGCCGCTGGTGATCGCCTTCCTAGCGCTGGCGTTCTTCGGCAACGGCCTGGCTTCGATCACCTGGTCGCTGGTCTCGACCCTGGCACCGGCACGGTTGCTGGGGTTGACCGGCGGAGTGTTCAACTTCATCGGCAACCTGTCGGCGATTGCCACGCCGATCGTCATCGGTTTCCTGGCCAGCGGCGACTCCTTCGCCCCGGCCATTACCTACATTGCCGTGCTGGCGCTGGCGGGGGCCCTGTCCTACGTGCTGCTGGTGGGCAAGGTCGAGCGTATCGAGTTGTAGTGGCGGGGGGCGGGCGACCATAATGCCGCCCGTTCTCACCCTCGGAAGGCTGGATATGCAGGACGACGCAGCAAAGACCGCCAAGGACGCCGCCCCCACGGGTACCCAAACATTGCTCCGTGGTCTGGCGGTGGTGCAGGCCGTGGCCAGCGGTGCCCGCGACCTCAAGGAGATCGCCCGGCTGATCGGCACCACCCGCAGCACCACCCATCGCCTGGCCAGTTGCCTGGTGGACGAGCGTTACCTGAGGGTGGTGCCGCAGGTCGGCTACCTGCTGGGGCCGAAGCTGATCGAGCTGGGTTTCCAGGCCCGCGAAGCCTTGCCGCTGGTGACCCTGGCCAGGCCATTCCTCGACGAGCTGTCGGCGTTGACCGGCGACACCATTCACCTGGCGATCCGCGAAGACGACGATGTGCTGTACCTGCACAAGAACCCGGGGCGCAACGGCCCGGAAATGCGCTCGCGGGTCGGCCATCGCATGCCGCTGGCGCGCACCGGGATCGGCAAGGCGCTGCTGCTCGATAGCCCGCCGCAAGAGTGGCAGCGTTTATATGAAGTGAGCCTGCCGGCGGGCGGCAGGAATGCCCTTTGGCCGCAGCATGAAGAGCCGACCTGGGAGCAGTTCCAGCAGCGCATGCAGGAATATGTGACGGGCGGTTATGCCTTCGACCTGGAGGACAACGAACCGTCGATCCGTTGCGTGGCGGCGCCGATCCGCGATGCCAGCGGCAAGATCGTCGCCGGCATCAGTATCGCCAGCACCGTGCCGTACATGCCGCTGGAGAAGATGGCCGAGCTGATCCCGGTGATCAAGCAGGCCGCGGCTGGCATCTCCGCCGAGCTCGGCGGCTGACTCAGGCTTCTGTAGGCGCGGAGCTTGCCCGCGATGGGATTTTTCCAGGTCCATCGTCATCGCGGGCAAGCCTCGCTCCTACAGCACGCGGTTTATTGCTTGAGGGTCGCCATGTCGATGACGAAGCGGTATTTCACATCGCCGGCGATCATCCGCGCGTAAGCCTCGTTGATCTGGCGGATGTCGAGCATTTCGATGTCGCAGGTGATGTTGTGCTCGGCGCAGAAATCCAGCACTTCCTGGGTTTCGGCAATGCCGCCGATCAGCGAGCCGGCCAGCACGCGACGGCCCAGCACCAGCTTGGCCGCGTGCACGGGCGGGTCCACCGGTTCGATCAGGCCGACCAGGATGTGTACACCGTCAAAACGCAGGGTATCCAGGTAGGGGTTGAGGTCGTGTTGCACCGGGATGGTGTCCAGCAGGAAGTCGAAGCGGCCGGCCGCGGCTTTCATCTGCTCGGCATCGGTGGAGACAATCACATGATCGGCGCCCTGGCGACGACCTTCCTCGGCCTTGCTCGCCGAACGGGTGAACAGGGTCACTTCTGCGCCCAGGGCCTTGGCGAACTTGATGCCCATGTGGCCCAGGCCGCCCATGCCGAGAATGCCCACCTTGTCGCCGGCCTTCACCCCGTAATGCTTGAGCGGCGAGTAGGTGGTGATGCCCGCGCAGAGGATCGGCGCGGCGCTGGCCAGGTCGAGTTTCTCGGGGATACGCACGACAAAGTGCTCGCTGACCACGATGCTGTCGGAGTACCCGCCCATGGTGTTGCTGCCGTCGACCCGGTCCGGGGTCGCGTAGGTCATGGTCGGGCCTTCCAGGCAGTATTGCTCCAGGTTGGCGGCGCAGGCCTCGCAATGCCGGCAGGAGTCGACCATGCAGCCGACGCCGACCAGGTCGCCGACCTTGTGCCTGGTCACGTGGGCACCGACCGCGGTGACCTTGCCGACGATCTCGTGGCCCGGCATCAGCGGGTACACGGCGATGCCCCATTCATTGCGGGCCTGGTGGATATCGGAGTGGCAGACGCCGCAGTAGAGAATCTCGATGGCCACGTCGTCGGGGCGCGGGCTGCGTCGCTGAAAGCTCATGGGGGCGAGGGGCGTGGTGGCTGACTGGGCGGCGTAACCGATGGCTGTGTACATGATGAACCTCGCAAAAGCACTGACAGGTGAGGCGGGCCATTCTCGGCGCCGCTGCCGGGCGCGAACATGGCGATTCCTCGGCATGTCATGCCTATTCCTCCGCCATCGGCCATTTGCGCGCGGCATTGGCGTTCAGACCTGCGATGATGTTTTCATCCCTTTTTCCGTGAAGTTTTCCCCATGTTGTTGACCCGTCATCTCGATGCCAACGCCACCCTGGTATCCCTGATCCAGCCCCTTGCGACCCGCGATGGTTTCGTCCCCACCGAGCTGCCGGGGGTCATGGTGCTGCGGGCCAGTTGTGATGTGGCCCGCGGCCCGCAGATCTATGAGCCGAGCCTGATGATCATCGTCCAGGGCAGCAAACTGGCGTACCTGGGCCCGCGGACCCTGGAGTACGGCGCCGGGCATTACCTGATCCAGGCGCTGTCGGTGCCTTTCGAGTGCGAGACCTTCGCCATGCCCGATGCGCCGTTGCTCGGGGTGTCCATCGCCCTCGACCGGGCCTTGTTGGGCGAACTGGTGCTGGCGATGGGCGTTGCCGCGGGGCGCAGTGCCCAGGCGCAGACCCCGGAGTCCATGACCTCGGTGGTGCTCGACGACACCATGCGCGGTTGCGTGGAGCGCCTGCTGCGCTGCCTGCACGATCCTCTGGAGTGCAAGGTCATGGGCCAGGCGCGTTTGCGCGAGTTGATGTTCACCGTCTTGCGCGGGCCACAGGCCGATGTGCTGCGCGCGCTGGTGGAGCAGCACGGGCAGTTCGCGCGGATTTCCGCCTCGCTCAATCACTTGCACGAGCATTACACCGAGCCACTGAACGTCGAGACCCTGGCCCGTTGCGCGAACATGAGCGCCTCGACCTTCCATGAGCACTTCAAGCGCAGCACGCTGCTGTCGCCGGTGCAGTACCTCAAGCGCCTGCGCTTGCTCAAGGCGCAGCAGTTGCTGCTGGGGGAAGGGCTGGGCGTGGCCCAGGTGGCGCATCGGGTGGGGTACCAGAGCACCTCGCAGTTCAGTCGTGAATACAAGCGCTACTTCGAGCGCAATCCGGGGGATGAGCGAGCGGCCTGATGGCGTGGCGCGACACTCTTCTGTAGGAGCGAGGCTTGCCCGCGATGAATAGCGACGCGGTCTGACAGAGACATTGCCAAGGCCTTATCGCACGCAAGCTGTGCTCCTACAGAAGCGGGGCAGTGGCGCGGGCAATAAAAAAAGGCCCCCATTCGGGAGCCTTTTTTCTTCAAGTGTACGCCTTACATGTTCGGGTAAGTCGGGCCGCCCGCGCCTTCCGGCGCGACCCAGGTGATGTTCTGCGCCGGGTCCTTGATGTCGCAGGTCTTGCAGTGCACACAGTTCTGGGCATTGATCTGGAAGCGCTTCTCGCCGTCTTCCTTGGTGATCACTTCATACACCCCGGCCGGGCAGTAGCGTTGAGCAGGCTCATCGTACAGCGGCAGGTTCTTGCCGATCGGGATGCTCGGGTCGGTCAGCTTCAGGTGGCAAGGCTGTTCTTCTTCATGGTTGGTACCCGAGATGAACACCGAGCTGAGTTTGTCGAAGCTGAGCTTGCCGTCCGGTTTCGGGTAGTCGATCTTCTTGCAGTCCGCCGCCAGCTTCAGGCAGGCGTAGTCCGGCTTGGTGTCGTGCAGGGTGAACGGCAGCTTGCCGCCGAAGATGTTCTGGTCGACCCAGTTGAAACCGCCGCCGACGATGGCGCCGTACTTGTGGATCGCCGGGCCGAAGTTGCGGCTGGCGAACAGTTCTTCGTACAGCCAGCTGGACTTGAACGCTTCTACATAGGTGTTCAGCTCGTCGGCGCCTTCGGAACCGGCGAACAGCGCATCGGCCACGGCGTCAGCGGCGAGCATGCCGGACTTCATGGCGGTGTGGCTGCCCTTGATCTTGGCGAAGTTCAGGGTGCCCAGGTCGCAACCGATCAGCGCGCCGCCCTTGAACACCATCTTCGGCAGCGAGTTCAGGCCGCCTTTGCAGATGGCCCGTGCGCCGTAGCTGACGCGCTTGCCGCCTTCCAGGTACTGCTTGAGCACCGGGTGATGCTTGAGGCGCTGGAACTCGTCGAACGGCGACAGGTAGGTGTTGCTGTAGGACAGGTCGACGATCAGGCCGACCACCACCTGATTGTTTTCCAGGTGATAAAGGAAGGAGCCGCCGGTGTTCTCGGTGCCCATGATGTCCAGCGGCCAGCCGGCGGTGTGGACCACCAGGCCTGGCTGATGCTTGGCCGGGTCGACTTCCCAGATTTCCTTGAGGCCGATGCCGTAGTGCTGGGCGTCGGCGTCGCTGTCCAGGTTGAAGCGCTTGATCAGCTGCTTGCCGATGTGGCCACGGCAGCCTTCGGCGAACAGGGTGTACTTGCCACGCAGTTCCATGCCGGGGGTGTACAGGCCTTCCTTCGGATTGCCTTCGCGATCGACACCCAGGTCGCCGGTGATGATCCCGCGGACCACGCCGTTCTCGTCGAACAGCGCTTCCTGGGCGGCGAAGCCCGGGTAGATTTCCACGCCCAGGTTCTCGGCCTGCTGGGCCAGCCAGCGACACAGGTTGCCCAGGGAGATGATGTAGTTGCCTTCGTTGTGCATGGTCTTGGGCACAAAGAAGTCGGGAACTTTGGTCGCGCTGTCGGCGTTTTTCAGGACATAGATGTCATCGCGCTGGACCGGGGTGTTCAGCGGCGCGCCGAGTTCCTTCCAGTCCGGGAACAACTCGTTCAGGGCGCGCGGTTCGAACACGGCGCCGGAAAGAATGTGAGCACCGACTTCGGAGCCTTTCTCGACCACGCAGACGCTGATTTCCTTACCGGCTTCGGCGGCCTTCTGCTTCAGTCGGCAGGCGGCGGACAAGCCAGCGGGGCCGGCACCGACGATGACCACGTCGAATTCCATGTATTCGCGTTCCACTAGGCTATCTCCTACTCAAGGCTCAACGGTTTTTTTCTAATTGGAGGTTGGGTGTCGCATCGATGGTTTTCTCCGCCAAACAGGGGAGGGGACAATGAACGACCCGCCTTTATCTCTAGGCGGCGCATTATATCTACACCACTCTTAGCGTCCAATACAAACGTTTGTTTGAATTTGCTGCAGCCCATGTAAATCAAAGAAGCGCGGCTTATGACAGACCATTTTGGCGTATTGACCAGAATAGGCGTTCCGGTCAAGATACGGTCGGTTTTGCGCTCGCCGTAGGCTGACTGTTGGTTTCAAGAGCACCTCTAAAGACAGGGCGAAAGCAGTACAAGGTGACGCAACGCGCAGTTTACACGCCGCGCTAAAGAATGACCGGCCAGTCGCTACTGACGAACGGTCATCATCCCGTGAGCAGGGTCATCTGTCTGCTGTCCCAAGGGGCAATGCCAGCGTTTTTAGAGGTGCCCTTGTGCCCGATGAGCATCAACCGCCAGGTTCGCCTAGGCGACTTTCTTTTCACCGGAGAGTAACGAGGAATCCATGAAGGTTCTTGTAGCTGTCAAACGCGTTGTCGATTACAACGTCAAGGTTCGCGTCAAGGCGGACAATTCCGGCGTCGACCTCGCCAACGTCAAGATGTCGATGAACCCTTTCTGCGAAATCGCAGTGGAAGAAGCCGTACGCCTGAAAGAAAAAGGCGTAGCGACTGAAATCATCGTCGTCTCCATCGGTCCTGCTACTGCTCAAGAGCAACTGCGTACCGCCCTGGCACTGGGGGCCGATCGTGCCATCCTCGTCGAATCCGCTGATGAACTGAACTCGCTGGCCGTGGCCAAGCTGCTCAAGGCCGTGGTCGACAAGGAACAGCCTCAGCTGGTGATCCTTGGCAAGCAAGCCATCGACAGCGACAACAACCAGACCGGCCAGATGCTGGCTGCCCTGAGCGGTTACGCTCAAGGCACCTTCGCCTCCAAGGTCGAAGTGTCGGGCGACAAGGTTGCCGTGACCCGTGAAATCGACGGCGGTCTGCAAACCGTTTCGCTGAACCTGCCAGCGATCGTCACCACCGACCTGCGTTTGAACGAGCCGCGCTACGCGTCCCTGCCAAACATCATGAAAGCCAAGAAGAAGCCGCTTGAAGTGCTGACTCCTGATGCTTTGGGCGTTTCCACCGCCTCTACCAACAAGACCCTGAAAGTCGAAGCGCCGGCTGCACGCAGCGCGGGTATCAAGGTCAAGTCGGTCGCTGAACTGGTCGAGAAACTGAAAAACGAAGCGAAGGTAATCTGATCATGACTATCTTGGTAATCGCTGAACACGACAACAAGGTGCTGGCCCCGGCCACCCTGAACACCGTTGCCGCCGCTGCCAAAATTGGCGGCGACATCCACGTTCTGGTTGCCGGCCAGGGCGCTGGCGCCGTGGCTGAAGCCGCTGCGAAAATCGCTGGCGTGAGCAAAGTCCTGTCCGCTGACAACGCCGCCTACGCGCACCAGCTGCCGGAAAACGTTGCCCCTCTGGTAGCAGAGCTGGGCAAGGGCTACAGCCACATCCTGGCCGCCGCCACTTCCAACGGTAAAAACATCCTGCCGCGGGTTGCCGCGCAACTGGACGTCGACCAGATCTCCGAGATCATCTCGGTAGAAAGCGCCGACACCTTCAAGCGCCCGATCTATGCCGGTAACGCTATCGCTACCGTGCAATCGAACGCCGCTGTGAAAGTCATCACCGTGCGTGCCACCGGTTTCGACCCGGTTGCCGCCGAAGGCGGTTCGGCCGCTGTCGAAGCGGTTGCTGCCGCTCACGATGCCGGCAAATCGAGCTTCGTCGGCGAAGAGCTGGCCAAGTCCGACCGTCCTGAACTGACCGCTGCCAAGATCGTCATTTCCGGCGGCCGCGGCATGCAGAACGGCGACAACTTCAAGCACCTGTACGCCCTGGCCGACAAGCTGGGCGCCGCCGTGGGTGCTTCGCGCGCCGCGGTCGACGCAGGTTTCGTACCCAACGACATGCAGGTCGGCCAGACCGGCAAGATCGTTGCGCCACAGCTGTACATCGCCGTCGGTATCTCCGGTGCGATCCAGCACCTGGCCGGCATGAAAGACTCCAAGGTGATCGTTGCGATCAACAAGGACGAAGAAGCGCCGATCTTCCAGGTGGCCGACTACGGCCTGGTAGCGGACTTGTTCGAAGCCGTACCTGAGCTGGAGAAGCTGGTCTAATCCAGCGGCTTCACTTATAAAGAGCCCGGTCTTTTGGCCGGGCTTTTTTATTGTCTGGGATGTGAGTGGGAGAATTTCGCCATGGATCTGCGCCGCCTGGGTGGTCTGTCAGTGCTGCTGGGCCTGACATTGATGCCGTTGTCGTTGATGGCCGCCGGCAAATGCGAGCGCCTGGTGGTGACCGGCAGTCCGGATGCCCCGCCTTATCTGTGGCGCGACCCGCAGGACCCCAGCCACCTGATTGGCGCCAGCGCCGAACTGCTGCAGCACGTTGCGCAGGAGCTGGGAATCAAGGTCGAACTGTTGTATGCCGGCAAACGCTCCGCCGCCCTGGATGAAGTGCGCAGCGGACGCATGGACATGCTGGCCGACGCCCCGCTGACGGTGAATGAGCTGGAAGCGCTGGACTACATTCATCCGCCGTTGCTGGAGAACGACTTCCTGGTCTGGACCCGCAAGGGCTCGACGCTGAGCTACAGCCAGCCGTCGGACCTGCATGGGCATACTGGCGCAGTGTCGGAAAGGGCGCGCCTGACGCCGCCCTTCGAGGCCTTCGCCAAGGATCAATTGAGCCTGACCCGTATGCCGAACCTGACCCAGGCGTTCCAGAAACTGCTGCTGGGGGAGGTGGAGTACGTACTGGCCGGACGCTACGCCGGCATGGCCCTGGCCCCGTCGCTGGGCATGGCCAACGATCTGCTGGCTTTTGAGCAGCCCGCCGACAAACCCGGCCTGTTCCTGGCTGTCTCACACAACTCAGCCTGCAATGACCCATGGTTGCGCGGACAGTTGGCGAAAAAGATGACAGAATTGCCCGCGTCCGGTCTGACGGAAGCCGTGCTGCAGCGCAATCTCGAGCGTTGGAAGGCACAGTTGCAGCAACCTGTCAGTACCCCCAAACAGTAGGGATTTCTAGTGAGTATTCGACCTCTTTTCGCTGCCCTGGCCGTCCTGGCTCTGGCGGGTTGCGCAGCCGATCCGGCGCCGAATGAACAAATGCGCCTGACCGAACAAACCCTGGCCCAGGCCAAGGCCGTGGGGGCCACGGCAGAGGATGTGCCGGAAATGAAACTGGCCGAGGACAAGTTCGCCCGCGCCCAACGCAACATGCAGGAAGAGTCGTTCAAGCACGCGCGGATGCGTGCCGAGCAGGCGGAACTGGATGCGCGCCTGGCCGAGGCGCGCGTCCTGACCCTGAAAAGCCAGGAACAGCTGAACCTCGTCCAGACCCGCATCACTCGCCTGCGCAAGCAGTTGGGAGATGCCCAATGATTCGTCTGACTCGAGTATTGGGCGGCGTGCTGCTGATTGCCTGCACCGGCCTCTACGGCTGCGCCGGGCAACGCAGCGAAGCAGCGCTGGAACAGGCCAGCGAAGACTTCCAGAAGGTCAAGGAAGACTCCAACGTGCTGCGCATCGCGCCCAAGGATGTGATCCGTGCCGGTGAGTCCCTGGCCCGGGCCGATCGCCTGTCCAGCTACTGGGGCAGCGGTTCGGATGTGGTGCACTACGCCTACCTCAGCCAGCGCTACAGCGAAATTGCCCGCGAGCACACCAACCAGGCGCTGAACCAGGAGCAAGCGGCCAAGCTCGAACTCGAACGCCAGCGCCTGCAACTGGCGCTGCGCGAGGCCAAGCTGCTGAGCGTGCAGCAACAGGGCAAGTGGCTGGAAGAGCAGATCATCAACCTGGCCACCACCCAGACCGATCGCGGGCTGGTGATGACCCTGGGTGATGTGCTGTTCGACACCGGCGAGGCGGAGCTGAAAAGCTCGGCCAACCGCACTGTGCTCAAGGTCGTGCAGTTTCTCCAGCTGAACCCCAAGCGCGTGGTGCGAATCGAGGGTTACACGGACAACACCGGCGACAAGCAGAGCAATCTGAAACTGTCCCGCGACCGGGCGCAGGCCGTGGCCGATATCCTGGTGGACCTGGGGGTCGAGGAGAAACGGGTCCAGGTCGAAGGTTATGGTGATGAGTACCCGGTCGAGGCCAATGCCTCCGAACGTGGGCGAGCGCAGAACCGTCGGGTGGAAATCGTCTTCTCCGACGAGAAAGGCCAGCTGGGCGCCGCGCGCTAAGACGCGGATGGTCAAAACAACCCGGTTTCCCTGTGGAGCCGGGTTTTTTGTGCCTGACGATTGGCACACAAAACAGTACAGTTTTTGCTGACACTGCCCTGTACGGTCGACTATTGTGGCAACTGTCCCAGTACACTTATGAACTGTTCCGGTATCGTCATCCACAAGAATAAAATGCCGGTGAAATCGAGTGCAGCGTCATGACCAATCTCTTGCTTTATCAACGTATCGCTCAGCAGCTGGCTGAAGATATCCGTCGTGGTGTGTACCAGCCCGGGGAACGCGTGCCTTCGGTACGCAAGATGAGTTCCCAGCTCAACGTCAGCCATGCCACGGTGCTCCAGGCCTATGCCAATCTCGAGGACCAGGGGCTGATCCGCGCCCGTCCGCAGTCGGGTTATTACGTGCACCAGACCCCGGCGCTGACCGCGCCGACCCCGGACATCGCCCGGGTCGAACGGCCAGGCCTGGTGACGCGCAGCAGCATCATTCATCAGGTGTTGGTGGAATCGCGCCGTGAAGGCGTGTTTCCGCTGGGGGCTGCGGTGCCGAGCGTCGATTACCTGCCGGTGCGGGCGCTGCACCAGCAACTGGCCAAGGTCACCCGTTTCCACAGTCCGCGCGCCTTCAGCTACATGTTCAGCCCCGGTTTCGAGCCGTTGCGCCGCCAGGTGGCGATTCGCATGCGCGACGCCGGCGTGGTGGTCGATCCGTCCGAAGTGGTGATCACCCACGGCTGCGTGGATGCCCTGCAGATGTCGTTGCGCGTGCTGACCCGCCCAGGCGACCTGATCGCCGCGGAGTCGCCGACTTACTACGGCCTGCTGCAACTGGCCGACCTGCTCGGGCTCAAGGTCATCGAGATTCCCAGCGACCCTTCCACCGGCATGAGCCTGGAGGCGCTGCAACTGGCGGCCAACCAATGGTCGATCAAGGCCCTGGTGCTGACCACGCGCCTGAGCAATCCACTGGGCGGCACCATGCCGGAAGAGCGACAGAAGCAATTGCTGCGCCTGGCCTCGGATTTCGATATCCAGGTGGTCGAGGACGATATCTACGGCGAACTGATGTTCGAGGTCGGTCGTACCAAGGCGCTGAAAGCCTATGACCGGCTGGATCGGGTGATCTATTGCTCGAGCTTTTCCAAGACCCTGTCACCCGGTGTGCGCATCGGCTGGATGATTGCCGGCAAGTACCAGCAGGAAATCCAGCGCTTGCAGACCTTCAGCACTCATTCGGCCTGCAGCGTCACCCAGATGGGGGTCGCGGCCTACCTGGAGAACGGCGGTTACGACCGGCATCTACGTTTTATCCGTCAGGAGTACCGCAAGAACCTCAGCGCGTTTCAGCTGGCGGTGCAGCAGTACTTTCCAGAGGGCACGCAGATTACCCGTCCGAACGGCGGTTTCATTCTCTGGGTCAGCCTGCCGGGGCGGGTCAATACCCAGGAATTGCATGTCCGGGCATTGCAGCAGGGCATCAGTATCGCGCCGGGGCTGATCTTCAGTAATACCGAGCAGTTCAACCACTGCATTCGCCTCAACTGCGGCACCCCGTGGAATCGCGAGGCCGAGCGAGCCTTGATGACCCTGGGCATGTTGGCCAGCCAACTGTGCCAGGAGGCCGCGGGCGGTTTTTGAAGGATCGGTTACCGCGCTTGTTTTCGCGCGGTCAACAGGCGAGCATATGGCTCTTTGCCGCCGATCCTGTTGTTTCCCTATGAAAGCGATTTTTCCTGTTGCCTGGGTCTTGGTCAGTGTCTTGAGTGCTTTCGGCACGGCCAGCGTTCTGGCGGCTCCGGCCCAGGAAAAGGTCGCGGCAAGCGCCACCGCGAATAAGTCGCAGAAAACCGCAGCAGCCAAGAAAGCCGCGCCGGTAAAGAAGACGGCAGCGACCAGCAAGGCCAAACCCAAGGCCAAGGTCCAGAAAAGGCGCGCGCCGATTGCCTCCAAGTCCAAGCCTGCCAGCGAAGTCGTGAAGACGCGTTTGCCATCAGCCAATGTGGATCTGAGCCTGCCGCCGGAGATGGTCAAGCAATTGCAGCCGATCGGTTCGGTCAACCAACCCAAACGCACTCCGTTGTTGCCGCCGATGTTCGGCGAGAAACCCAAGGACGACAGTCCGTTCCAGCTCAACGGCCGCCTGCTGAGCAACGAAATGCAGTTGCAGCTGCGCAATGACGAGCGGCGTGATGTGGAAGGCGCGGCGCTGGATTTCGAGTTCAAGCAGTAAACCCTCATCCTGACTGTGACCCGCGGCCCTGACGCTTTGTCGGAGACTGGTCAGTCACGCGAGCCCGAGAGCAAAAACCAGCGGATGGCCAATTTCAAACGGCTGTTTTAGCGGTTACTCTAGTCCGCGTCATTTCAATACTTTGCCCGTCGCGAGGAGCTTGTCGTCATGAACTGCCGTGAAGGCTGTGGCGCCTGTTGCATTGCCCCTTCCATCAGTACCCCGATTCCTGGAATGCCCAATGGCAAACCGGCCGGAGAACGTTGCATCCATCTTTCTGTCGAACTGCTGTGCGGTTTGTTCGGCCAACCCGAACGGCCCGCCGTCTGTGGTGCGTTCCAGGCCGATGTCGAAGTCTGCGGCGGCAGCCGGGAAGAGGCTATCCGCTTGTTGGGCTGGTGGGAGCAAGTGACGGCGGCGTGAAGTGTTTTCAATGAACGGAACTTCAACAATAAGGAATAAGACAATGGGTTCGCTGCATCGAATTGCTGTGCTCTGTGGGTTGACCGTTCTGCTCTCGGCCACCGCCCACGCCGAAGATTGGCAAACGGCCAAGGATGAAGACGGCATCAAGGTCTCCTTGAGTGAAGTGGCCGGTTCCAAATACAAGGCCTACCGGGGCGTCACCACCATGAAAACCAGCGTGGCCAAGCTGCGCGCGCTGCAGGACGACGTGACGGGCGCCTGCGCCTGGATTCACGAATGCAAGTCGCAGAAACTGCTCAAGCACGAAGGTGAGCAGAGCTGGACCTACACCCAGTTCAATACCCCGTGGCCGGTTACCCCGCGTGATTCGGTGCTGCACGTCACCACCAGCGAAGCAGCCGACGGCAGCCTGACCCGCAAGCTCGAAGGCGTACCGACCTATGTTCCCGACGAGAAAGGTTTCGTGCGTGTCGCCCAGGTCGAAGGTTTCTGGAAATTCGTGCCCAAGGGCGCGGACCAGGTCGAAGTGACCTACCAGGTGCACACCGAGCCGGGCGGCAGCGTGCCATCCTGGCTGGCCAACAAGTTTGTCGTGGATGCGCCGTTCAACACCCTCAAGGCACTTAAGGCGCGCGCCGAGAAGCCGTAAGCGTCGATCGTTGCAAAAAAAAGGCTGCCCCAGGGCGGCCTTTTTTAATGGCGCCGCCGGGCCCCTGGTTTGAACGATTACTGGCTCTTCAGGGTCGACATCTTGTGAGTCCATCCATGGGCTTCATCAAGGAGGCACTGATGCAAAAGTGGCAAGTCACTTTCGTTGACGATCATGGTGTCCAGTCAGTGGAGCAATTCGACTGTGAGCAGCAGCCCAGTATGGAGGAGGCGGCACAATTGATTCGCGCAAAGCTCCTGCCGGTTCCGGCCGAGCTTGACCTCAACGATCTGGAGGGGCGTACCGATGACCCTACGCTCAAGAGCCTGAAAGATCAGAACAGCATTCAAATCCTCAGCATTGCTCCAATTTAATCTTTAATGCGCAAAGCCCTACCGAGCTTGAACCCAGACCTTGGCAGCGCCTGCGTCTTGGCGCTACTCTGCATTCGAGATCAGCGAATGAATCGCTAAGGTCTGGTCTTGTCAGCTACATGCTTGTTTCCTGGCGGCGATCTTCTCGCCGCAAGCCTGCACCGTGCGGTGACAGGCAAGGGAGTACGGAAAGTCTATCCATCGGTTTGAGGAGGACGTTTCATGAGCACAGCCTATCAAGAAGACATCAGCAGCAGCGTGCTGCGCCGCATGAAAGAAGGCGGTTTCGACTTTTCACGATTCCATCCCATCGAGTTCTACGCCATTTTCCCGGACGAGGAGCGGGCACGCAGGGCGGCAGGGCAGTTCCGCGGTGAATCCTTGAATGCCCAGGTCAGCGTGCGCGATGACGGCGCCTGGTACCTGGAGCTGAGCAAGGTGATGTACGCCACCTACGGCGGCATCGGCGATTTCGAGCAGGACTTTGAAGCGGTGGTCGCGCCCCTGGGCGGGATCATCGAGGGTTGGGGCGTGAAGCAGGAGGTTCGAGGGCGACTCGTTTAGTGCATATGAATAGCGTCAAGACTCAGTATCGGCTGACCTTCGGGTCGGCCGATTTCGTTTCTGCCTCCGGGATCTGTAGGAGCGCAGCTTGCCCGCGATAAGGGGACGCGGTCTTTCGGCAAAACCGCATCGGCCTTATCGCGGGCAAGCCTCGCTCCTACAAAACGCGCGGGCAAAAAAAGGCCACCCGCTGAGGGTGGCCAAAAGGGAAGACCGGTAGGAGAGGAAACCGGTCGGGACATTCCAGGGCCGGCTGCCATGGGCGCCATGAAGGTGGGGCGTCGACTGCGCGCCTTGGCGGCGCTGAAGTCATCTGCGTTGTTGCAGCGAATTCTGCGCAGTTTTGCCCAGGCGGTGAAATCAAGTCTGGCTATGTCGTCGATAGCCATTGCATTACGTTGCAATAGAGCGGCCGCCGAGGAGTTCACTCGACTGTAGGAGCGAGGCTTGCCCGCGATAGCGCCCAGGAGAACACTGCAAGAGCAGCTCTATTGCGCCGCCTGCTTACGCCCCGCCATATGCTTCAGATACCCCACCAGCAACTCCAGCTCGGCATCCGGCAATACGCTGCTTGCGAAGGCCGGCATCTTCGCCTGTGGCCAGCGGCGCAGGCTCTGTGGGTCGCGGATATAGCGCTTGAGGAAGTCCGCGCCGAAATACTCGGTGGGGCTGTAGGGGATATTCAGGTCCGGGCCGAACTGCGAGTCGCCGGCGCCGTTGAGGCGATGGCAGGCCAGGCAGTTCTTCTGGAACAGGGCGAAGCCCTGGTTCACCGGGTCGTCGGCCGCCAGCTTGGGGTCCGGGCGCAGGGCCGGGAAACGTTCCGCCACCGGCGCCAGGCGCTTGATGCTCGCCACTTCGAACGGCCATTGCTCGGGGCTGATATGACCAGCCTGCGGGTTGGTCCACACCAGGTAGAAAGGCCCGGCGCTGTGCTTGCCTTCAGCCAGGGGCGGCCAGGGCTTGGCCGGGTCTTCGATGGCCAGCCAGGCCTGGGCGCCGTCCTGGGTGAGCAGGGGCGCGGCGGGCAGTTCGGCGGCGAAACCGTCCAGGGCGACGGCCTGCAGATGGTCATCGGCCTTGACGCCGGTGAGCAGGGCCGAGATCGGCACCGCGCGGTAACTCATGTCGCGTTTGTATGACACGTCATCCTTGACGGTGACGGTCCGGGCCAAAGGGTGCTTGAGCAGTTCATCGGTCTGCCAGGTGCGGCTGCCGGCCCCCAGTTCCAGGGTCAGCTGCGCGGCATGCACGGGCGTGGTGAGCAGCAGGGCGCTGCACAGGAGGATAAGAGATTTCAATTGATCGCTGTTCCGTCGCTGGGGTGGAGAGCTCCGCGTAGGGCCTGTCTCCAGTTTTCTGATAAGCGCGACAACGCCCTGATTCAGCGTAGCCGCGGCGTCAGAAAGAGTGGCACACAAGTGCCGGCCCCGGTAGCGAACCGGAGCACAAAGATTCGATTGCGTGACGGGATGGCCACGCCTCTAGCCGATCACTTTGGTGAGGTTCGGCAAGATCAGAAGCAAGGTGGTTGCGAACAGAATGAGCCCCGCTTGACGGACTTTCGAATGCTTGAACATGGCTGAATGCCTTTTGTTGTTATTCCTGAACATCAACTGCATGCCTGCCGCTTCACTATGGTCAGGCGATGTGTCCCTTTTCTTACGCGTGCACCGGCAAGACCCGGCTGCAACGATTCACTGCCTACAGTCCTACCTTAGGGGCCTTGTAACCCTTGGCTTAGATCCATTTCATATCAGCTAATAGGCGGATGCTTTAAAAAACGCATGAGGCCTATTGCCATCTTCTTGCCCGCCCTTTGTCTAGACAGTTCCGTTATGCGGCGGGCGGAATCCATTAGCTCACTACCGTTCGTCTGAGCGTGACCGTCAAGGTCAGTGAGCGCATCGGTCATTGAATCCGGGGCCCTCGGGGCCAAGAGTGGGAGCCCTGTCATCATTCATCTGCACAGCGGTTCGAGGACGTCATGACCCAGGCTTTGATATTCGATGCATTACGCACCCCCCGTGGCAAAGGCAAGGCCGACGGCGCCTTGCACAGCGTCAAGCCGGTGAACCTGCTGGCCGGGCTGCTCGATGCCCTGCAGCGGCGTAGCGAACTCGACACCAGCCAGGTCGACGACATCGTGCTCGGCTGTGTGACGCCGATCGGCGACCAGGGGGCCGACATCGCCAAGACCGCGGCGCTGGTCGCCGACTGGGACGTCAGCGTGGCCGGGGTGCAGATCAACCGCTTTTGCGCCTCGGGCCTCGAGGCGGTGAACCTGGGGGCGATGAAAGTGCGCTCCGGCTTCGAGGACCTGGTGGTGGTCGGCGGCGTCGAGTCGATGTCACGGGTGCCCATGGGCAGCGACGGCGGCGCCTGGGTGCTTGACCCGCAAACCAACATGCACAGCCATTTCACCCCGCAAGGCATAGGCGCGGACCTGATCGCCACCCTGGAAGGCTTCAGCCGCGAGGATGTCGACAGCTTTGCCCTGCAATCCCAGCAAAAGGCCGCGCGGGCCAGGGCGGCAGGAGCTTTCAGCAAGTCCCTGGTGCCGGTGCAAGACCAGAATGGCATCGTCCTGCTGGACCACGATGAATTCATTCGCGCCGATTCCACCCTCGAGGGCCTGGGCAAGCTCAAGCCCAGCTTCGAGATGATCGGCCAGATGGGCTTCGACGCCACCGCCTTGCGGGTCTACAGCCATGTCGAGCGCATCCACCACGTGCACACCCCGGGCAACAGCTCAGGGATAGTCGACGGTGCGGCGCTGATGCTGATCGGCTCCGAAGCCAAGGGCCAGGCGCTGGGCCTCAAGCCGCGGGCGCGGATCGTCGCCACGGCGGTCACCAGCACCGATCCGACCATCATGCTCACCGGGCCGGCGCCGGCCACGCGCAAGGCACTGGCCAAGGCCGGGCTGCGGGTCGAGGACATCGACCTGTTCGAGGTCAACGAGGCGTTCGCCTCGGTGGTGCTGAAGTTCATCAAGGACATGGCCATCGACCCTGGCAAGGTCAACGTCAATGGCGGTTCCATCGCCATGGGCCATCCGCTGGGCGCCACCGGCTGCGCGATCCTCGGCACCCTGCTCGACGAGCTGGAAGCGCGGCGCCAGCGTTACGGCCTGGCGACCCTCTGCGTCGGTGGCGGCATGGGTATCGCCACCATCATCGAACGCCTCTGAGCCCTGACTTCAAGGAAACACTTTCATGACCGAAGCCATCCGTTACGACAAGGGCCAGGACCAGATCGTCGTTCTGACCATCGACATGCCGGGCCAGAGCGCCAACACCATGAACGCGGTGTACCGCGAGGCCATGGCCGCCTGCGTGGCCCGCCTGCAAGCCGAGCAGGAATCGATTGCCGGGGTGATCGTCACTTCGGCGAAAAAGACCTTCTTCGCCGGCGGCGACCTCAATGAACTGATCAAGGTCGGTAAGGCCGAAGCCCAGGCCTTCTATGACATGGTGCTGACCCTCAAGGGCCAGCTGCGGGCCCTGGAGACCCTGGGCAAACCCGTGGTAGCGGCGATCAACGGCGCGGCCCTGGGCGGCGGCTGGGAGATCTGCCTGGCCTGCCATCACCGAGTGGCGCTGGACGACCCATCGCTACAGATCGGCCTGCCGGAAGTGACCCTTGGCCTGCTGCCGGGCGGTGGCGGGGTGGTGCGCATGGTGCGTTTGCTGGGGCTGGAAAAAGCCCTGCCGTATCTGCTGGAAGGCAAGAAGGTGCGGCCGCAACAGGCGCTGCAAGCCGGCCTGATCGATCAACTGGCCAGCGACCGCGACGATCTTCTGGCCAAGGCCAGGGCGTGGATTGTCGCCAACCCGGCGGCCAAGCAGCGCTGGGACGTGGCCGGCTACCAGATCCCCGGGGGCACGCCGTCGCACCCGAAAGTCGCGCAGATGCTGGCCATCGCGCCGTCGATCCTGCGCAGCAAGACCCAGGGCTGCCTGCCGGCGCCGGAGAAGATTCTCTGTGCGGCAGTGGAGGGTGCCCAGGTCGATTTCGATACCGCGCAGTTGATCGAAGCCCGCTATTTCACCGAGCTGACCACCGGCCAGGTGGCGAAAAACATGATCGGCACCTTCTGGTTCCAGCTCAACGAGATCAATGCCGGTGGCTCCCGTCCCCAAGGTTTTGCGCCCTATGTGACCAAAAAGGTCGGGGTGCTCGGTGCCGGAATGATGGGCGCCGGGATCGCTTATGTCAGCGCTGTGGCCGGTATCGAGGTGGTGCTCAAGGACATCAACCTGGCGGCGGCCGAGAAGGGCAAGGCCCATTCGGCGGCGCTGCTGGAGAAGAAGGTCGCCCGTGGCCATTTGAGCGCCGCGCAGCGTGACGCCACGCTGGCGCGAATCCGCACCACCGAGCAGGACGCCGACCTGGCCGGTTGCGACCTGATCATCGAGGCCGTGTTTGAGGATCGCGAGCTCAAGGCCAGGGTCTCGGCGGCGGCGCAGCAAGTGGTAGGGGCGCAGGCGGTAATCGCGTCCAACACCTCGACCCTGCCGATCAGCGGCCTGGCCAAGGCGGTACCGGATCAAGGCAAGTTCATCGGCCTGCATTTCTTCAGCCCGGTGGAAAAAATGCCCCTGGTGGAAATTATCAGGGGCGAGCAGACCAGCGATGAAACCCTGGCGCGCGGTTTCGACTTCGTCCAGCAGATCAAGAAGACCCCGATCGTGGTCAACGACAGCCGCGGCTTTTTCACTTCGCGGGTGTTTGGCACTTTCACCAACGAAGGCATCGCCATGCTCGGCGAGGGCGTGGCCGCGCCGATGATCGAGACCGAGGCGCGCAAGGCGGGGATGCCGATCGGTCCGCTGGCGATCTGCGACGAGGTTTCCCTGAGCCTGCTGAGCCATATCCGCCAACAGACCGCCAAGGACCTGCAGGCCGAAGGCAAGCCACTGCCGGAGCATCCGGCCTTTGCCGTGATCGACCTGCTGCTCAATGAATACAAGCGTCCAGGCAAGGCGGCGGGCGGCGGTTTCTACGACTATCCGGCCGGGGCGCAGAAGCACCTGTGGCCGCAGCTGAAAACCCGCTTCGAGAAAGCCGACGGGCAGATTTCGCCACAGGACGTGCGCGATCGCCTGTTGTTCGTGCAGGCCATCGAAACCGTGCGTTGTGTGGAGGAGGGTGTATTGCGCTCGACGGCCGATGCCAATATCGGCTCGATCTTCGGTATCGGCTTCGCGGCCTGGACCGGCGGGGCCTTGCAGTTCATCAACCAGTACGGCCTGAGGGACTTTATCGCCCGTGCCCAGTACCTGGCCGAGCAATATGGCGAGCGTTTCGCGCCGCCGGCGCTACTGTTGGAGAAGGCCGCCAAGGGCCAGTTGTTCTGAGGCTGAAGGGATTAAAGTGATGCATCGCGGGGCTTGCCTTGGTCGGGCGTTTCAAGGCAGGCTCTGGGGTGTTCATTATTCCCATCACGTGTCAGGTATTTTTTATGTCGCTACGCATCTGCATTCTGGAAACCGACATCCTGCGTCCAGAATTGGTCGATCAATATCAGGGTTACGGGCAGATGTTTCAGCGCCTGTTCTCACAGCAGCCAATCGCTGCCGAATTTACCGTCTACAACGTGATGCAGGGCCACTACCCGAGCGACGACCAAAGCTTCGACGCCTACCTGGTCACGGGGAGCAAGGCCGACTCCTTCGGTACCGACCCCTGGATTCAAACCCTCAAGACTTACCTGCTGGAGCGTTATAAGCGCGGCGATAAACTGCTGGGCATCTGTTTTGGCCATCAACTGCTGGCGTTGCTGCTGGGCGGCAAGAGCGAACGCGCGACCCAGGGCTGGGGCGTGGGTACCCACAACTACAAGCTGGCGGCCAAGGCGCCGTGGATGAGCCCTGTGGTGGAGGAGCTGACGCTGCTGATCAGCCACCAGGACCAGGTGACCGCCTTGCCGGAAAACGCCACGGTCATCGCTTCCAGCGATTTCTGCCCGTTCGCGGCCTATCACATCAATGACCAGGTGCTGTGCTTCCAGGGCCACCCGGAGTTCATCCACGACTATTCGCGGGCCTTGCTGGACCTGCGCCAGCAGCACCTGGGCGAGCAGGTCTATCAAAAGGGCATCGCCAGCCTGGACCGGGATCATCACGGCAGCACCGTTGCCGAGTGGATGATGCGTTTTGTCGCGCACAAGCCGCAGGCCGGGTCGGTTTGAATCCATAGCCGCATCGCCAGCCGGCTCGCTTCTACAAAGGCCTCAAGGCCCTTGTAGGAGCGTCCTGCCCGGCTCCGCTGTCAGAGCCACCCCGAGCGCTTGAAGCTCGCCCACAACCCGGTACAGCCCAGCACCAGGAACGCCAGGACGCCGAAGTAGCCATAGTGCAGCTTCAGCTCCGGCATGTTGTCGAAGTTCATGCCGTAGATCCCGGCCACCGCGGTCGGGAACGCCAGGATCGCCGCCCAGGCGGCGAATTTGCGTTGCACCACGCTTTGTCGCGAGGCCTCCAGCAGCACGCCGATCTCGATGGTCTGGCTGGCGATATCGCGCAGGGTCGCCAGGTCTTCCATCTGCCGGGTGACGTGGATCTGCACGTCGCGAAAGTACGGGCGCATGTTCTTGTCGATAAAGGGGAAGCTGAGCTTCTGCAGCTCTTCGCTGATCTCCACCATGGGCGCCACATAGCGGCGCAGGCGCAGCACATCGCGGCGCAGGCTGTGAAGGTGCTGGATATCTCGCTCGTTGAGCGAGCTGCACAACACGCTGTGCTCCAGCGCGTCGATCTCGGCATGGATCGCTTCGCTGACCGGCTGGTAATTCTCGGTGACGAAATCCAGCAGCG
Source organism: Pseudomonas sp. SBT1-2 (assembly GCF_028640875.1). Classification (NCBI taxonomy): domain Bacteria; kingdom Pseudomonadati; phylum Pseudomonadota; class Gammaproteobacteria; order Pseudomonadales; family Pseudomonadaceae; genus Pseudomonas; species Pseudomonas sp. SBT1-2. The sequence continues at coordinate 15,329 of NZ_JAQZAA010000009.1, read as the reverse complement.
CGTAGAGCACGAAGTCTTCGCCGTGCTCGAGCAGCAACGGTCGTGCCTCGCAGCGCTGGCGGACGAACGCATAGGATTTGGAATGGCCGTTGCGGGCCGTGATGATGTAGCCGTTGCCGGCAAAGATGTGGGTCTCGATGAATTCCAGCTTGCCGTTTTCGCGCACGGGCGAGTAGGTGACGATAAACAGCGCGTCGCCGAAGGTTTCGAGTTTCGGCCGGCTGTGTTTTTCCAGGGCGTCCTCGATGGCCAGTTCGTGCAGGTTGAACTGGCGTTGCAGATTGGCCAGTTCCTGGGCGTTGGGTTCTTCGAGGCCAATCCAGACGAAGTGCCCGGGTTTGGCAGCCCAGGCTGCACCTTCGTCGAGGGTGATATCAGTGACTTTTTTACCTGCGCTGTAGACAGCGGCGGCAACAACTCTACCCATGGTTCCTGTTCGCTTCTTCTTATCGAAATGAGGAGTGAGACTCCGTGCAGCTTAGCCCCATGACTGATCAGAGTCAGCCTGCTGGGCGGAGTTCGCCGGCAATAAAAAAGCCCGCACGCGGCGGGCTGTTTTCAGGCGGTCTGTAGCTGGCGGTCCATCGATTCGATGCACTCGCGCATCTGTTCGCGGCATTGCTCGATCAGCCTTGGCATGTCGTCCAGGCTCAGCCCGGCGGTGGGAATCGCCGGCAGCGAACGGATCAGGATCCTGCCGCTGTGCCAGCGGTTGAGGCGCATGTGGCGGATGTAGCTGCTGGCGCACACCGGGACGATCGGCACGCCGGCGGCGATGGCCATCTGGAAGGCGCCTTTCTTGAACGGCAGCAGGTCTTCACCGAGGTTGCGGGTGCCTTCCGGGAACACCCAGATCGAGGTGTCCTTGTGTTGCAGGGTATGGGTGGTGGTCAGCATCGAGCGACGCGCCTTGTGCGCGTTGCCGCGGTCGATCAGCACGTTGCCCGCCAGCCAGAACAGCTGGCCGAACAGCGGCACCCACTTCAGGCTCTTTTTGCCGATGCACACGGTGCGCTGGGGCACCACGTTGCCGAACACGAAGAGGTCGTAGTTGGACTGGTGGTTGGCGATGATCACGCAGCTCTTGGGCTTGTCCATCAGCGGCCCGACTTCGGCCTTGACCTGCAGGCGCAGAATGCACATGGCAGGCAAGGCATACAGGCGCGCGCACAGGCGGCTGTTATCCGGGTTGAACGGGCGGCACAGCCCCAGCACCACGCCGAGAATCCCCGCTGCAATAAAATGCAGGCCCATCAATAACATACGAAACAGATACAGCATCTACAGGCCCACCGGGGACAAAAGGTGGCGCAGTGTACGGATGTGCACTGTTTTCGGCAATTACCTGTATAGAAGGGGAAGATGGCCGATGTTTAAGCGCATGTTTCCAACTCTTTGCTCAGTGGCGGGCTAGAGCATCGCGCCGGTCTTTCTCGCGCTGCGGGCATAAAAAAGCCCGACGCAGGGCCGGGCTGGTATGCGATGGGCTCAAGCTTCAGCCCAGGTGTTCCTGATCGAGGATGATCGCGTTGTCCAGCGCTTCCAGCAGCGCCTTGCGCACTTTCAGCTTGGTGTTCTTGTGGGCGGTCATGTTGATCTTCTTCAGTTGGCGCGCGGCGGCCAAGGCGGCGCCTTGCAGCTCCTCGGCGCTTACCACCTTGTCGAGGAAGCCGGCATCCACCGCGCCTTGCGGGTCGAACATCTCGCCATTGATCACCGAGCGGTGCAGCGCGGATTTGCTTAGACGGTCACGGGCCAGCTCGATGCCGGCGTGGTGCATGGTCATGCCGATCTGTACTTCGTTCAGGCCGATGCTGAACGGACCTTCGACGCCGATGCGGTAGTCCGCCGACAGCAGCAGGAACGCACCCTTGGCCACGGCGTGCCCAGGGCAGGCGACGATGACGGGGAAGGGGTGCGACAGCAGGCGGCGGGCCAGGGTCGAACCCGAAGTCACCAGGCTCACGGCTTCCTTGGGGCCGGCGGTCATCACCTTCAGGTCGTAGCCGCCCGACAGAATGCCGGGCTGCCCGGTGATGATCACCACCGCGCGATCGGTGATGGCCTGGTCCAGCGCGGCATTGAAGGCGGCAATCACGTCCGGGGAAATGGCATTGACCTTGCCATTGCTCAAGGTCAGGGTCGCGATACCGTCTTCGAGGTGGTAAGAAATCAACTCACTCATGACGCAATTCCTTGTATTGAAGTGGGGCAGACGTTACCCACGGTCACAGGTCAGGTAAAGCGCTGTGACTGACTGGCGAGTCAGCCCTTTCTGGCCTGACAAGCGTAGCCGGCCACCTGGGGCGCGTATCGGCTCTGCTATATAGCTGCCAGCCAGGCCAGAGATTGGCCGGTTTGCCATGACGCTGATGTCGTCGAAGTGCCGGAATCCAGAGAAATGTCTTAAGCGCATGAAAATTCTGAAAAAAACCTTTGCCATCAGAAAAGCTTTCGACTACATTAGCGCGCCTCGACAGACTGAATCGGTTTGACGAGACACGGTTGGGTGTCCGAGTGGCTTAAGGAGCACGCCTGGAAAGTGTGTATACAGGAAACTGTATCGAGGGTTCGAATCCCTCCTCAACCGCCATATTCGATCGACGCAAAACCCCTGATTTCCTCGAGAAGTCAGGGGTTTTGTGCTTTCTGGGTCCTGTTTGTCGCAGCCGTTGGCGAGCGGTTTCTTTGCTGAACGCCGTTTCCTCGCCACGGTCAAAATCATTACGAGTTCGCAACAGCCAAGGCTGCTCCAGCGAGGTATCGATCACGCTGGATACCTGAGTGGTCTTTGGCTTTGTTACCCCTGCGAAGCCTGGCGGCCCGGTCACCTTGAAGGTGAGGTTTTCCGCCGATATCAGGCGGGCATCAGCGTGCGGTTTTCTGTGCCCCGTACTGGCTGCGAGGAGACGCGCAATGGTCATTCACTTCAAGGTCGCCGGGCATCTGGCCTGCGGCCACAAGGGTTCCAATCTCATGTCCAGCACCGAGCCGGCGCGGGTCAAATGCCGCAGTTGCCGTAATACCGAGGTGTTCAAGGAAGCCCGCAAGAATCAGCGCAATGCGGCACGTCGAGCGGCGCGCAAAGCGAAGGCTGCGCACACGGGCGATTGGCGTGCAGCCTGGACCCAGCGGCTGACGGCCATGGCGGGCTTGCAGCGTCTGCCTCGGGGGGGGTGAGCAACCTTACGTTTAGCGTTTGTCCCGGGCACCCCACGCTTTCAGGTCTAGAATGGTCATGCGCATCGAGTGGGGCGATGCTGGCGGTCTGCGAGCGTGGGGCGATGTTGCCGGCGCCGGCAGGCTTTGCAGCTACTCAATCGAGGACACGATCATGTCCACGCACGAACAGGTCACCGAGCACAAATCCTTCTCCGAACCGGACGAGACCCGCGAGTTTTCCAATGGCAAGGCAGAGATTCTGAAGATCGGTCAATGCGAAGTGGGGCGCTTCACGTTCAAGCCGGGCTGGCGCTGGTCGAACGATATCCGGCCGCTGGCGCAGACACCGAGTTGCCAGGCGCCGCACTTTCAGTATCACGTGGCCGGCAAGCTGGCGATCCTGATGGATGACGGCACTGAAATCATCGCTGGACCGGGCGATATCACCTCCCTGCCTAAAGGTCATGACGCCTGGGTGGTGGGGGATGAAACCGTGGTGGTGGTCGACTGGTTCGGGGCCAGCAACTACGCTCGTAAGGTCTAGGCGAAACGCAGTCGCAAAGGAGCTGATGCACACCATCGGCTCCTTTTTCAACGACGATCCACACCCTTGCACGAAGAATCCCGGCTTGGGCCATTCGTCGGTCTTTTCTCCTGTGAACTGCAAGTCCTTAAATGACCGTCTAGTCTGAAACGCCGTGACGGTCGATATTTTCTAGGCAATCAGGTGTTTGCCGGTATCGTCCGGTTGTTGGAGGGAGCAGGGAGATGAGCGATCCTTTTATCGAGGACAACGGGGATGAATTCCCAATCAACAACCTGGTGCGCTGCGGTCAGGCAGCGTTTGACAGTGAGCCTCCGGCCAAGGCGTCGGTGGCAGGCAAGACCAGATCCAGTGCGTTACCCAAGGTGACTCAGACAAAGTTTTTCCCAAAAGTGGCGCCCACGACGAGGCGCTGACTTGCAGCATGAAACCCCGCCTTGCAGCGGGGTTTTTCGGCCTGAAAGGCTCTAAATTGATTGTTTCAGAACTATCCAGAACGCTTTGAGATAGGTCCCATATTCCTGGTTTTCCCACGACGCTAAGGTCCGCTCCCTCACATTTCGTGTGGGGCCGACATTCTGTCGGATACTGTTTTTGATCAGGTATAAGGAAATAGAACCAGTGAAGAAGGCTTTCAAATTCATTGCCCTGTCGACCATCATCGCTGTCAGCGGTTGCACCAGCTACAACATCAGCCAACCCGCCGCCCCGATCGATAGCCAGGTCAAGGCTGATCTCAAGGCAGACGTTGCGGTAGGCGAGGCCATCTCGGGGCAATCCTCGGTGAACATTCTGTTCGGTGTGCTCAAGTTCGGTGGTGACAACCAGTTCGCCGATGGCGTGACCTACGGTGGTGATACCGGTGGCGGCCTGGGCATGCTGGACCCGGTCAGTGCAGTGAAATCGGCAGCAGCCTACAAGGCCGTCAAGGCGTCCGGTGCCGACCTGATCGTTGCGCCACGTTATGAAGTCAGTGAAGAAAACTACTTCGTCTTCAAGAAGGTATCGGTCACTGTCAAAGGCAACAAAGGCAGCATCCGTAGCATCAAGTAAGCCTGTCGCTGGAACTCCTGAACAAGGCAATTTGCCTGACACCCTGCGTAGAACCCCGTGCCATTGGCAGCCCCCATGCTCCGGGGCGTTCTTCAGTGGCACTGGTTCTTCGTGCATGAGTTTGCTTCAGCTGGGAGAGGGGCTGGAAACATGCCCTGATCCCCTTTATTTGTGAGAGGCGTTGTTTTCACAATTTCTTCACAAGTGAGTGCGTAGGCTCAACTCATCCGTTAAAGCAAATCCTATTAGCCCGTCTCCCCAGCGGGCTTTTTTTTGCCTGGGTGAAAACTCTTTGCGCAAAAACGGTCCAACACTTTGACTAAAAGGATTACAGCGTTGCGCTGTCGCCGCTCAGCTTTAGTCAGACACCGCTATAGAATGACTCTCCAGCATCTTTTTCGAGGTTTACATCATGCGTTTAACACTGCCTGCTCTGGTTTTGGGGCTTCTGGCTGCTCAAGGTGCGATGGCCGCCGGTGATGGCACTGCTGCGGTCGGCGGCGGTTTGGGTGGCGCGCTGGGCAACGTGGTTGGACAACAGATTGGCGGCAGCACCGGTGCCGCGGTGGGGGCGGGTATTGGCGGCGCTGCCGGCAGTGCGGTCGGTGCCCGTAAAGGCAGCCGTACCGAGGCGGCCATCGGTGGCGGTCTGGGTTCGGCCGGCGGTTCGGTGATCGGCAACAAGCTGGGCGGCAAAACGGGCTCGACCATCGGTGCAGGCCTGGGTGGCGCGGCCGGTGGTGCCTTGGGCAGCAGCATGGGTGACGATGACCATCACTCCGGCGGCAGGAAGCACAAGAATAAACACAAGCACAAGCACGACTGATTCTGCTGCAGTGTGCAAAAAGCCCGGCCCTGTGCCGGGCTTTTTTATGGGAACGAATATCGCTCCAGCCCCTCGAATTCAATGATGGACACACTGTGTCGACGAGGTTTGCCATGACTCCGGAAACGGCTGACAAGAAAGAAGACGATGCCTCGGGCGTGCCCCTGGTCAACGATCCGGGCAATGAAGACCCGGGCTCGCTGATGGATGACGCCCTGGTGCCACTGAGCGATGACGATGAGGCAGGCGAGTCGGAGGAAGAACGCCCGTGAAGTCTGCTTCCTGCACGCCGGCATGACCGGTGTGAGGTACATATGAAGCATGATCCGAAACATCTCGACCGGGATGAAACGCCCGAATATCCGCTGCTGTCCCCCACGGATGCGCTGACTCCCGAGCAGATCCTCCCGGACGCCAACGCCGAGCAGGAGTTGTCTCGACCCAAGCCGCAGCGCAAGGCGGCCAGGGGCAAGCGTCGCACCGCCCCGGGAGGCTCGTCGTGAGCCGGGCAAAACTGCTGAGCCTGGTGCTGGTCGCCCTGGTGTCGATTTTCTTCTTCTCCAGCCTGGCAGAATCCGCTGACGGACGGGCTCCAACCCATCCTTCCGGGCGCTCTTTCGAGGGCGGTTCCGGCAGCGATCTGATGCTGCGACCTGGGGCCCTGGGCGGGAATGGTGTAGGTGTCACGAACAGCCGTTCCCGAGCCGACAATGCGCGCGGCTCTTCCGGCCAGGGCGGCGGCATGGGCTCCACCGGCGTCAATGGTTCCATCATGGGCGGCGGCGGTGCCGGCGGTGGAACCGGCAGCGCGGGTGGCGGCACCGGCGGTCCCGGAGGCGGCAGCGGACGCGCGGGGCGCTAGCTTGCTTTATTCATTCGCCGAGACCATCGAGCCCGGCCTGTCTGGGCTTTTGTCTGCCTGCGCGCTGGCCTGAGGTTGCTCCCTGTCATTCGGCGCGGCTATGCTGCTGAACCCTTTAATCGGGCAAAAAACTGGCCGTACCTGAGCCGCTCCCCGGGATGTTTTTTGTTAACGGATCAGATGCGATGAATGCACAGTTGAATGATGTGGGCCCGATCAAGGCCGTGATTTTCGATATGGACGGTTTGCTGCTGGACACCGAAGGCATCTACACCGAGGTGACCCAGCTGATCGCCGATCGTTACGGTCGCACCTTCGATTGGACGGTCAAGCAGAACATCATCGGCCGTGGCGCCGCGGACCTGGCCCGCTATGTGGTCGAAGCACTGGACCTGCCGATCACGCCGGAGGAGTTCCTGGTGATTCGCGAGCCGCTGATGCGCGAGCGTTTCCCCCGCGCGCTGGCGATGCCGGGGGCGCAGGAGCTGGTGCAGCACCTCAAGGCCAATAACGTGCCGATCGCTGTGGGCACCAGTTCTTCGCGCCAGTCTTTCGCCCAGAAAACCACCTTGCACGGCGACTGGTTCGCGCTGTTCGACACCATAGTCACCGCCGACGACCCGGAAGTGGGCGCGGCCAAGCCGGCGCCGGATATCTTCCTGACCGCCGCGCGGCGCCTGGGCGTTGCTCCCGAGGATTGCCTGGTGTTCGAGGATTCGCCCTTCGGTGTCACCGCGGCGAAAGCGGCGGGGATGACCGCGATCGCCATTCCCGACCCGGCGATGGCGGACGCCAAGTACGCCCATGCCGATGCCATTCTGCGTTCGTTGAAGGGGTTCCAGCCGGCGGCCTGTGGCTTGCCGCTGCTGCAATGGAGCTGAACCTGTAGCCGCTGCCGCAGGCTGCGATCGACTCCGCAGGAGGCGCCGTTCTTGAAGCCCTATCGGGCTTATCGCAGCCTGCGACAGCCCCTACAAAAAACGCCGGGCCACCTGATGAAGGTGCCCCGGCGTTTTTCATGGGCGCAGGAATCAGGCGCTGAAGCCACCATCGATGCTCAGGCTGGCCCCGGTGATGTAACCCGCTTCCGGTCCGGCCAGGTAAGCCACGAAGCTGGCGATTTCCTCCGCGTGGCCGTAGCGCCCGATGGCCATCAGCGGGATCAGGCTTTCGGCGAAGTCGCCGTGGGCCGGGTTCATGTCGGTATCGACCGGGCCGGGCTGCACGTTGTTGATGGTGATGCCCCGTGGGCCGAGGTCGCGGGACAGGCCTTTGGTCAGGCCGACCAGGGCCGACTTGCTCATGGCGTAGGTGCCGCCGCCGGCAAAAGGCATGCGTTCGGCATTGGTGCTGCCGATGTTGATGATGCGCGAGCCTTCGCCCATGTGCCGGGCTGCTTCCTGGGTGGCGACGAACACGCTGCGAATGTTGATGGCCAGGGTCCGGTCGAAGTCTTCCAGCTTGAAGTCTTCCAGCGGGCCGACGGCCAGGACGCCGGCGTTGTTGACCAGGATGTTCAGGCGGCCAAAGGTTTCGACCGTGCTGTCGACCGCCTGGCGGATGGCCGCGGCATCGGCGCTGTCGGCGAGGATCGCCAGGGCCTTGCCGCCGGCCTGGGTGATGCTGTCCTGCAAGGCCTGGGCCTTGGCAGTGGAGCTGACGTAGGTGAAGGCGACAGCGGCGCCTTCGGCTGCCAGGCGTTGCACGATGGCGGCGCCGATGCCGCGGGAACCGCCTTGAACCAAGGCTACTTTGCCGCTGAGGGATTGGGTGGTCATGTCGTTCTCCAAAAGTCCAAGGCGGGCTGCCTTGTGGTTGGAGTCGAGTATCGACCTCGGATTAGGTGCTGTGTAGATAGGAATCGCTCTAGTCTGTATAAACCAGAAGTTTAGAGTGAGGCGCCATGGAAACCTTCAGCAGCATCGAATGCTTCGTGCGCAGCGCCGAAGTCGGCAGCTTTGCCGAAGCCGCGCGGCGCTTGAGCCTGACCCCCGCCGCGGTGGGTAAAAGCGTGGCCAAGCTCGAGGCCCGGCTCGGGGTCAGGCTGTTTCAGCGCAGCACCCGCCGCCTGACCCTGACCGAGGCCGGCAAGCTGTTTCTCGATGAGGTCAGCGCCAGCCTGTACACCATCCAGAACGCCGTGGCCAACCTGGCCAGCGCCGAAGGGCGCCCGGCGGGGACCCTGAAAGTCAGCATGGGCACGGTGTTCGGGCGGCTGTACATCGTGCCCATGCTCGGCGAATTCCTGCGGCGTTTTCCGGAGATCAGCCCGGACTGGCATTTCGATAATCGCCAGGTGGACCTGATCGGCCAGGGCTTCGACGCGGCGATCGGCGGCGGCTTCGAACTGCCGCAAGGGGTGGTGGCGCGACGGCTGAGCCCGGCTCACCGCATCCTGGTGGCCTCGCCGGAGTACCTGGCGCGCTGCGCGGCGGTCGAGCAGCCCGAGGATTTGCAGCATTGCGAAGGCATCCTGATCCGCTCGCCACAGACCGGGCGGATACGTTCCTGGGCCCTGACCAGTCGCACCCGGCAGCAAAGCCCGCTGAACCTGAAGGCGCGGATGACCATGAGCGATTCGGAAGCGGCCTGCGCCAGCGCCGCCCAGGGCCTGGGGGTGGCGCTGGTGAGCATGCCGTTCGCCGTCGGTTATCTGAATGCCGGTACCCTGCAGCGGGTATTGCCGGACTGGTACGTCGACGACGGCAACATCTCTATCTACTACGCCGAGCACAAACTCTTGCCGGGCAAGACCCGGGCCTTCGTCGACTTCGTGATCGAACAGTTCGCCGTGCTGGGCCTGGAGCAACGCTTCAGCGCGGTCTGAAGGTGCGCGCAAACCCGCTTCCTGTAGGAGCGAGCTTGCTCGCGATAGGTCCTCGACGAAAGCGCCGATTCAGCGCCCGAAACGCCCTGGCCAGCCGATGATGGCCTTCGGCCGCGGCGTAGCGTAGGTGCGCACCTTGGAGGTGGACAGCCCCAGGCGCACCAGGGATTCGGCGATGGTCACCGCCGCGGTCACGCCGTCCACCACCGGCACGCCGGTGCGCTGGCGGATCTGCTCGTCCAGGCCGGCCATGCCGCCGCAGCCCAGGCAGATCACCTCGGCCTTGTCTTCGCTGACCGCCAGCTCGGCCTGGCGCACGATGGCTTCCACGGCGCGCGCCGGGTCCTGTTCCAGCTCCAGCACCGCCAGCCCGCTGGCTCGTACCGAGGCGCAACGGTCGTACAGGCCGGAGAGTTTCAGGCGATCCTCGATCAGCGGTACGGTGCGATCCAGGGTGGTCACCACCGAGTAGGCATGGCCGAGGAACATCGCGGTGCTGGCGCCGGCGTCGGTGATGTCCACCACCGGCACATTGAGCAGTTCCTGCAGGCCTTCGCGGCCATGCTCGCCATAACCGGCCTGGATCACCGCGTCGTAGGGCTGGTCGTAGGACAGCACGCGGTCCATGACGGCGATGGCGGCCAGGTAGCTTTCGAAGTTGCCTTCGATGGAGTCGGCGCCGAAGTGTGGGGTCAGGCCGATGATTTCAGTGCCGGGCGCGGCCACGGCCTGGGCCTGGCGGGCGATGGCCTGGGTGATGGAGTCGGTGGTGTTGACGTTGACCACGAGAATTCGCATGGGCTGTCCTTATCGATGAGGCATTCGGGGCCCGCCGCACGCGGGCCGTTCAAGGTTAGTGGCAGACGTTGTCGACTGCGATGGATTCGCCGCTGACATCCGCATAGTGTGGCTGGCGTTTGGCGATGATCAGGTACAGCAGGCCGGCAATGCCGGCGCCGATCAGCCAGGAGAAGGGCGAGACGCTGGCAAACCCCGGCACCAGGGCCAGGACAATGGCGATCAGCGCCGACGGAATGAACGCCGCCACCGCCCGCAGGTTGACCCCGCGGCTGTAGAAATACGCGCCTTGCGGGTTCTCGCTGTACAGCTCGGGCACGTTGATCCGGCCTTTGCGCAGCAACCAGTAGTCGACCATGATCACCCCGTACAGCGGCCCCAGCAGGGCGCCGAGCCCGGACAGGAAGTACACGATCACCAGCGGGCTGTTGTAGAGATTCCACGGCAGGATCAGCACCGCGAGGGTCGCGCTGATCAGCCCGGCGCGGCGAAAGGTCAGGTATTTCGGCGCCAGGTTGCTGAGCACGAAGGCCGGGGCGACGAAGTTCGCCATGATGTTCACCGCCACGGTGACGATCAGGAACGCCAGGCAACCGAGCACCAGAAAGAAGGTGTTGGGGATCGAGGCGATGATTTCGGTCGGGCTTTCGATGATCCTGCCGTTGATCTGGAACTGCGCGCCGCAGAGCAAGACGGTGATGGCCGCGAACACCAGGATGTTCACCGGCAGCCCCCAGAAGTTGCCGACCTTGATAGTCCGACGGCAGGGCGAGGAGCGGGCGAAGTCGCAGAAGTTGAGGATCAGCGTGCCGTAGATCGCCAGCCACAGCGCGCCGCCAGCGAAGATCTGGCGCCACATCTCGCCACCGCTCAAGGGCTCGCGGATCGACCAGGCGATGCTGGCGTCGGCCTGGGTGAACATCCAGGCGGCGAGGGCGGCAACGGTCACCAGGATCACCGGGCCGGCGAAGGCTTCGTAACGCCGGACCATTTCCATGCCATAGGCGAGGATTGCCAGCTGGACCAGCCAGATCGCCACGAAACACACCCAGCCCAGGCTCGACAGGCCGAGGATCGAGTTGTGGTCGTAGTCGGCGAAGCCGGGGTGGATGGCCGTGAGCAAGACCCGGAACACCACCGAGGCCAGGTACGTCTGGATGCCGAACCAGGCGATGGCGATCACCGCGCGGATCAGCGCCGGAATCTGCGCGCCATGGATGCCGAAGCTGATACGGCTGATCACCGGGAAGGGCACGCCGGTCTTCTGGCCCATATAGCCGGACAGATTCATGAAGAAGTACACCAGCGCCGCGCCGATCCCCAGGGACAGGAGGATCTGCCAGCCGCCCAGGCCCAGGGCGTACAGGCCGATGGCGAAGGAGTAATTGGCGATGTTGTGCACGTCGTTGGTCCACAGGGCAAAGATGCTGTATCCACCCCAGCGCCGGCCTTCGACCTTGGTCGGCGCCAGGTCGCGGTTGTGCAGGCGTGGGCTGAGGTCGACCGTGGCGGCGGTGCCGGGGCCGAGGTGGGTGTGGGAGGAGGGCAAATCCAGTGCGATGTTGTTGGCAAGGCTTGTACGCATTCCGGCAGGCTCCTGATTGCGGACCTGCGCTGACTGTGCTTGAGCGCAAGGCTCGGCAGCCTTCGGCTGGGGTCCGGGAATCACTGGGTTCTGGGCATCTGCAGGCGGATTCGGGAACCCGGCTTGCGGATATAAAGTGTATGTATTTTTTATTTAAGTTGTATACAGGATGCGAAGCGACTTAAGCCACTTCCGTGCCAGAACCCAATCTAAGCAAGCGACTGATAATTTCGGTTTGTTCTTAATAATTTCTAAGTAACTGAAACTACGAAATTATAAATTGACCGTTCGAACAGGTATTTATTTTCGAGGGGATGGGGTGTGAGCGCGGTGGAGGATGGTCCAGGGAAAAGGGTGTAACCTTCTGGGGCGTCGAGGCATAAAGTGCACACAAAAATGGCACCTGTAGTGACACTTATGTGTACAAGATTTTTATCGGGAGGAGGGGCTTCTGTAGGAGCGTAGCTTGCTCGCGAGACGGCGTACCTGGCACACCGCTTCGCGAGCAAGCTTCACTCCGACAGACCAGAGGAAAGAGGAATCGGGGGCTTTAGCCCTTGCTGATGATATTGCCGGCGTGCAGGCCGCATTCCTTCTGCGTGGCTTCTTCCCACCACCAGCGGCCTTCGCGCTCGTGCTGGTTCGGCAGCACTGGGCGGGTGCAAGGCTCGCAGCCGATGCTGATGAAGCCACGCTCGTGCAGGCTGTTGTACGGCAGTTCGAGCATGCGGATGTAACCCCAGATCTCTTCGCTGGTCATCTGCGCCAGCGGGTTGAACTTGTACAGGGTGCGTTCCGGGGTGGAGAAGGCGCTGTCGATCTCCAGCACCGCCACCTGGCTGCGGGTGCCCGGGCTCTGGTCGCGACGCTGGCCGGTGGCCCAGGCGCTGACGGTGGACAGCTTGCGGCGCAGCGGTTCGATCTTGCGGATGCCGCAGCACTCGCCGTGGCCGTCCTTGTAGAAGCTGAACAGGCCTTTCTCCTTGACGAAAGGATCGAGCTTGGCGTGGTCCGGCGAAACCACCTCGATGTCGATCTTGTAGTGCTCGCGTACCTGCTCGATGAAACGATAGGTTTCCGGGTGCAGGCGACCGGTGTCGAGGCTGAAGACCTTGACGTTCTTGTTCAGCTTCCAGGCCATGTCCACCAGCACCACATCCTCGGCACCACTGAAAGAGATCCACAGGTCATCGCCAAACTCGGCAAAGGCCAGCTTGAGAATGTCCTGGGCGGATTTTTGGGCATAGGTCGCGGCGAGTTCAGCGACATTGAACGATGGGCTCATCAGGGCGGTTTCCTACAGGTCGGTGGCGCTGAGCGCTCTAGATACTGGCGATGGTAACAAAATCCGCCCCCGGCTGGCGCGCTCCTTGCGTTGCGTGGGCTGGGGCGAATCGCTAGAGTTCGGCAGTCCTTTTGCTCGCTCGAATAACCAATACAAATGGGAGTGTCTCGTGGAAATTGCCTGTCTCGACCTGGAAGGTGTACTGGTCCCGGAAATCTGGATCGCCTTTGCCGAAAAAACCGGGATTGAATCCCTCAAGGCGACCACTCGGGATATCCCCGATTACGATGTGTTGATGAAACAGCGCCTGCGGATTCTCGACGAGCACGGCCTGAAGCTCTCGGACATTCAGGAAGTGATCGCCACCCTCAAGCCGCTGGACGGCGCCATCGAGTTCGTCGACTGGCTGCGCGAGCGTTTCCAGGTGGTGATTCTGTCCGACACCTTCTATGAGTTTTCCCAGCCGCTGATGCGCCAGCTGGGCTTCCCCACGCTGCTGTGCCATCGCCTGGTCACCGACGACAGCGGCCGGGTGACCGGTTACCAGCTGCGCCAGAAAGACCCCAAGCGCCAGTCAGTGCTGGCCTTCAAGAGCCTGTACTACCGGGTGATCGCGGCGGGGGATTCGTACAACGACACCAGTATGCTCGGCGAGGCCGATGCCGGGATTCTGTTCCATGCCCCGGACAACGTGATTCGCGAGTTCCCGCAGTTCCCGGCGGTGCACAGCTTTGCCGAGCTGAAGCAGGAGTTCCTCAAGGCATCGAACCGCGAGTTGAGCCTGTAGGTTCGCGGCGCAGCTATCGCGGGCAAGCCTCGCTCCTACAGGCCGCGTCGTGCCGCATTGCCGTGAACGACATTGACCCGTAGGAGCGAGCGCGCGGCGATCCGACTTGCCCATGATGCCTTTAAAGGCTCTGCAAGGTCTCCAGCAGCACCTTCACCTTGGTGATGGACTCCTGATACTCGGCCTGCCAGTCCGAGTCCGCGACAATCCCGCCACCGCCCCAGCAGCAGACCTGCCCGTCCTTGACCAGCAGGCTGCGGATGGCGATCGAGCTGTCCATCTCGCCACGCACATCCAGGTACAGCAACGAACCGCAATACAGCCCGCGCCGGGTCGGCTCCAGCTCGTCGATGATCTGCATGGCGCGGATCTTCGGCGCGCCGGTGATCGAGCCGCCAGGGAAGCTGCCGGCGATCAGGTCCAGTGCGTCCTTGTCGTCCGCCAGTTCGCCGGTGACGCTACTCACCAGGTGATGCACATTCGGGTAGCTTTCCAGGCTGAACAGCTCCGGCACCCGCACCGAGCCGATGCGGCAGGTGCGGCCCAGGTCGTTGCGCAGCAGGTCGACGATCATCAGGTTTTCCGCGCGGTCCTTGGGGCTGGCCAGCAGCTCGGCGGCGTTCGCCGCGTCTTCGGCGGCATCCTGGCTGCGTGGGCGGGTGCCCTTGATCGGCCGGGTTTCCACCTGGCGCTCACTGATCCGCACGAAACGCTCCGGCGACAGGCTCAGCACCGCGCCACCTTCCGGCAGGCTCTGGAACCCGGAAAAAGGCGTGGGGCAGGCCGCGCGCAGCGCGCAGTAGGCAGCCCACGGATCGCCGACGCAGGGCGCGCGAAAGCGTTGGGCGAAGTTGACCTGATAGCAGTCGCCGGCCTGGATGTACGCCTGGATACGCTCGAACGCCTGTTGATACTGCGCGGCGCTGAGGTCGGGGCGCATCGGCCCGCTGAGCTTGAAGCTGCCGTCGGTGCTGGCCGGCACCTGGCTGAACAGGGCGATCAGGCGCTGGCGTTCGGCGGCGTCGACGGCCGGGTGGAACACCAGTTGGCTGGTGCACTGCTGATGGTCGCTGATCAGCGCCCAGTCATAGAGGCCGAAGCGCGCATCGGGCAGTTGCAGGTCATCCAGGGCCTGGCTGGGCAGGCGTTCCAGGTGGCGTCCGAAGTCGTAGCTCAGGTAGCCGATCAGCCCGCCGGCGAAAGGCAGCTGGTAAGGCGCGGGGATCGCCGCCTGGCCCAGCTGGTCCAGGTTGAGCCGCAGGCGTTGCAGGAAATCTTCGCCGCTTTCGTCCTTGAGGACGGCCAGCTGGGCCCGTGGCCAGGCGCTGAGCAGGTCATAGCGGCCGCGCTCGGCACTGGGCCGGCCGCTGTCGAGCAGGACGGCGCCAGGGGCATGACGGATCGCCGCGAAATACTCGGCGGGGTTGGGGCGATAGGGCAGCGGGTGTACGGAGCAGGTCGACATGCGGGGCGGATCAGCCATCGGAGGAGCGCGGCTGGCGATTGTAGTCCCCTCAAGGATTTGCTCCTAGTGGGGATGTCGGGGATTGCCCGGTTTACGACGCATCGCACTGTAGCCGCTGCCGCAGGCTGCGATAAG
>NZ_JAQZAA010000008.1:0-217 GCF_028640875.1 Pseudomonas sp. SBT1-2 | reverse complement strand
GGATACACGACGAGTGCTGTGGATCGGCGAAGGCCGCAGCCGTGCGGCGGTCAGGCGGTTCTTCGAAGAGTTGGGGCCAGAGGGTTGCGCTCGAATCGAAGCGGTGGCGATGGACATGAACACCGCCTTTGACCTGGAGGTTCGCCGGCACTGCCCCAAAGCGCGCGTGGTCTACGACCTCTTCCATGTGGTGGCCAAATATGGCCGAGAGGTGATT
>NZ_JAQZAA010000121.1:27787-31949 GCF_028640875.1 Pseudomonas sp. SBT1-2 | reverse complement strand
CTGGTGCCCCTCGGCACTGTGGCGGAAGGAGTAGAAAAAGCCTTCCTCGCGCATGATGCGCTCGATGAAGTGGTAGTCGGTGTCGCCGGCCTGCACGCAGTACTCGCGGACCTGGTGCTCGGTGGTCACGCGCTGTTCGTAGTCCTGGGTAAGTCCGTGGGCCTTGAGCACCGCTTCGGCGATCTGCGGGACACTCAGGGTCTGGAAGATCCGCCAGTCGGAACTGAGCTTCAGGCGCGCCAGGCGCGGTTCGATCACAGCTGAATAGCGGGTGCGTCGAAACCCGGTCTCGCCCTGGACGAAGGAAGACACGGCACCGTGTACATATCGCACCGGCTGCTGGCCGTGCCAGAGGGTCAGACGAGCGGGGCGATCCAGCACCTGCCCAAAGTCGATTTGGGGGTTGGTGCAGGTCAACTCCACCGCGAGGTGAAAGGTCTCGCAGAGGGCTTCGTGAAGTTCGAACTCGACGACCTCGAAGACATCGCGCACCTCGCCGCCGATGAGGTCGAAGGTGAAGCGCAATTCGGATTGTGTAGGCACGGAAAACTCCCTGTGATGCCCATGGGTACTGCTTCCCTATGCTATGACCGCTGTCTGCCCGAAGGCGTCGTTGCCGAAAGCTGAAGTGACAGTCCACATTGTTCCAATTTGAATCCTGCGGTGTGAGTCGTGCCGTAGGGAATAAGAGAGTTCCCAAAAAGCCGGTGAACATTCTGAAGTCGACGCGATTGAGCCATCGCATCATGGGTTGGGACGGGTGCAACTCTTGGCATCACCAAAGAAGGCAAAGTCTGTGAGGTTGCGTTGTTCCGTCCGGTCCACGTCGAAGGTGGCGCCTATCATTCCGTTGCTCGCTGAGCAGCGACGAAGTTCGTCGAGGCGCAGGCAACCGAAAGAAAGGGGGTGACTGGATTTTTCGCTCCATCGAGATACCTCTCTCAAGGTACTCTGGTTGTCTATACCGACACCATTGACTTGCAGGTATCCCTTGAATGCCTGGCGAAGGATGAGATTTCCGTCTTCATCGACGTCGGGACCGGGTTCCGGGCGGATGCTGACCACGACAAACTCAACTTTGAAGACACCCTTCTGTTTGGCTTCGTCCAGCTGTTGTTGCGGGCGGTACTTCTCATACGAATCCGACGATAAGGGAGCGTCGGACTTCGAGATTTGCTTGGATATGTCGGTGTAGAGCTGGTCAAGATAGCTGTGAGCATCCGTCGTCAGGAGAATGCCAAGGTGGTCCCAGGCCTGCATTTTGCCGAATCGGTCTTGCCGGCTGGGAGGGCCCAAGACCTTCCACCATTCGGCGACCGGGGCACCCAGTGCGAGCGGCTTGCCGTTCCAGGTGACGCAGCCGTTTTCCGCAATCAGCTCGGGTTGTGCGCCGCGCGGCGCCTTTCGCGGCACGCCATGAATCCGGTTTTCGATGGCCTCCGTGGCATCGGTGGCGCGCTTGAGCCACTGCGTCAAGGATTCGAGTGCGCCCCTCTCTTCGGTGGGAGCGGGCTCGGACTGGGCCTGGACGCAACTGCTGAGCAGCAGGAGCGCTGCTAGCAGCCAAGCTGGGGCGGGAGTGTTGGGCTTCATTTTGGTAGTTGGCTCTTTTCGCCGAACAACATCTCATAGTGCTTCTGGATGTAGTCCCTGCCGGCCACGCCATAGCGGCCCACCTGGCGCAAGCGTTCCAGTGCCTGCTTGCCGTGCAACTCATGCAGGTGCTCCAACTCCGTTCGGGAGGTGCCACGACGGACCGCACCTGGATTGGCCTTTGCCCAAGCCTTGACCATGGCATCCTGCCAGTGGCAGTCGTTAGGGTGGACCAGATAGCTGGCGGCCACCTCCACCGGGTCTGGCCCGGGGCGACCTTCCCAGCGGTCCTTCATGGCCTTGCCGACGTCGCGGACCGCGTGCTTGGCCAGTATGGCCGCCAGGGCATGGAAGGGGTGGTCGTCATGGTCCTTAGCCAGTTGGGAGTGCGAGGGGTCGATGCTTGGATCCGAGTTGGGGTCAGTGCCGGAATAGGTTTGCAGGTCATCCACGCTGTTGCCAATCAATTGCACCATGCCTTGGAAGACCAGATTGTAGGCATTGATGGCGTTGCGTAGTGGTGTCTTGACCCACCACGCCAGACGGGACGCTAGTTCGTAACCCGGCATGCCTGACAAACGGTCGCGCCATTTCAAGTACTGCTGAAAGGCGGTCAGGTAGGTCGCATCGCTATGGTCTGCCAGCAGGATTAGCATCATGAGTTCGCCGTCTGAACGCTGCCCGGATTTGGTGGGTTTGAAGTCACCGTCATCCACGGGGAACAGCATCTTGGCGATAGGTTCGGCCAGGCTGGCGATGATGTCCAACGAGCCAAACATGCCGGTGACGACGGGCAGGGCATGCCGGCCTTGCCCTTTGCGCGACGCGGTCCAGGCCAGGACGTTGGGGTGGAATTTGCGCAGGCTCAGCTCCACGAAGTTGGAATGGGCGAAATAGTCTTCCAGGACATGAAGCGCGGCTCCAAAGAGTTCGAACCCCCTGGATGAAGCTCCGACACGGAGCGCCGCGCCTAGCTGCTTAACCATGTATTCCTTCGAATCCAGAATGTATCGCTTTATCGACAGAGTAGGGTCGACCGCCAGACGCGCGTCACCTTTCAAGGCCCAGGGCTCGAACGCCGGGTCCACTACGCGCGGGTCGGCTGGGCTAGGCTTGAAGTTGCTAGGGTTGTCGATGTGCTCGCTGGGGCGATAGACGCCCAACATTTTCTGGTCAAGCATGAAGGTCCTATTTCCGCCTACCGAGAACGTCAACTTCGGATCCTGAATCGAGTGGAATTCATGCAGCGCCAGTAGGTCCACCACGCGGGTCAGGGTTTCGCGTGACAGGTACTTGGACAGGTCTTTTTCAGCGCTCGACGGTCTAACAATTTTCGGGTCCAGCAGCTGTGAGTAGTCGCGCAGCCAGTTGCCGAAATAGATTTGCTTGCGTTGTCGCGTATTGAAGCCGACTTCGCCCAAGGCGTCCTCGATGGACTCGTGGCCGAACGAACTGTTGGGGTGCTTGTTGTGGTTTTCGCCGCGACCGGCTCCGAAGGCTTCGCGGGTGCCACTCTTTTCTTCCTGCTCGTGGGCGTCACCGCCCTGCAGGGCGCGGATGGCCTCGGAGGCGTCAGCGTAATCGAGGGTCAGTGGGCCGCTGCCGGCGGGACCAGTGTAGTGGGCATACGTGGCTTCAGTAGTCGATTCGAAATCGAACAGGGCCATGCGGTAGGCGTAGCGGGCGCCTTCGTCGAGCGGGCTGTCGCCTTCCAGAGTGGAGGTGCCGTCGGGATTGCGGTCGGCCAAGTCATGCCGCAGCAGGTTATCGATGTGGTGGCCAAACTCATGCAGCAGTGCGGCCAGCAGTAGGCTGGAGGCTTCGTTGTCTGTACGGGCGCGCTCCACAGCCAAGGCATGTACACGAATCACACGGTCTCGGTTGTCGTAGTCGGCCGGCGATTTTCCGTGTTTCATCAAGCGATGCTCGGGGTTGGCGATGCTGCCCCCGCGCAAGCCGTCGTAGAGCTTGATGTACGTGTGAGCGGGAATGTCGAAGCCAAAGATGGGGGCGAGCATCAGGGTGAATTCGCCCTTGGTGCAGCGCTGCGCAATCCCGGTCAGTTGGTCGAGCGCGAAGGTGCTTTGGAGTTGCCCGTTCTCTTCGGGCAGGGTCAGCGGCAGGCCGGCATTGACCAGCATGCCGGCCATGTCGATGGCGTTGCCCGATCCCTTCTTGGCAACATTCAGCGGGCCCGTGAACTGGATGTTTATCCCATTGAGCGTGATGCCAGAGCCGTCGATGCGGATGGTTCCTCCTGGCCCCTTGATCTCCAGTTGGTCCCCTGCATGTAGCTCATAGTCCTTAGTCCGGTGGACAATCGACTGACCCGCTTGCAGCTCCGAATGCCCCTCTACGGTCTGCTCCTGATGCCCACCGATGCTCACCCAGTGGTTGGCCACGGTCTTGTCACGGCGGTGGTTGCCCACCTCTTCGGTGCGGTCTTTGCCGGTGCGAATGGTGTGGTTGCGGCCGATGATCAGGAAGTCGTCTTGGCCAATGTCGTGGCGCCGGTCTTGACCGACGGTGACCTGCTCATCGTTGCCCACCGTTTCTTTGCGGTCATGGC
>NZ_JAQZAA010000121.1:0-27737 GCF_028640875.1 Pseudomonas sp. SBT1-2 | reverse complement strand
ATGGTTGACGTGGATGTTCTGGTCTTTCTGGGCGTGGAGGTAAACCTCCTCCTGGTCCTTCTCGTCCTCGAAGCGCAGCTCGTTGTAGCCGTCGCCCTTGTGGGTCTTGCTCTTGATGGTCATCCGCGTCTTGTGCCGCGGCAACTCGTAGGGTGGCAGCTGCAGGCGGTTATAGACCCGGCCGATGGCGATCGGCTGGTCGCAATCGCCTTCCAGGTAATGAATGATCAGCTCCTGGCCAATCCGCGGGATGGCCATATGGCCCCAGGTGGCGCCGGCGATGTCCTGTGCCACGCGGATCCAGCAGGAGCTGTATTCGTCATGCTTGCCCTGGCGGTCCCAGGGGAACTGGACCTTCACCCGGGCGTACTCGTCGGTGTAGATCTCCTCGTTGGGGGGACCGACGACCATGGCGTTCTGTGGACCGTCGATGCACGGCTTGGGGAAAGGCTCGGCGCGCCACTCGGCGTCGTCCGGCACCAGCTCAGCCTCGTAGTGGTAGTGGGTTCCCAGCTGCGCCTCGGCGCTTTCTTCGGCCTGGCTGGTGTGCTGCTGGCCGCGGTGGACGAGGCTCACCGGGCGCCAGCCGCGGTTCATGTCCTCGCGCGGATGGCCGGCCAGGGTGAAGGAAATGCCCGGCTGCAGGCGCGGGTCATCGCCTTCGACCAGGGCAATACGTGCATCGCGGCGGTGGCCGCGCAGACGGTTCAGGGCGAAGGGCTTGCCGGCTTCGTCGAACTTGGCCCGGGCCGGGTAGTCGTAGCGCTCGTAGCGGCGGCCCTGGTGATCCAGGTCCTGGCCATCACGGCTGTGCTGGTGGGTGTAGTTGGGGTGCTTGAAGGTGTAGTCGCGCTGGGTCTGGCGAGCGGTGCGCACGTTCTCGGTATAGGCAAAGCGGCGCAGCGCCGGCTGCGGCTGGTCGCCACCGGGTGCAGGGTTGTACTGCACCGGCTCGTCGCCCACGCGGCCGTGAATGAACAGGCGATCGCTGTGCACCAGTTGGTGCCCCTCGGCACTGTGGCGGAAGGAGTAGAAAAAGCCTTCCTCGCGCATGATGCGTTCGATGAAGTGGTAGTCGGTGTCGCCGGCCTGTACGCAGTACTCGCGCACCTGGTGCTCGGTGGTCACGCGCTGCTCGTAGTCCTGGGTAAGTCCGTGGGCCTTGAGCACTGCCTCGGCGATCTGCGGGACGGTGAGGGTCTGGAAGATCCGCCAGTCGGAACTGAGCTTCAGGCGCGCCAGGCGCGGCTCGATCACAGCTGAGTAGCGGGTGCGTCGAAACCCGGTCTCGCCCTGGACGAAGGAAGACACGGCACCGTGCACGTAGCGTACCGGCTGCTGGCCATGCCAGAGGGTCAGACGAGCGGGGCGATCCAGCACCTGCCCAAAGTCGATTTGGGGGTTGGTGCTGGTCAACTCCACCGCGAGGTGAAAGGTCTCGCAGAGGGCTTCGCGAAGCTCGAACTCGACGACCTCGAAGACGTCGCGCACCTCGCCGCTGATGAGGTCGAAGGTGAAGTGCAGATCGGATTGGGTGGCCATGGTCTTTCTTACCTCCAGGCAGCTACGACGAGCCCTGTCATAGCTTCAGGATGCTTTCAAGCGAATCCAGCACCATCTGCGTAGCGGCACCGAGTTTCAAAGAGAAGTACAGATAGGCGCCAGCAACGACCGCCGCGGCCATCGCCCATGGCGTCCACAATGGCCATTGACGACCAAGGCGGTAGCGCAGCGTAGCGACATTGGCCGGAGCGTCTATCAGTCGTTCGGGAGTTTCACCGCGCAACTGACGAAGTTGCTCGTGCAGCTTGCCGATAATGACGTTGAGGGTGTCTTTGTTGTTGTGCTGGTGACCGTACTTGCCCTGGTAGCCCAGGCAAAGGCAGAGGTACTTGAACTCGAGTACATCGCGATACTTGGCCGCATCCATTTGCATACGCGCCAGCACTGTAAAGAACTTCTCACCGCCCCAGGTCTCGTTATGGTGGTAGCTCAAGAGCGATCGTGTTTTCCAACGCGAACCCACGCCCCAGGGCGTGGCCATAGCCGCTTCGTCGACGAAGGCGCACAGGGCATAGCGGAAGGACAACTGAGTCGCGCCGTCATAGCCCAGCTGCCGAACCTCCTCCGATAGCGCGGTGATGTGGTCGCGAACGCTCTCATAGAGTCTGTTGACGTCGGTCTCCCGCATCTCCTGCATGCGCCGTAGGCGCATGATCAGACCGAACAAGGGCTGAGCGACGTCGACCAGAGGGTTGATGCTGTAGCCACGCAATTGGAACTGCAGATCCTCATCGGCGTTGATGCGGAACACCCCGTCGTACAAGACCTTCTCGCGGTCCTGGATACTGGACTCTCTTGCTGTTCGCACAAAGTCTTCAGGAACGTCGAGCGAAACAGGCTTTTGCCTGTTGCTGTCCAGTCGATCGTTGCCAATCATCACTGTGGTATTCATCTCATTGACTCCGAATGGCCCAGAACTGCAACTCCAGTTCCGGGAAATCGCCGCTGATATGGAAGCCGAAGCCATTTGCCCCCTGTGGCATCAATCGCTGCCATTGGGGATGCGACCTGTCGATCTGGAAATAGGTAAAACCGGCATGGAACGGCAGGTGTCGGGGGGCAACCGGCAGTGTCATCAGTGGGATGCCCGGCAGTTGCAGACGAATCAGCTCCTGCAGCGACTGCTGCGAAGCCACCTTCGCCTGGCGAACAAACTGCTGGCGCATCTGCTCCAATGGCATCCGCGCCCGCACAGCCAGAATGAAATCGGCGCTCTGTAGCAAGGTGGGATCGCCCACATGTGCCGTGAGCACGCCGTAGCCCTGCGTTTCCAGAGGCAGCGATACGGCGCGCGGCTGCAGCACGGTGCTGAGTACCCGGCGCAAGGTTTCCTCGAGCATGCGAAACGATGCATGAGGATTGTCGTGCTGGTAGGCGGGGTAGTCCTGAGGCAGGCGCCCTTCGTCGGTAAAGGTGGTCAATTCGCCGCAGGCCTGCCCGCAAGCCAAGTACGCGTCGACAGGTCGTACATCGGAATCGCGCGCCAGGTGACGGAACAGGTGCTGCCCCCGGTTGAGCGCTTGTAGCAGATTGAAGTCGGTCACGTCGGCAACGCCGGACTGGCCCGGCGACCCGATACGCTGTGCAATGCTCTTGGCGCGCTCGTGCATCAGCGCGGCAATCTCTTCCATGAAGTGCGCCAGCGGGCGGATGGCCTGCAGGTACATGCCAGTGATATGAAAATCACTGTCCAGCAACAGGCTGCCATCGGGGCGCCGATCGAGAATGCGACCCAGCGCCAGTCCGGTGAAGGCACTACGGTCATCTCGCTCCAATGCCAGCTGCAGATTAGGCACCGCCAAGGCAATCGGGGTGTGATTGCCTTGATGACTGTGCGTATCGCGGATGTCTTCTGCGCGGTGTATGTAGCGGGTATTGCCGAACGTGTCCGGCCAGCGCACCTCGGACACACCGTCTGAACGCAACGGCAGTGTCAGATAGATCGTCTGGTTGGCCGCGGTGGCGTCGGTGATCGATAGCGGATCTGGTGGCGGCTGGTCATGAGGAATATTGAACGCGGTGCCATCCGGCATGATGCCCCGGGCGCGCACGATGGCTATCTTGCCAAAGGACAAAAACTCCTGATTGAGCTCAAGTTCGGAGAACCCATAAGCGTACTTGCTGCCCAGACGCACGTTCACGTAGTGCTCAAGGTAACGATCAGTCTGCTGAAAATGCTGGGGCTTGACGAACTGCCCCTCACCCCAGACGACGGGATTGTGGGTGGTCATGGTTGCTTTCTCGCTTGTGTGGAGGCGCGCCGGGTGGCAGGCGTCGGCCGGTAGCTTTCATCGGTGATGGCGACACGGGTGTCCTGTAGGGTCACCAGCAAGGCGTATTTACGACCGTGCGGTTCCACGCGGAAAACGTCGTACCAACGCTGGGCGTTGGGGTCGTGGAAAGCCGCCACCACGGCGATGTAACGCGTTTTCTCGTCCAACTCGCTGTAGTTGATGAACTTGAACTGCCCCGGTACGAGCAGGTAGTCGTCGGCAGCCAGGTAGGTGCTGCCCAAAGCCTTCTTCGGTTCATCGCGGACCTGGTTGGGGTCGGCGTTCTCCAGCAGTGAGTCGTCTTTGAGCTGAATCACACGGAAAGCCACAGGCGTGGCGTTGGCGAGCGCTTGGGGTTGAGCTGCCGGGGCCGCTTTCAGACTCAGGCCTTCGCGATATTGGCCCAATGCCAATTGTTCCGCGGATATCGGGGCGCGTGGTTCCAGCGGGGTATCAGAATTTGGTGTGGCCACGTCTTGACGCAGAAGCCACTCAGGCGGAAAGGGGGCCCGGCTCGTTGCTGTGGGGGCCATCGAAATACTGTCCAACCAAGGGCCGAAGACAAACGGCGCTTGTTTGGTCGCCCGGCTTGGCTCTGCTGTCAATGTTGAGCGCGCGCCCACCGCCGTAGCTGGTGTCACCGAGTCCTCCTCCTGCAGGTGATCCAGCAAGGTGCGCAGGGTATAGACCAACTCCTCTCGCGTGGTGCTGTGCAGGTTGAGTGCGTAGGGGCCGTCATCAAGCTCCTCGCCGGCCTCCGGATCCATATCGGGTTCGGCCACTGAATTGGGATTGACGTCCATCCCCGCATACAGACTTAAGGCGACCTGTGTTGGTTGATCGTCGGCTGTTCCCACCTGAATATCAGGGTCCATTAGGATCTGCGCTGTCTTCTTGAACACGTTGCCCACGGTACTGCAGCCGGATAGCAATGCCCCAACGCACAGAATCGCAATTGTCTTTCTCATTGCGCCTCCGCACGCAATGCCTGGTCGTAGGCCTGATCGAAGACCTCCCAAAACAATTTGTCGAAACCCTGCTGGCGACTGGAGTTCAGTTCCTCGAAGTAGTGCCGGTACATCTGCCAGGCATGGTCCCCATGCAGCGCCTGACCCTGCTGGCCGGACCTGTAGCGAGCGAATCGGCGTTCCAGTTGGTCGGGCGCAAACGCTTGAAGCAATGCGCCCAGACCAGCAGCCACGGCCTTGAGCATTGCGCTTTGCTGCTGACGAATCTGTTCGAGTGATTCCTCGACAGCTGCTGTCGGCGACAGGTGAACCAGGCTGCGGTCGCTGGAGAACAAGGCGCGTACGGTCTCGGGGTAGTTCTGCCCCAGCCGCAATGGGTTGTCTTCGATAGGTTGAAGGGTGCGTTTGGCCAGCGCTAGGCGTTGCCCCGAAGGCGCCTGATTCAGCTCGCCGAGCCCTCGGATCAGAGCTGCCAGCGTGGTGCCGGCCTCAAATAGCAGGGTATGAGCCGCATACGCATCCAGCGCGCCGACCGGGGCTCCCAAGCCCTCAACCAAGGGGGCCACCAAGCCCGCAGCGTCACCCCCCTGGGCATAATGGTCCTGAAGCCACTGATTGGCCGCGGCAGACGCAGTAGAAGAAGGGTGTTGTCCCGACATGAGGGAATCTCCAAAGGCATGCAAAGGGGCGCCGGTTATGGCTTCGAATCGGGTTGCAGACAAATCGGCCTGTGCGGCCAGAGGCGTCTGGCCGTAGTGACTGGAGTCCAGCCTTGAGCCATTGCCCAGCAAGGCCGAGTGCGGATGGTCGGCCTGTTCCAACGCCTGCAGTGGATCGAGCTGGCCCTGTGGTGGCGGTGGTTCCGACAAAGCCTCGAATTCCGACCAAGCACTCATGGGCTGGGCGTTGGCGCTCAGCGGAGGCAGGTCACCGTTGTCATTGGGCAAACTGTCCAGGTAGTCCTTCGATGGCATCCCAAGCAGTTCATCAACCTCATGTTCAGCAAGATGGCGAGATGGATCAGGCAACGTGTGCGCTTCGTCATCGAGGTTCACAGTCAACCGATAGGGGCCGATGTGGATCTTGTCGGCGCTACGCAGTTGGACGCTGATAAGCATCCCGAGTGGATCCGACTGGTCATTCACGCGGGTTTGGCCACTACGATCGATGACGAAGAACCGGCCATCCTCATGGCGAATCTCGCAATGGATGGGCAGCACTCGATCAGAACGATCATGCAAGATCCAGTCGGCACCGCGGGCGCCGATGGTGCCGCCGGCGGTATCGAAGATATGCCGTGGCTGGCTGCCTTTCTGTAGCGCCTGAGGGTTGTCGACCACCAAGGCCAGGCGGTGGGCGGAGGATGTCGTGTTCATGTGCGCAAGGAAACTCTTACGGGAGGCGGACGGCGCAAGGCAGGCTGCTCAAGGAAGCTGGTCCACCCGAGCTGGGTGCCTTCGTCTTGCCGCAGGTTGAAGGGGGGCACTTCGTCTTGACGCAGGCCCAGTTCAAGGTCGCACGGGATCGGGTCACGCAGCAGGAACACCACGAGCTGGCGTAGGCGTTCGAAGTTCTCACCTTGTGGCAAAAACTCACGGAAGCGCGCTTGGCTCAAGTCCGATATGACAATGGTGAAACTGGAGTGCCGGGTACGAACGCTGTCTCCAATCTGGAAGCTCTCGCTCAGTTGGCCGTTACTCAGGCCCAAGTGAATCCGGTCGGACTCATCGATCATGGTGTAGCGCAGCTCGAAGTCACGGATCTGCACATCTTCCAGGTCGAAGCAATGTGCGATGAGGCCCGCCAGCATGCTGGGCGAGCGACTGCGCAATACCACTGCGCCGGCAAAGCTCAGCAGCCGACTCCAGGCAATCGGGGTGTCGCCGCGAGTGGCATCATGCTTGAGCCCGATAAGCGCGAAGATCCGACGGGAGAACTGGTCATCTGCGCCTGGCCTGAAGCGGATGTAGTAGCGATACTTGCGCCATGCCTGATGGAGCAGCGTCAGCAACCGGTGGTTGAAGAAGTCGAGGAAGGCCGGACGGACCCCAACACCCTGTCCAGCTTCGAAGGCCACTCGGTCCAAGTAGTAACTCGGCAAGGGCGAATCGGTGCCATGCATGCCGAAGAATGTGGCTTGCACGCGATACTGATGAGGATCCATATCGTCAAGACGTTCGGCCCAGGCAATGTCTGAGGTTGGAAAGCCCAGTCCGGCATGATTACTCAGGTACACGCGCTGATGGTCAGCATCGAAGCTGTCGGGCGATTCGAGATCGTCTTCATGCAGGGCATGCAGGCGCTCAAGCAGGCTGAAGAAGTTGTGCCCACGCGCTTCGCCCAGCAAAACATCACTTAGATCAGAGGCTGCGTACCGCTGCGCATCGGCCATGCGTAGTGCTCCTGATTAGTGGTATTTATCGCCTCTAGAACGTGGAACGAGGAGAGGCTGGCGTATAGGGCGAAGAAATGGCTGAGTACAGTGCCAAATAGGTAGAGGTCCCCTTCGCAGGCGAATCCGTTCTGGTCCAGTTTCACGACAGTGCGGGTTCCACGAATCGGCAACCCCTTGAACATCCGGTCGAGCGGAGTGCTGAGGACTTCTTGCAGGCTGTCCAGACGCATTTGTGTCGTCCGGGCACGTTGAATGTCGTGGTACGCCGAGAAGTCGTAATTCCCGATGATGGCCTTCAAGGGCTCGGCCGAAAGCAGTGACAGGTAGGTAGGCGAGAGGTTGGAGATCAGGCTCCAATGCAGGTCGCCATCCAAGATCGGACGGTACGGTGGGGTAGGCGTCGTCAGATTCGTAAAGCGCACGAACGCTGGCGTATTTCGGTGCCCTTCGCAGATATCACCAATGCCCAGTGCCAAGGGAAGGTCCCGGTTGGTGCAGGTCAGTGAAAGCGAAACCGTCTCTTCCCGACCGATATAGTGGTGATCGTCACCCCGTACGAATGCAATACGGTGTTCAACACCCGACTCCACCAGTGAAGGCGACAGGCGGGAGCGGTAATACAACGTGGTATAGCCACGCTCATGTTCGATCTGGTGGCGAAAGGACTCGAACGGCTGGTAAGTGCGCAGCCATTCCCCGGGCTGGCCACTATCCCCATTCTTCCAGCCGTCGACCTTGTCCACGCTGAAAATCTCGTAAGCATCGGGCCGCTGGCCATCGGGCAGCAGGCGGTGCTCCGCGGCCTTGCCGGTCAGGCGAATGGGCACCGCGTCATGCTCAAACAGGTTGACCGCTGGTGTGCAGTACAGCGCCAGGTCGCCTTTGCGCACCCGGACATCTACCGGCATTGGACGGGTGAAGTGAAATTCGATGCGCACACCGCCTGTGGGCTGGTCTGGCCAAAAGGCTCGAAGGTTGTTCAGGCCAAAGAAATAGAAGCGCCGGGGGAAGAGAAAGTACTCTTGGAGGACCCGGTATCCGTCCATGGCGTTCTTGGGATACGGCAGCAGAGCGGAGTCAGCCTTAAAGCCGGGGAAGTCGACCTGGTTGAGAGGAACATGGCGTACCACGCCAGCGACCTCCATGCGAATCTCACCCAGATACTTGGACAGCCAGAGGTACAGTGTCTGTGCGTTGTAGTCGCTGCCGCTGAGGTAGAAGTCGAGCCTATCGCAGTCGAAGGTATTCGGTGGATTCTGGCTCAGCACGGCCAGGTCGATGCGTACGATAGATTTCTCCATCGAATGGCCATCGTTGACGTCCGCAATATCGAATGGGTAAACCGAAACGTCCTGACAGGTACGAAACTGGCACTGCACGCCATCGACCGGACGAGATTGAACGCATGTGCCTTTGGCTACGGTTTGGCGACCGGTGATGGAGTGGTCTGCCGGCTCGAATTGAATGATGGTGGCGCTGGGCAATGGCCGCAGATAGTTCGGCCACAGCAGTTGCAACAATGAGTGGGTCAGTTCCGGGAAGTCGTCCTCGATCTTCAGGCGTAGCTTGGCCGTGAGGAAGGCAAAGCCTTCCAGCAAGCGCTCCACATCTGGATCGGTAGCTTCCTCACCCAGAAACGGAGCCAGTTGCGGGTTGTTGCGAGCGAAGACACGCCGCAAGCGACGCAGGTAATCCAGTTCCTCGCGGAATTTTCCCTTCAATGGCATCCAGCTAGCCTCCTTGGCAACTTGCTAACTCACCTTGACCTGTCGGCCGTGGTGGAGAAAGAGCAGGTCGATCTCTACCTGCTCCTCCCTGTTGTTCAGAGGAACGACGCATACCAGTCGAAACCCGAGTTCAAGCGTCGAGGCGGTGGTTGCCAGAGGCTTGACGTCCAGAACGCGTGCCCGCGGCTCGTACGTGCGCACGGCGCTGTGAATATCCAAGCAGACCTGCTGCCGTAGATCCACGGTGCCGATTCCCGCATCGTTCAAGTCGCGCAGCCCGAGCCCAGGGCTGCTCTGCGAACTGCCCTGGCGAGCATTGAGGATCCACTCCAACTGACGCTTGATGGCATGAACACGCTCGGTCGCCGCATCCTGCCGACTGCGGCTACGCCGAGGCGGCAGATCGAGATCGAGCCTTTCGAACAGGCTTCCCTGCCCAGGTGACCGAGGCATGCTTCAGTTCTCCATCAGTCCTTGTCCAGGCGACCGACCAGGGACAGATCGAAGCTGGCGCCCATGTACTTGAAGTGCGGACGCACCGACAGTGCAACCTGATACCAGCCGGGGTTGCCCGCGACGTCCTGCACTACGACCCGGGCTGCCCGCAGCGGACGGCGGCTGCGGACGTCGCTGGTAGGACTTTCCTGGTCAGCTACGTACTGGCGAAGCCAGTTGTTGAGCTCGCGCTCCAGGTCCTGGCGCTCCTTCCAACTACCGATCTGCTCGCGCTGCAGCACTTTGATGTAGTGCGCCAGGCGATTGATGATGAACATGTAGGGCAACTGGGTGCCCAGCATATAGTTGGTCTGGGCAGCCTGACCTTCGGGAGTTTTTGCGAACTGCTTGGGCTTCTGCACCGAGTTGGCGGAGAAGAAGGCTGCGTTGTCGCTGTCCTTGCGCATCGTCAGCGGAATGAAACCTTCGCTGGATAGTTCGAACTCCTTGCGATCGGAGATCAGTACTTCTGTTGGAATTTTGGCCTGCAACTGTCCGAGTGACTCGAACAAATGAACCGGCAGGTCCTCCACGGCGCCTCCAGACTGCGGGCCAATGATGTTCGGACTCCAGCGGTACTTGGCGAAACTGTCGACAACGCGGCTGCCCATCAGGAAGGCGGTATTTCCCCACAGGTAGTTGTGGTGATCGCCATCGATCGCTTCCTGATAGGAAAAGCTGCGTACCGGATTATCCAGAGGGTCGTACGGTTGGCGCAGGAGGTAGCGGGGCATGGTCAGCCCCAGGTACCGCGAGTCTTCGGATTCGCGCAGGCTGCGCCACTTGGCAAAGCGCGGCCCTTCAAATATGTCCTTGACCTCTTTGAGGTTCGGCAGCTCTTCGAAGGATTCCAGGTTGAGCATTTCCGGACCGGCGGCGCCGAGGAACGGCGCATGCGCCATTGCTCCGACTGAAGCTAGGTAGCCCAACAGCTTGATGTCAGGGGCGGAGGGACCGAAGGTGTAGTTGCCAATCATGCAACCGATCGGGTGGCCACCAAACTGGCCGTAACCGGCGGTATACACGTGCTTGTACAGACCGCTGCGGGTGATATCAGCAGCACTGTCGAAGTCTTCCAGCAGTTCGTCCTTGGAGGTGGAGACGAATACGAGCTGGATGTTTTCGCGAAAATCGGTTCGCTGCACCAGGTCGTACAACGCACGCCAGATGGACTCGAGTTCTTGAACCTCCGGGTGATGGAGGATGGCATCCATTTGCTTGCTGAGCTTGCGATCAATCTCGGTAAGCATCTGGTCGACCAACTGCTTGTTGATCGGTTGCTCTCGCTCATCGGACTTGAGCATCTCGGAAATGAAGGCGGCTACCCCGCGCTCTGCGATGGCATAGCCTTCCTGAGTGGGCTCAAGGCGAGTCTGCGCCATGATTTGGGCCAGTAGGCCGCCGTCGGGCTGGCTGTCGGCGTGCTTCTGGAGTTCGGCAGTTTGAGCTTTGGTCATTTTTGCGTCCTTCGGAACCTGAAGAAAAGGGAGGGCCTTGGAATTGGGCGTCAGGCCTTAGGAGTTGCCAGCAGTTGATCCAGCTCTTTGGCCAGCTTGCCGCGAGCACTGTCGTCACCCAGCAATGCCTGGATCTGCTTGCGGAACGCAGGGATATTGCCCATTGGTCCCTTGAGTGCCACGAGAGCCTCGCGCAATTCCAGCAACCCCCTCAGTTCGGGCACTTGGCGGGCAATGGAGTCAGGGGAGAAGTCCCTGATGTTCTTGAACTGCAAGTCGACACTGAGGGTGTCGCTTTCGTTGCCCTCTTCCAGCGTGGCGGGCACATCCACTTTCAAGTTCAGGCCGGCTTCGCCCATGACATCGTTGAAGGTGTCTTTATTGATCTGAACGGCTGGGCGATCTTCCAGCGGAGTTTCATCGGCGTGTCCCTTGAAATCGCCAAGGACCAGTACCTTCAGAGGTAGTTCTACTTCCTGCTGCTCATCACCCGTTGCGGGAACATAACGGACATTGATGCGTTCCTTCGGTGCAACTGAACCAGTCTTAGATGCCATGGGCCACTCCTTGTAATTAACTAGTAGTTAATGCCCGCTATCCACTTGAACGAGGTCATAAAGAACCGCAGCAGGCCTGGCAATAGAGGGCGCAAAGGCTGCCTGTATTCCGCCAAGGCCCAGCCGAAGCTGGATTTCCTTGGAGCACAGTGGATTTGGTCTATCGGACACTAGGGGGTGAGCCTATGGGGAAAGTGCGAGTTTTGTATATCGGAACAATCCGAAAACATGAGTCGGAAAGCTCTTGTATTTCAGCGTCTGAATGCACAGGGAATCTTCCTTCAAGAAATTCGGATTCTTCTGATTGACGTGGTTTTTGTGCTTGTGTTCTCTTCGATTGATTCGGCTTTTGGGTCGTTCGTAGTTAAGGCTTATATATGGAAGTTGCTCGTTGCGACTTCGTGGTTTGTGCAATTTCACTTGCCTCCTTGTTTGAGCTTACTGCTGCGCTATTTCCAAAACTCCAACATGGATGTCCCGATAATGAAGAGGAAGTTGAAGTATGGTCACCGTTGATCTGGCTGCGCTGCTACAGCGTCTACACCCTGTAGGCCGGCACGCGTTGGAGGAGGCGGGCAGCCTTTGCATTGCCCAGCGGGGTGCAGAGGTGACGGTGACTCATCTGCTGTACAAGCTTTTGGATCAACCGCTGTGCGATGTGCGCTGCGTTCTAGCAGATGCTGGGATGGATTCAGACGAACTGCGCCAGGCGCTTGCTACCACCTTTCCTGAATCCGAAAGTGGATATGGGCATGCATATCCATCGTTCTCGCCGCTTCTACTGGAATTGCTGCAAGACGCCTGGCTATTGAGTTCCGTAGAGCTTGGGCAGTCGCAGATCCGCAGTGGTGCCCTGTTGCTGGCCACCCTTCTGAACTCTGCCCGCTACCTGCCGTTGGCCGCTATCCGGCTATGTGAGCGCATCAACCGAGAGACATTGCGTAAGCGCTTCTCGGAATTGCTTGCTCGTTCGTCCGAAGCGCCTGTCTTGAATGAGCTGGCATCAGCCCGGCCAGCTGCTGAGGCTGACAGCGCGTTGGCCAAGTACGGGCACGACTTCACTGCACAGGCACGGGCTGGTGGTGTCGACCCCGTACTATGCCGAGATGCGGAGATCGATCTGATGATCGATATCCTCTCGCGCCGGCGCAAGAACAACCCGATCGTGGTCGGGGATGCGGGAGTGGGCAAAAGTGCTGTCGTTGAAGGCCTGGCGCAGCGCATTGTGGCGGATTGCGTACCCGAGCCGTTACGCGGTGTACATCTGTGGGGGCTCGACCTTGGCGCCTTGCAAGCTGGGGCTTCAGTCAAGGGCGAGTTCGAGAAGCGTCTGAAGGCGGTTATTGACGAGGTCAAGAATGCGCCACAGTCCATCATCCTTTTTATTGACGAAGCACACACGTTGATCGGCGCCGGCAACGCTGCCGGCGGAAGTGACGCAGCCAACCTGCTCAAGCCAGCGCTGGCGCGCGGTGAGTTGCGGACGATTGCCGCCACCACTTGGTCCGAATACAAGAAGTACTTCGAGAAAGATCCGGCGTTGACGCGGCGCTTCCAACTGGTGCAGTTGGACGAGCCAAGTGTCGAGCAGGCCGTCCACATCTTGCGCGGTCTGCGCGGCGTATATGAACAGGCGCACCAGGTCTATATCGGTGACGATGCTCTCAAGGCCGCGGCGGCTCTCTCTGCTCGATATCTCTCCGGACGCCAATTGCCGGACAAGGCCATTGATGTTCTGGATACGGCCTGCGCGAGAGTTGCCACCGCTTTGGCCGAGCCTCCCCGGCGCCTGGCTTCTCTCGAAAATGAGCTGCGACAGATCGATGCCGAATCAGACCAGTTGTGGCGTGATGCCCGGGCTGGGCGAAAGCCCGAGCCAGCCCGACTGGTCGCATTGGATGGCGCCCGGGCACGGACTCAGAATTCCATCGGGTGCCTGCGAGACGCGTGGGCGCTGCAGAAGACGTTGATCGACGAGATCGTCGCGCTGCGCGCTGATGAGTACCACGAAGATAAGTCACTGCGGCTGGCGGAGAAGGTAGCGCAGCTGTCCGAGCTACAACGTGATGGCGCCTTACTTCACGCAGATGTGGGGAACGAGCAGATTGCTCAGGTCATTGCTGACTGGACAGGGATCCCTGCCGCAACCATCAATAGCGACCAATTCCAGCGCCTCAACATGCTGCCAGATACGCTACGCGCCCGAGTCAAAGGACAAAATGAGGCTCTCGACGCGGTTCACCGCCGGTTGTTGACCGCCACGGCTGACTTGCGCAGACCCGGAACACCATTGGGGGCTTTTCTGCTTGTAGGGCCCAGTGGGGTCGGCAAGACCGAAACTGCGTTGGCAGTCGCAGACGCGCTCTTCGGTGGCGAGCAGTTCCTCAGCGTTATCAATATGTCGGAGTATCAGGAGAAGCACACCGTATCGCGCTTGCTGGGAGCTCCGCCTGGATACGTCGGCTATGGAGAGGGCGGCGTACTGACCGAGGCCATCCGTAAAAGGCCCTATTCGGTTGTCCTGCTAGACGAGGTAGAGAAGGCGCATCCCGAGGTGCTGAACATCTTCTATCAGGCGTTCGACAAGGGTGAACTCGCTGATGGAGAAGGCCGGCGCATCGATTGCCAGAACGTGTTGTTCTTCCTCACTTCAAACCTGGGGTTTGATCAGGACGGCGGTCCCCTGAACGATCTCGACAGTGAAGCTCTGCGCGTGCACCTCGGGCGCTTTTTCAAGCCGGCACTATTGGCCCGTATGCAGGTGGTTCCCTTCCGCTATCTGGACGAGGCAACGCTCGAAGAAATCGTCGACGGTCGCCTGCAACGTCTCCAGGATCAGTTCAGTCAGCGCTATGAGGCGCAACTGACGATCGCCCCGTCTGCACGAGAAGAGCTGCGCGCGCGCTGCCTGCGCCACCAGAACGGTGCCCGCCTGCTGGATGCCAGTATCGATGGCGAGATGCTGCCGCCTTTGTCGCTGGCGGTGCTGAAGCACCTTGCCAATGCGCATCCCTTCCAGAGTTCCTTGGTCAGCTGGAACGGTACGGTTTTCGACGCCGTTTTGGAGTAGATGGAATGTCCCTGAATGCCCAGGATGCGGCAGTGCTTGCACGGGAACTGGTCCAGGCAGAGGGCGTCGCAGCCCTGGCCGACTGCTTCCTCAAAGCCGCTTGCTCTGCGGCAGGGGTTAGTTGTGGGATCTGCTATTGGCGAGAAGCGGCGGGGGACAGCATGCGGCCCATCGCAAGCTGGGCAACCGCACTCGATCAGCTCCCAGTGTTGCAACTGCAGGAACTCGAGAACCCACTCGTCTACTGTCTAATGACCGGAAAGCCCCGTCGCGTCGATCGCCTTGATGCCTTGATTGGCGTCGGGCGGGGGTACGAAGACCTTCGTGAACGACTGGCGGGCAGTGACGCGTGGCAGATCTTTCCGTTGTTCGATGTGCAGCGCAAGCCTGCTGCGGTACTGCTGTTGACGGGGGAGGCGGCAGCGCTTCGGGTCTGGACCGCCGACCCTGCCTGGCAGGAGCTTTGCAAGCTTTTTGATGTGATTCTGACAGGCCTCTTGGATCGACGCGGCGCAGACGAATTGGCGCAGACGCGCCAAGCGGCACAACACCAGCAAGATGAAGAGCGTGGGCGTCGGCGATTGCTATCCGCTGGGCTGGTGGGGACAGGACAGGCTGCGCGGCGTTTACGGGAGGAGATGATCCGGCTTTCCGACTCTTCCTTGTCGCTACTCGTCACAGGCGAAACAGGGTCCGGTAAGGATCATGTTGCCTGGCTTATTCACCAGGCCTCTTCGCGTAAAGGCAAGTTTGTGCCGGTGAATTGCGCGGCCATCCCAAAGGACCTGATCGAGGCGGAGTTGTTTGGCGCCACCCGCGGCGCCTACACCGGCGCAACTCAGGATCGTACCGGCCTGGTAGCCGAGGCTGACGGCGGCACCCTGTTTTTGGACGAAATCGGAGACATGCCTCTAAGCCTGCAAGGCACGCTGCTGCGGCTGCTCAATGAGAAGAAGTTTCGGCCAGTCGGAGCCACTCGGGAGCAGTCTTCGGATTTCCGACTGATCTGCGCCACTCACCGCCCTCTGCCTGAACTGGTGCGCGACGGCCAGTTTCGCGAGGACCTGTACTTCCGGATTCGTCAGTTGGTCCTGCACATCCTGCCATTGCGCGAGCGCATTGAAGATGTGCCGGCGCTGGTGTCGCACATCCTGCTGGAACACAACCGGGCGTACCCAGGGCGGATCACTGGCATCTCTGACAACGCTATCGCACGGCTGCAACGGCACCATTTCCCGGGCAATGTCCGAGAGTTGCGCAGTCTGGTGCTCGCTGCCGCGGAGCGGACGCCTCCGGGCAAGCGCATTCAGACCAATCGGTTGGTCGAGCTGACTGAGGAGGGCCAACTGCCTGGGACTAAACACTCCGGTGAAGTTGCCCTTCAGGACCTCTGGAATACCGACAGCCTGCCCGCCGCTGTGGCCGCGTTCGAACGTTCGCTGCTGGAAGACCGACTGCGCCAGGCATCGGGTTCGCGACGACTGGCAGCGCAAAGCCTGGGCATCCCGAAACGCACCCTGGCACGCAAGTGCCTGGATTTGAATTTGAATGGAGAGGAGTCGAGATGAGGCCATTTGGGACACTGCTGCTGGCAGCTACGATTCTGGCGGGTTGTGATGCGGGAAAGGATGTGGTGGCTGCCGGGCGCGATTGCACCACCATCGTTTCGCCCCTCGAGCGCCTTGCATGTTTCGATGCGGCGTCGGGCACACCGCCTTCGCCGGTGGTCGCGCCCCTGGCACCGAAAGCCGAACAGCCAGCTCCGGCCCGTGTGCCGGATATCGTGTCGTTCGCACAGCGTAATGAGTCCCGCCGCAAAGCAGAACAATTTGGGATGCTGCTGTTGCGCGTCGAAGAGTCGCTTCCCGGGCGCACCAAAGTCGTGATTTCCGCGCCGGCGATGGGCGGCGCGGAGCCCCGGCCACTGTTGGCGATCAGTTGCCTGCAGAACATTTCGCGCTTGCAGTTGCTCACCGCGCAACCGCTCGACGTCAACCGCGTGAATATTCGAATGCTGTTGGACGGTCGACCCATTTCCGTAAGCAGACCCTGGCAGGTTCTAGACGATGGCACGGTGACGGACGCCGGCCGCGGCCTCGTCGCCATCGAACAGCTTCGCCACCTGACTAGCCCCGCCCGGCAGTTGCAGCTGGAAAGCGACCATGCCCCGTTCGACGGATTGTCCTTCGATGCTTCTGCGCTGCACGAGTTGATGGTGCAACAACGCGAGGCCTGCCATTGGTGAACACTCTGCCTGTACTCGATCTGGATGTCGTTCTATCCCCGATATCTCCCGAGCATCCCGCCGGCGATTTCGATGAAGAAGATAATGCCTACCAGGGCGTCGACACCGAAATGATGAAGCTCGGTGGACTGCAAGAGGCCACCATCGATTGGGGCTATGTGGATTCCGCATCGCGCCAGTATCTTCTCGCCCGCTGCAAGCATCTGCGCATCGCCGCACATTTGGCGACCGCGCGCATGCGCGCGGGAGGCTGGCGCGGCTGGGCCGAAGCGGCAGGCGTACTGGCCGGCATGCTGGGTCAGTACTGGGACAGCAGCTACCCCAAGCCCGGCCCCTCAGGCCTGACTGCCAAGCGGCGCCTGATGGCGCAACAGCTCGAGCGTCTTGGTGAGGCATTGGCAAAACTCGATGCAACTGGATTCGCCGAGGAGTACTACAAGGCCGGGCAGCAGGCGCTGGACAAGCTACAACGCACCGCCCAGGACACTCAGCTCGACACGGCGACCCTGACCCGGCTGGAAGGCCAGTTGCGGCAGAAGGCCGAAGCCACAAGAGCACCAGAGCTGGCTGAGGCACAACGGGAGTTTTCCTCTCCCTCAGTAGGGATCTCCGAATCCTTCTTCACACCTGTCGCCCTGGAGCTGGGCAACGAGCGTGAAACGCGCCGCTCCCTACTTTCTGTGGCTGACATCATTAATCAGCAGGATGCCTATGATCCGACGGGCTACCTGCTGCGCCGCTTTGCCCTTTGGGCGCATCTGAGCGTTGCTCCATCGACTCGTAAAGATACCCAGCGTACCGAGTTGATGGCTGTTCCCGCGGAGACCGCCCAAACGTACTGGGAAGCGCTCAAGGCAAATGCCGTCGATCCTGTGTTGCTGCAGCGGGTCGAGAAGAGCATCGCGTCTTCTCCCTATTGGCTGCGTGGCAGCTATCTGGCGGCCAGCATCGCCCGGCGCCTCGAAATGCCCAACGTAGCAGAAGCCATCCGCCAGGCCACTGGTCGCTTTGTCGCAAAGCTGCCGGCGTTGGTACAGCTGCAGTTTTCCGATGGCCGCGCCTTTGTCGATGGCGAAACCCAGTCCTGGATCAGTGGTGCCAACGAAGCGAGTGCGAATCTCGGGGCTGGTCAGGAGTACCCAAAATTGCGCGATGAACTGCGCGATACGCTGGAGACGAGCGGCGTGGAATCCATGCTCCAACGGCTCGAAGCAATCCAGCAGGAGTCGGCAGATCCGCGTCATGGCTGCCATGTCATGACGATTGCTGCCGAGCTGCTCGGCATGCGCGGGTTG
The DNA here is from genome assembly GCF_028640875.1 of Pseudomonas sp. SBT1-2. Classification (NCBI taxonomy): domain Bacteria; kingdom Pseudomonadati; phylum Pseudomonadota; class Gammaproteobacteria; order Pseudomonadales; family Pseudomonadaceae; genus Pseudomonas; species Pseudomonas sp. SBT1-2. The sequence goes on along the minus strand of NZ_JAQZAA010000121.1, from coordinate 9,692 downwards.
GCCTGGCTTGCCGACGGCTTGTATGCCCGCGCACATCAAATCATGCAAGGCGCGTCGGCACCCGAATGGGAACCGGACCTTTTCGGCGTGCTTGAACGGCACACGCAACCAGCTACAGAACACAAGAACTAGGAGCAACCTCATGTTTAAGATCTGGTCGAACCTGAAGCGCTATGGCCGGCCCGTCCTGGGTTGGGCCAGGCAAGGGATGCCCCTGGCGTTGCTGCTGGTTCTGGTACTCGCCCTGACGGGCGTCTGGTGGTTGGGACCTCAGTGGACCTGGGGTGAGTACCAGCCCCTGGCTGGCGTAGCCGCCCGCGTGTTGGTCACCATCGTTCTGCTCATCATTCCCTTGCTGTTCTGGATTACCCGATTGCGCCAACGCAACCGAGTCTTGGAAGCTGAGCGCAGTCAGGAACAGGAGCACCAACTGGACCCTTGCCTACGCTACGTAGAGGCCCAGGAGCGCGATCTGGACAGAAGTTTGGAAGTCCTCCAGGCCAACCTCAAGGGGCGCAATGCGCTCTACCAACTACCCTGGTACTTGGTCTTGGGGCAGGAGAACGCGGGCAAGACCAGTTTCGTCAATCGCTCTGGCCAGAGCTTTTCGCTGACCGGCGAGGTGAAGGCGGGTAGCCGGCGAATGGACGAGGACCCCGACAGGATCTACCGCATCGACTGGTGGATGGGCGATCAGGCGGTGCTTATCGATCCGCCGGGCGAACTGATCAGCCAGCCGCGGGTGCTAGCGAACCTGGAACAGGTCGTCTCCGGTGAGGACAGCGCCCCACCGGGATTGTTGGAAGAAGAACATCCCTTCCTGCCCGAGAATCTCCATCCACGCTTGTGGGACAGCTTTGTCGGTTGGCTAGGACGCAACCGGAGCCGTCGGCCGCTCAATGGCGTCGTGCTGATCGTCAGCCTAGTCACCTTACTCAATCAGCAGCCCAGCGACCGCAAGGCGCTTGCCTCGCTGCTGCGCGCCCGGTTGGCTGAACTCAGCCGCCAACTCGGCACCCGACCGCCTCTGTATGTGGTTCTGAGCAAGTTCGACTTGCTTGAGGGGTTCGAACCGCTCTTCGCGCGGCTGCCCAAATCTGTGCGCGAAGACATCTTCGGCTTCACGTTCACCCTCGACTCGCTGCAAAACTACGATGCCTGGCGCGATGAACTCGGCGAACGTTACGACGAATTCCTCAAGCGCCTGAACGAGCAGGTATTCGACGCCCTGGCCGACGTGAGCGAACTGCCCCAGCGCGAAGCACTCTATTCCCTGGTGCGACAGTTGACGGGCATGCGCCCGTTACTGATGGAGTTCCTGACCGCCATCCTGGGTAGCGATCGCTACGTCACCCCTGCATTGCCGCGTGGTGTCTACCTGTCGTCGGTGTACCAGCAAGGGGTGTTGACCAACGCCTTTGTGGCATCCGCCTCGCAGGACTACGATATTCGTGAGCCCGTGCCGACCATGCACCCCAGCGGGCGAGCCATGGTCTACTTCGCTCAGCAACTGTTCCAGCGTGTGATTTACCCTGAGTCAGGGTTGGCGGGGGACAATCCACGGGTTCTGGCTGACAAGAGGCGGGCCCTGGCCCTACGCTTCGGCGTCGCCTCGGTGGGTAGCGCCCTGCTGATCGGCGGTTGGTACCACTACTACGCAGTGAACCGCGACAAAGCCATGAACGTGCTGGAGCGCAGCCGCGCCTATAGTGCCCATGCCATCGACGGCAAGCTCGACCCCACCGGCCGCAACCTGCTACAGCCACTGGATCAGATCAGCAGCGCGGTAGCGGTCTATGGCGACTACCGCGATGCGTGGCCACTGGTGGCGGACCTCGGTCTGTACCAAGGGCGGCAGATCGGACCGAAGGTTGACCAGGCCTACCTCACACTGCTGTCCCAGCGGTTCCTACCCGCCCTAGCCAGTGGCGTGATGGAGCAGCTCGACGGTACTGCCGTGGACAGCGACGAGCAACTGGCGGCCCTGCGCGTCTACCGCATGATCGAAGATCGAGCCAACCGCCGCCCGCCGGTGGTCGAGAGCTGGATGGGAGAGCAATGGGCCCAGGCATTTCCCGGCGAAGACCAGGTACAACGCGCGTTGATGCGTCACCTGGACTATGCGATGAAGTATGCCGATACCCGGTTGCCTCAGTACCAGTCACGTGTGTCTGCGGTGCAGCGCGAGTTGCGACAGATCCCGTTGCCGCAACGCGTGTACATGACCATGCGTCGTCAGGCCGGTGAAACACTGCGTGCACCACTGGATCTGCGCAATGAAATCGGCCCGGCCTTTGACGTCGTCTATCAGCCCGAAACGATTGACAGAGGCGAGGAGGGGCAGCGCCCCACTGACGGCCGCATTGACGCGCTGCTGACAGCCAAGGGCTATCGTAGCTACTTCGCACCGCACAGTCAGGACCTGACCGAGCTGGCGATGATCGACCAGTGGGCGCTGGGCGAGCGCCGCAATATCGACTACTCCGAAGCCGACAAACGTGCCTTGGCCGAACGGATACGGGCCATCTACAGCCGAGACTACATCGATACCTGGCAGCAGAACCTCAACCAGTTGGAAGTGCGTGACTTCCAGGATCTCGCCGAGGCAGTGAACGTATTGGGCAGTGTGACCAGCCCGGCGGCGCCGTTGCGACGGCTGGTGGAAACGGTGCGCGACAATAGCGAACTGGGTGCCAAGCTCCGGGCGGTCGCCGCTCCGGCTGGCAAGGACACCGCTGGCCAAGCCGTGACTGCGCTGGAAAAGTCCGCTGGCGAAGCCGATTTGCCAGAGGCTACTCCGCTTCCAGGGATCGCCCGGGCGTTCGCGCCCATGAGTCAGCTGTTGGAGGCCAAGGGCGATCGCCCCTCGTACCTGGATGAAACCATGCTGGCCATCGGCAGCGTCCAGGACAAGGTGCGCACCGTGCATGACAGTCCGGACCGCGGCAAGACTGCCCTCAGTGTTGTGCTCGAGCGCTTCGGCTTGAAAGGACCTGACCCAATCAGCAACCTGCAGCGAATCGCAGCGGGCCTGCCTGAGCCGCTGAACCATCAGGTGGGTAAGCTGGCCGATGAGTCATCGCGGGTGATCCTGGTGGAGGCGCTGCGGGAGCTGGAGCGCCGCTGGGACGCCGATGTATATCGCTTCTACCGTGAGCGCCTGGCCAGTCGCTATCCGTTCAACCCGGCCAGCCGGGAAGAGGTGGCACTGGACGACTTCACTGCGTTCTTTGGCCCACAGGGAAAGCTGCAGCAATTCCGTGAGAAGTACCTCAACCTGTTCATCGAGGACAACCTGGAAGCGCTCTACTCCGAACGTCTGGGCGGCTACCTAGTGCGCACCGACGTGCTGACCCAACTGGAGGCGGCCGAGAAGATCCGCGATGCATTCTTCAACAGCCGCGGCACGCTGGGTGTGCAGTTCTACGTCGAACCGCTGGGCATGGCGCCGAACAAGCGCACCAGTTCCCTGAGCGTGGAGGGCCAGTTGGTCACCTACAACCACGGACCAACCACCAGCACCGCACTGATCTGGCCGAATACCCTGGCCCCCAGCAACGAAAGCCGCATGACGTTGGTCCACGCGGGCGGTAGCAGTAGCGGCCTGGTATATCGCGGCCCGTGGTCGCTGTACCGTCTGCTGAGCCAGGCTCGCCTGAACGGCGCAACCAGTAACAGTGTCGACATCAGCTTCGCCGCTGCGGACGGCGGCATGCGCTACCGTATCAGCACCGAGAAGGCCAACAACCCCTTCACCCAGCCGCTGTTCAAGGGATTCTCCCTGCCGCAAACGTTGCTTGAGGATGGCGCTCAAGGCCATTCGACAGGAAAGCGCACCGCTGATACAGGTAGAGCACCGATGGAATTGACTCTACTTAGCCCGCCACCAAGGAATATTCCTTGAAGGCAAGGCCGCCGGCACATGCACCGATACTTTTTCGGTGAAGCAAGAGGCGTAAACGCCGACCGTCCGCACCTAGCTAGCTGGATGCGGGCGGTCGTTTCCAAAAAGACCTTTCAGGCTGCCAGTGAAAACCGGCGCAAGGTAGTCGAGAGCTGCCAGTGCGATCAGTATCGCTTGAGCTCAGATTACATGAGCTATCCCCTAAGGGAAATTGGATTTCCAAGAAGCTAAAGGCTCACTTTGGAAGTGGTCGCGAAGTGGTAACTCTCTCATCCTTGTCGTTAACATACTCTATGAGTATCGAGTCATCCTTAATTCTCGCTTCGATAATCAAACTAGGGTCAAATCTTGAATTTCGAGGAAGATCCAGAGTTATACTGTCAGCCAAAGATTCGTCTTCTGCCCGAAACAGTCTATATACTTGAATGGGATTCTTGGCCACTCCCAGAGCAAAGCCTCGCTGGAGGTCATAGTCGACCACAAGCGGAAACGGACCACTCAAACCTTTTTTCACGTTATAGAAATAGGTTGCTGAGCATTGCGTGCCGCATGGAAAGGCAATAACGAATATATTGTTTTCGAATCTAATCGAAGATGGTGGAAGTGGGTAGTCAATTATCTTCTTTTTCCCGCCTTTGCTAACTGAGTATATTTCGCAACTCTGCGAATTTTCAGAAATGCCGCAGTGCGAAAATATCTGATATTGGCTGTTGGGGAAGTTGGTTTCCTCCATCAGTGGTGAGCCGTAAGAACTGCTGAGGTAAAACAGGGCCGCCAATAGCGGCCAACGCCTACGGTTTATAGAGCTGATAATATTCATTCCTCACTCCACTTGGATTTTGTACCCGTTTCTTGGGAATGGCGAAGGAGGGCGTGCTTGGATAGATATTAGGCTTAGACTTGTGGAGGCTTGCTTGCGCCGTGGGGCTATAGTAGTTGGTTGCTCCGGGAATCGGGTTGGTCGAATTTGCTTTAAACGCCAGCCTATATTAATTCTCGGGACACTCAAGCGACTGGGCGACTGGCCTTATTGATTTTCCACTGGAATTGAGGGCGAAATAGCTTGCCTTGCACTCTGGAGGACTGTCTGGGCGGTCGATATAGTAGCGAACCAAGATTAGCGAGCTATCTGGTCGAGTGGTTATATCAATTACAATGTCACGACCATCCTTTGTCTTTCTTGGAACGGCGCCATCGTTAGAAAATCGGACAAGCTCCTGAGACTCTTCCCCATTGGAAAGATCATTAAGGGTATAGTACCGGCATGACGTCCCGCAACTGTGCGGAGTCATGTAGAATCTTCCGGCTGTATTTATTGCAGGTGGCGATACAATCTTTCCCATGTCGTCCCGCCACACTTCTCCGTCTTTCTTGAGGTAGGCGGGAATCACCAGATCTCCAGTGTATGTGTGTGTCGGGTAGTCGGAAAATTGTGGGGACATACGGCTGTCTGCATATGACTGGATAGGCAGCAGAAGTGCAAGTGCGAACAACGTCGTGAAAAACCTGATACGCACTATCTTTTTTGGTTTGGTCAGTGAGGCCATCTATCTTTCCTGACGTATGTTGAAGTCGTACTTGGATGGCAACTGACCACAAGACAACGCCTGCTGAGGTGGCTCCTGGCACTAGGGCGAGGTTTTATGATCGTGATTTCAACGCGCATTCAAATAATGCAGGGTTACTTGTGGCCTCATCCATGCTGCGGCTGCAGCAGCTACTTTATTGTTCGGTAGAGTGTTCCGTCGTAGCGAAGTATCTCTTTCAGTGGCACCCCAGCGGTACCTCCACTGATTTCAATTTCGGGCATCCCGTTTGTATATGGAGGGCTCGCACGCAGCGAATAGCCTCCAGAGCTAAGGATGAGCTCTCTACTGCGTTGGGTTGACCTGACCAACCATATTGGGCCAAGTGCCGCCCCCCACCCACAGGCATTTTCTGTAGTCAAAAAATGCATGGATTCTCTTCTGGTTATGGATATTTTTTTTCCGATCAGCTTGCAATGCAATTGACTGAACGGCCTAAACGAGGAGGTTTTAGTTACAGCCTCCCTCACATCAGGACTCACTGGTCTAAGGTCTTTATCTTCTATAGTTGCTTGGGGCGGCTGAGACATTGCCGCCATTGAGAAGCTAATTAGGAGTGCAGCAACAGCCATTTTCTGTATTTTTTTCATGACTAATCCATTACGCTTTTGCACATGCTCTTCAAATATAGGTCATATTTTGGCATAACTTCGTTTCTTGATATCTCGCGTCCACCGTAGCTCAGAGTTGGGCCGTCGTGATGATAAGCATAGATCATTTCGTACAAGTCTCTTCCTGAATATCGCGATGCTGCCATCTTTTTGTTGTCTAAGTAATGCCTCACCAGTGCTTCCGCACCAGTTATCGCATCAAATCGCTGACTATCAGAAGAAATATCGTACGCAAGTGCCGTTCCATCTGTAAATTGACCCAGTCCCGATGCTGATGTTGTGCCGGCCGCGGCATCAGGGTTAAATCCTGATTCGACATGAGCTATTGCTAATACCATCGCCAAGTCATCTCGGGATAGATCGTAGTCTTTGGTTGTATCAACCAGAATATCTATGACTTGTCGCTGCGTCTCGTGACTTGCATCGCCATGAATTCGACTGTTTCCGGCTACTCGATTTGGACTTCGATCTACGGGAAGTTTGTAATGGCTGTGGCCAACAATTTGATCATCTTTGTACGCTGGCCCTTTCGGGGCGTACATAACCTTGTAGTTGATGCACCTAGTATTTTTTGGGAAGTTCCCGATTAGAGATATGGGGTGCACATGGAATGCCGATGTATCTGAAGGTAATGCCTCCACCGTGCTGGCAATTGCACCCCACCAAGCTAACTTCTCCATACGTTGCTTTTCACTTTCCCAAGCAGGCATATCGGAGGGAGAAACCTGAGCGTCATGCTGCTTCCAAGCTTCCGGATCGGCCTTCCACTCGCTGGGGTAGCGCAGGATGATCCGCGAGAGTTGCTGTACGGTACTGCGACTACGTTGAGCCGCCTGGAGCTCACCCAAGGTCAGATTGCCGTCAGGGTGTGTGTCCAGAATGCTAAAAACCTGATGCAAAGGCGCATCCAGCTGACTCTTCTTGAGCGGTATCTCGCCGCGGTGAAATGCTGCCGTGTCCGCCAGAGCAAGGAAGTAGCTACCGTATGCTGTCGTTTGGGATTCAGATTCGATGATGGAGAAATCCACCCATTCGTGCGGCGAATGCAAGCTGATACCAGTGTGACCTGCTTCGCCGGCCCAGCCAGTCGCACAAGTAGTGCTGTCTCTCAGTTGGACCTGCCACCAGTAGTTCCCAGCTTCGTCCAGGGCGACCCCAATCGGTTCCGAGGTCGGGTCTGGAGTGGTGGGGCGCGCATGCTCCAAGGCGGAAATCGCAAATTGATGAGGGATATTGCCATTCTTGTAGCCGTTGGCGGTGAAGGTGAGTGGATAGTTGCTCCAGCCATCAAGGTCCGACAGCACCAATTTTTGCTTACCCTGGAGGTGTAGGCCACGATGGTTGTTCTCCGCAATCCAGACCGAAGCCTTGCTGGCAACATCGACAAGGATGCCTCGATATTGTGTGGCTCCGGGTTGTCCGACAGTGCCACGTTTTGCTTCGGCAACGAGTTCCGCTGCGGTATAGGTGCTGGCGTTGTTGTGTCGATAAAGCTTTGCTTCTCGCGCTCCAGCCGGCAATTTTGCCGCTCGCTCAATCCACTGCAGTTCGGCTACAGGTTTGACTTTCACATAAATCGCCTCGTCCTGGGGCGTTCCGTCGAGTTCCAGTACTGTACCGGCCTTAAGGATTCCCAATTGTGATGGAGCAAGCATTGCATTGTGCAATTGGGTTCCAGGGGCTATGCGTAGAATTGTCTTTTCTTCCGGTTTGACCGCCTTGGCTGCAGCTTTGCTCTTTTCCAGATAGGCGGGAAGGTCAGCACCCACGATGATTTCATGGTGCAGCATCTGCCGGGATGAGCTCGGATCGACCACACGACGATACTCGCCTATGTGACCAAGCAACGCACCTGCTTTGACTTTGATCGGGGTCTTGGGAACCACCACTTCGTCAAATGCGTCAGGCACCTGAGACTGAGCCTCCAGCATGGCAAGATGAACCCAGCCGCTTACGGTGCTGGACTCCAATGCGGCATCCCCTGTCTTCGGGGGAGCTGCCATACCTTCGATTATCGATTGGATATGGACCCATCCCTTCCGGATCTCTCCGCCAATGAAGCGAGAACCAGGGGGCAAAATGGCCTGAATGGGGGTTGTTCCGGCTGCAGGCTGGGAGCGTACACGCAGCCCTTGGATGACGGGCGCCGCAGAACCCCTTGTCACATCTTGCTTGTCGTTCGCTTTCTGCGATACGCGGTAGATCTTGGAGGTCCAGTACGAAGGCCGCTGAGCTTTGGCCCCCAGTTTTTCGTACTCCTCGAACGATCGAAGATGCATGGCAAGGCAGAAGTAGGTCAGCTTATTCCCTGTGGGATACTCGAGGGAGTGTCGAGTAAGTACGAAGCCCGAGCTGTAGAGCACGTTGTCCGACATTGGCGGCTTGGCCCGCCCACGAACAGAGAGGTAGCTACGATTCACTCGATAGGCCACGACCTCGCCTTTTGCAATTGCCCGAATTCCTTCGGCGAGTGCCAGAGTGTTGGCCATAGCCGACTCATAGTGAATGCCGCAATGAACCCCCGTAGGGCCCAACGGATAGTAGCCACTCGATGCCATTGTCAGAGCGTCGTAGTAGACGTCCGCATTGTGAACTTCATTGCCGGCTTGGTCTTTGAACGGGAACTTGAATGTGGACATGACTGCTCTGTGTCCTTAGGCATCGCCAGAGAAAGTGGGAAGGTAGGTGGCATCTGGCTCTTCCCCTGGGGCTAGGTTGCTTTGCAGGGACATCGAGTTTCCCTTGCCGCCGCCTTGCTGCGTCATCGGCCCCTTCAGGATGATGGCGACGCCATCCAGCGTGATGCCTCCGTCGTGCAGAGTGATGGTGCCGCCGGGGCCGCGCAGCCTGAAGATTTCACCCGCCTGCTGTTGAATGACCCGGGAGCGCTGACGGATGGCCTGGCCGGCCTGCAGTTCCGAGTGCCCCTCTACGGTCTGCTCCTGATGCCCGCCGACGCTCACCCAGTGGTTGGCCACGGTCTTGTCGCGGCGGTGGTTGCCCACCTCTTCAGTGCGGTCCTTGCCGGTGCGGAGGGTGTGGTTGCGGCCGATGGTCAGGAAGTCATCCTGGCCAATGTCGTGGCGCCGGTCCTGACCGACGGTGACCTGCTCATCGTTGCCCACCGTTTCTTTGCGGTCATGGCCGATGGAGATCGTCTCGTCGTGTTCGACCTGCTCGCTGCGGTCGTGGCCCACGAAGGTGGTTTCGTCATGGTTGACGTGGATGTTCTGGTCTTTCTGGGCGTGGAGGTAGACCTCCTCCTGGTCCTTCTCGTCCTCGAAGCGCAGCTCGTTGTAGCCTTCGCCCTTGTGGGTCTTGCTCTTGATGGTCATCCGCGTCTTGTGCCGCGGCAACTCGTAGGGTGGCAGCTGCAGGCGGTTATAGACCCGCCCGATGGCGATCGGCTGGTCGCAATCGCCTTCCAGGTAATGAATGATCAGCTCCTGGCCGATCCGCGGGATGGCCATGTGGCCCCAGGTGGCGCCGGCGATATCCTGCGCCACGCGGATCCAGCAGGAGCTGTATTCGTCATGCTTGCCCTGGCGGTCCCAGGGGAACTGGACCTTCACCCGGGCGTACTCGTCGGTG
>NZ_JAQZAA010000120.1:43324-71428 GCF_028640875.1 Pseudomonas sp. SBT1-2 | reverse complement strand
TGCTGTAGAATGCGCGCCTCGGTTGAGACGAAAGACTTAACCAACCGCTCTTTAACAACTGAATCAAGCAATTCGTGTGGGTGCTTGTGGAGTCAGACTGATAGTCAGAAAGATTATCAGCATCACAAGTTACTCCGCGAGAAATCAAAGATGTAACCAACGATTGCTGAGCCAAGTTTAGGGTTTTCTCAAAACCCAAAGATGTTTGAACTGAAGAGTTTGATCATGGCTCAGATTGAACGCTGGCGGCAGGCCTAACACATGCAAGTCGAGCGGTAGAGAGAAGCTTGCTTCTCTTGAGAGCGGCGGACGGGTGAGTAATGCCTAGGAATCTGCCTGGTAGTGGGGGATAACGTTCGGAAACGGACGCTAATACCGCATACGTCCTACGGGAGAAAGCAGGGGACCTTCGGGCCTTGCGCTATCAGATGAGCCTAGGTCGGATTAGCTAGTTGGTGAGGTAATGGCTCACCAAGGCGACGATCCGTAACTGGTCTGAGAGGATGATCAGTCACACTGGAACTGAGACACGGTCCAGACTCCTACGGGAGGCAGCAGTGGGGAATATTGGACAATGGGCGAAAGCCTGATCCAGCCATGCCGCGTGTGTGAAGAAGGTCTTCGGATTGTAAAGCACTTTAAGTTGGGAGGAAGGGTACTTACCTAATACGTGAGTATTTTGACGTTACCGACAGAATAAGCACCGGCTAACTCTGTGCCAGCAGCCGCGGTAATACAGAGGGTGCAAGCGTTAATCGGAATTACTGGGCGTAAAGCGCGCGTAGGTGGTTCGTTAAGTTGGATGTGAAATCCCCGGGCTCAACCTGGGAACTGCATCCAAAACTGGCGAGCTAGAGTATGGTAGAGGGTGGTGGAATTTCCTGTGTAGCGGTGAAATGCGTAGATATAGGAAGGAACACCAGTGGCGAAGGCGACCACCTGGACTGATACTGACACTGAGGTGCGAAAGCGTGGGGAGCAAACAGGATTAGATACCCTGGTAGTCCACGCCGTAAACGATGTCAACTAGCCGTTGGGAGCCTTGAGCTCTTAGTGGCGCAGCTAACGCATTAAGTTGACCGCCTGGGGAGTACGGCCGCAAGGTTAAAACTCAAATGAATTGACGGGGGCCCGCACAAGCGGTGGAGCATGTGGTTTAATTCGAAGCAACGCGAAGAACCTTACCAGGCCTTGACATCCAATGAACTTTCCAGAGATGGATTGGTGCCTTCGGGAACATTGAGACAGGTGCTGCATGGCTGTCGTCAGCTCGTGTCGTGAGATGTTGGGTTAAGTCCCGTAACGAGCGCAACCCTTGTCCTTAGTTACCAGCACGTAATGGTGGGCACTCTAAGGAGACTGCCGGTGACAAACCGGAGGAAGGTGGGGATGACGTCAAGTCATCATGGCCCTTACGGCCTGGGCTACACACGTGCTACAATGGTCGGTACAGAGGGTTGCCAAGCCGCGAGGTGGAGCTAATCCCATAAAACCGATCGTAGTCCGGATCGCAGTCTGCAACTCGACTGCGTGAAGTCGGAATCGCTAGTAATCGCGAATCAGAATGTCGCGGTGAATACGTTCCCGGGCCTTGTACACACCGCCCGTCACACCATGGGAGTGGGTTGCACCAGAAGTAGCTAGTCTAACCTTCGGGAGGACGGTTACCACGGTGTGATTCATGACTGGGGTGAAGTCGTAACAAGGTAGCCGTAGGGGAACCTGCGGCTGGATCACCTCCTTAATCGACGACATCAGCTGCTTCATAAGCTCCCACACGAATTGCTTGATTCATTGAAGAAGACGATTGGGTCTGTAGCTCAGTTGGTTAGAGCGCACCCCTGATAAGGGTGAGGTCGGCAGTTCGAATCTGCCCAGACCCACCAATTACTGGTGCACCCTGTAGCGATACGGGGCCATAGCTCAGCTGGGAGAGCGCCTGCCTTGCACGCAGGAGGTCAGCGGTTCGATCCCGCTTGGCTCCACCATTACAGATTGGTGTCCATCGTTTAAAGCTTAGAAATGAGCATTCCGCTGATTGGCGATGAATGTTGATTTCTGATCTTTATCAGAATCGTTCTTTAAAAATTTGGGTATGTGATAGAAAGATAGACTGGATAGCACTTTCACTGGTGTTTATTCAGGCTAAGGTAAAATTTGTGAGTTTAATCGCGAATTTTCGGCGAATGTCGTCTTCACAGTATAACCAGATTGCTTGGGGTTATATGGTCAAGTGAAGAAGCGCATACGGTGGATGCCTTGGCAGTCAGAGGCGATGAAAGACGTGGTAGCCTGCGAAAAGCTTCGGGGAGTCGGCAAACAGACTTTGATCCGGAGATGTCTGAATGGGGGAACCCAGCCATCATAAGATGGTTATCTTGTACTGAATACATAGGTGCAAGAGGCGAACCAGGGGAACTGAAACATCTAAGTACCCTGAGGAAAAGAAATCAACCGAGATTCCCTTAGTAGTGGCGAGCGAACGGGGACTAGCCCTTAAGTGGCTTTGAGATTAGCGGAACGCTCTGGAAAGTGCGGCCATAGTGGGTGATAGCCCTGTACGCGAAAGTCTCTTAGTCATGAAATCGAGTAGGACGGAGCACGAGAAACTTTGTCTGAATATGGGGGGACCATCCTCCAAGGCTAAATACTACTGACTGACCGATAGTGAACTAGTACCGTGAGGGAAAGGCGAAAAGAACCCCGGAGAGGGGAGTGAAATAGATCCTGAAACCGTATGCGTACAAGCAGTGGGAGCAGACTTTGTTCTGTGACTGCGTACCTTTTGTATAATGGGTCAGCGACTTATATTCAGTGGCGAGCTTAACCGAATAGGGGAGGCGTAGCGAAAGCGAGTCTTAATAGGGCGTTTAGTCGCTGGGTATAGACCCGAAACCGGGCGATCTATCCATGGGCAGGTTGAAGGTTAGGTAACACTGACTGGAGGACCGAACCGACTACCGTTGAAAAGTTAGCGGATGACCTGTGGATCGGAGTGAAAGGCTAATCAAGCTCGGAGATAGCTGGTTCTCCTCGAAAGCTATTTAGGTAGCGCCTCATGTATCACTGTAGGGGGTAGAGCACTGTTTCGGCTAGGGGGTCATCCCGACTTACCAAACCGATGCAAACTCCGAATACCTACAAGTGCCGAGCATGGGAGACACACGGCGGGTGCTAACGTCCGTCGTGAAAAGGGAAACAACCCAGACCGTCAGCTAAGGTCCCAAAGTTATGGTTAAGTGGGAAACGATGTGGGAAGGCTTAGACAGCTAGGAGGTTGGCTTAGAAGCAGCCACCCTTTAAAGAAAGCGTAATAGCTCACTAGTCGAGTCGGCCTGCGCGGAAGATGTAACGGGGCTCAAACCATACACCGAAGCTACGGGTATCACGTAAGTGATGCGGTAGAGGAGCGTTCTGTAAGCCTGTGAAGGTGAGTTGAGAAGCTTGCTGGAGGTATCAGAAGTGCGAATGCTGACATGAGTAACGACAATGGGTGTGAAAAACACCCACGCCGAAAGACCAAGGTTTCCTGCGCAACGTTAATCGACGCAGGGTTAGTCGGTCCCTAAGGCGAGGCTGAAAAGCGTAGTCGATGGAAAACAGGTTAATATTCCTGTACTTCTAGTTATTGCGATGGAGGGACGGAGAAGGCTAGGCCAGCTTGGCGTTGGTTGTCCAAGTTTAAGGTGGTAGGCTGGAATCTTAGGTAAATCCGGGGTTCTAAGGCCGAGAGCTGATGACGAGTTACCTTTCAGGTGACGAAGTGGTTGATGCCATGCTTCCAAGAAAAGCTTCTAAGCTTCAGATAACTAGGAACCGTACCCCAAACCGACACAGGTGGTTGGGTAGAGAATACCAAGGCGCTTGAGAGAACTCGGGTGAAGGAACTAGGCAAAATGGCACCGTAACTTCGGGAGAAGGTGCGCCGGTGAGGGTGAAGGACTTGCTCCGTAAGCCCATGCCGGTCGAAGATACCAGGCCGCTGCGACTGTTTATTAAAAACACAGCACTCTGCAAACACGAAAGTGGACGTATAGGGTGTGACGCCTGCCCGGTGCCGGAAGGTTAATTGATGGGGTTAGCTAACGCGAAGCTCTTGATCGAAGCCCCGGTAAACGGCGGCCGTAACTATAACGGTCCTAAGGTAGCGAAATTCCTTGTCGGGTAAGTTCCGACCTGCACGAATGGCGTAACGATGGCGGCGCTGTCTCCACCCGAGACTCAGTGAAATTGAAATCGCTGTGAAGATGCAGTGTATCCGCGGCTAGACGGAAAGACCCCGTGAACCTTTACTATAGCTTTGCACTGGACTTTGAATTTGCTTGTGTAGGATAGGTGGGAGGCTTTGAAGCGTGGACGCCAGTTCGCGTGGAGCCATCCTTGAAATACCACCCTGGCAACTTTGAGGTTCTAACTCAGGTCCGTTATCCGGATCGAGGACAGTGTATGGTGGGTAGTTTGACTGGGGCGGTCTCCTCCTAAAGAGTAACGGAGGAGTACGAAGGTGCGCTCAGACCGGTCGGAAATCGGTCGTAGAGTATAAAGGCAAAAGCGCGCTTGACTGCGAGACAGACACGTCGAGCAGGTACGAAAGTAGGTCTTAGTGATCCGGTGGTTCTGTATGGAAGGGCCATCGCTCAACGGATAAAAGGTACTCCGGGGATAACAGGCTGATACCGCCCAAGAGTTCATATCGACGGCGGTGTTTGGCACCTCGATGTCGGCTCATCACATCCTGGGGCTGAAGCCGGTCCCAAGGGTATGGCTGTTCGCCATTTAAAGTGGTACGCGAGCTGGGTTTAGAACGTCGTGAGACAGTTCGGTCCCTATCTGCCGTGGACGTTTGAGATTTGAGAGGGGCTGCTCCTAGTACGAGAGGACCGGAGTGGACGAACCTCTGGTGTTCCGGTTGTCACGCCAGTGGCATTGCCGGGTAGCTATGTTCGGAAAAGATAACCGCTGAAAGCATCTAAGCGGGAAACTTGCCTCAAGATGAGATCTCACTGGAACCTTGAGTTCCCTGAAGGGCCGTCGAAGACTACGACGTTGATAGGTTGGGTGTGTAAGCGCTGTGAGGCGTTGAGCTAACCAATACTAATTGCCCGTGAGGCTTGACCATATAACACCCAAGCAATTTGCTTAAGAGCGAGTTGCGGTGTGTGAAGACGAAACGAACCGAAAGTTTGCACTACTCACAAAAGCACCACAAAGCTATTACATACCCAATTTGCTGAAGCGTCGAAAGACGAGTCGGCACACCGAATTTCTTGACGACCATAGAGCATTGGAACCACCTGATCCCATCCCGAACTCAGAAGTGAAACGATGCATCGCCGATGGTAGTGTGGGGTTTCCCCATGTGAGAGTAGGTCATCGTCAAGATTAAATTCCGAAACCCCAATTGCGAAAGCAATTGGGGTTTTGTCTTTTGCGTGCAGAAAAACGGTTCTTATCTCCAAACAATTTTGCACAGTTATTTTCGGGACGGACCTCTAGAATAGCTCCACGCCTTTTCAGAGCCAGAGCCTTGTATGTCAGATACGGTTGACGCCCCCGGGCTGTCGGAGTTGCCGCTGGATGACCTGGTGGCCTGCCACGAATGCGACTTGCTGATGCGCAAGCCAGAGCTGGCCCACGGAGAAAAAGCCCAGTGCCCCCGCTGTGGTTACGAGCTATACGCACACCGCCATAATGTCGTGGACCGCAGCCTGGCATTGGTTATTGCCGCGCTACTGCTCTATGTCCCCGCGAACTTTTTACCCATCATGCAGCTCAATCTACTCGGACAATCCTCTGAGGACACCGTATGGAGCGGCGTCGTCGGTTTGTTTAATACCGATATGCAGGGCGTGGCGGTGGTGGTGTTTCTCTGCAGCATGGGCATTCCATTGCTCAAGCTGGTCTGCCAGTTGTTCGTGCTCCTGAGCATTCGCCTGGACATAGGTCGCAGTTACGGCCTGCTGCTGTACCGCATTTACCACCACTTGCGGGACTGGGGCATGCTCGAGGTCTACCTGATGGGCGTATTGGTCGCCATCGTCAAGCTGGCGGACCTGGCTGCCATGACGGTCGGCCTGGGGCTGGTATGTTTTGTCAGTTTGTTATTGGTTCAGGTGTGGCTGGAGGTGGTCATGTCGCCCCATCAGATATGGGATGCCTTGGCGGGGGAGGATGCGCATGAGAGCAATTGATGCGGGCATTCTGGTCTGTAACGAATGCCATGAGCTGAACAGGCAGGAACCCGATACCGATGAGCAGACCTGCACCCGCTGCGGGGCCCTGGTGCATGCTCGTCGCCCCAACAGCATCATGCGTACCTGGGCGCTGCTGATTACCGCGGCAATCCTGTACATCCCGGCCAATGTGCTGCCGATCATGACGGTCACGTCGCTCGGCCAGGGTGATCCCAGCACCATCATGTCGGGGGTGATCGTACTGGTGCAGCACGGCATGATCCCGATTGCCGCGGTGGTGTTCATCGCCAGTATTTTGGTGCCCACTTTCAAACTGGTGGGGATTGCCCTGTTGCTGTTTTCGGTCCAGCGCCACCAGCCGTTATCGGCGCGGCAACGCATTTGGATGTACCGCTTTATCGAGTTCATCGGCCGCTGGTCGATGCTGGATATCTTTGTGATCGCCATCCTGGTGGCGGTGGTGAATTTCGGTCGACTTGCCAGCATCGAGGCCAATCTCGGTGCGGTGGCCTTTGCCAGCGTGGTGATTCTGACGATGCTCGCCGCAGTAACTTTTGATCCCCGACTGATCTGGGATAACACGGAGTCGGACGACGACAATGAGTGATTTGCCTAAAGCTAAAACCCGTCCGGCTTCGAACTGGTCGGCCATCTGGGTCCTGCCCCTGATCGCGCTGGTGATCGGTGGATGGTTGGGCTGGCGTGCCTATAACCAGACGGGTATCGAGATCCAGGTGCGCTTTGAAAGTGGCGAGGGCATCCAGGCCAACAAGACCGAAGTGGTCTACAAAGGGATGTCGGTGGGCAAGGTCAAGGCCCTGGCCCTGGATGACGAAGGCAACACCAGAGGGGTGATTGCCACCGTCGAGATGAACAAGGACGTCCAGCAATACCTGAAAAGCAGCACCCGTTTCTGGCTGGTCAAGCCGAGCGTGACCCTGGCCGGGATCACCGGCCTGGAAACACTGGTTTCGGGTAACTACATCGCCATCAGCCCGGGCGAGGGCGAGAATGCGCGCAAGTTCAAGGCGCTGGCCGAAGAGCCGCCGCTATCGGATGCCAAGCCGGGTCTGCACCTGACCATCAAGGCGGATCGCCTGGGCTCACTGAACCGCGGCAGCCCGGTGTTCTACAAGCAGATCCAGGTGGGCCAGGTGAAAAGCTACCTGCTCTCCGAAGACCAGAACACGGTCGAGATCAAAGTCTTTATCGAGCCGACCTACGCCAATCTGGTGCGTAAACATACGCGTTTCTGGAACGCCAGCGGCATCAGTATCGACGCCAACCTCTCCGGTGTGAAAGTGCGTAGCGAATCCCTGGCCAGCATCGTCGCTGGGGGTATCGCCTTCGCTACCCCGGAGAATCGCCGGGACAGCCCGCCCACCGACCCGACCCTGCCGTTCCGTCTCTACGAAGACTTTGACGCGGCGCAGGCGGGCATCCGGGTCAAGGTCAAACTGAGCGATTTCGAAGGGCTCCAGGCAGGCCGCACGCCAGTCATGTACAAGGGAATCCAGGTCGGTAACCTGAAGGCCCTCAAGGTCGACCCCGATCTGTCCAGCGCCACGGCGGAGCTGACCCTGGACCCCTTGGCCGAGGATTACCTGGTACAAGGCACCCAGTTCTGGGTGGTCAAGCCTTCGATCTCCCTGGCCGGCATCACGGGTCTGGAGGCCCTGGTCAAAGGCAACTACATCGCGGTGCGTCCCGGTGACAAGGGCGGCGCTCCGCAACGCGAGTTCGAGGCGCGGCCCAAGGCGCCGCCGCTGGACCTGCGCTCCCCTGGCCTGCACCTGGTGCTGTTTACTGAAAACCTCGGTTCGCTGGAGGTGGGCAGCCCGATTCTGTACAAGCAGGTCAAGGTCGGCTCGGTGCAGAGCTACCAATTCTCGCGGACCCGCAAGCAGTTGGTGATCGGCGTGCACATCGAGAAGGAATACGAAGGGCTGGTGAACGGTTCGACGCGCTTCTGGAACGCCAGCGGCGTCACCTTGACCGGTGGCCTGACCGGCGGCATCCAGGTCAAGAGCGAGTCGCTGCAAAGCCTGATGGCCGGCGGTATCGCCTTCGACACGCCGGAACCCAATGTGCCGCTGAAAAAGCGTATCCCGCGTTTCCGCCTGTATGCCGACAAGGAGCAGGCGACGCAGAAGGGCACGCTGATCAGCATCAAGGTCGATCGCGCCGATGGCCTGCGTTCGGGCACGCCTATCCGCTTCAAGGGCCTGGATGTCGGCAAGGTCGAAGACGTTGACCTGAGCGGCGACCTGCAGTCGGTGCTGCTCAAGGCCCGGATCACCGAAGTGCCGGAGCGTATCGCGCGGGTTGGCAGCCAGTTCTGGGTGGTCAAGCCGGAGCTTGGGTTGATCAAGACCGCCAACCTGGAAACCCTGGTGACCGGGCAGTACATCGAAGTGCAGCCGGCGGCGAAGAACCTCGGCGCGCAAACCAGCTTTGTCGCCTTGCCCCAGCCACCGGAAGCCGCGGTCGCCGAGGCCGGCCTGAGCCTGGTGCTGAGCGCAGAGCGTCGGGGCTCGCTGAAGATCGGCGTACCGGTGACCTACCGTGAAGTGACGGTGGGCAAGGTCACGGGCTACGAGCTGGGCCAGACCGCCGACCGGGTCCTGATCCATATCCTGATCGAGCCCAAGTACGCGCCGCTGGTGCGTGGCGGCACGCGCTTCTGGAACAGCAGCGGATTCGGTATCGACATCGGCCTGTTCAAGGGCGCGACGGTTCGCACCGAGTCGCTGGAAACCCTGATCCAGGGCGGTATCGCCTTTGCCACGCCGGATGGCGAGCGCATGGGCAGCCCGGCGCGGCCGGAGCAGACCTTCCCGTTGTTCGACAAATTCGAGGACGAGTGGCTGACCTGGGCGCCGAAAATTCCATTGGCTAAGTAACCCTTGTAGGAGCGAGGCTTGCCCGCGATAGCGATCTGACAGATGCATCGCTATCGCAGGCAAGTCGGATCGCCATCCGCTCGTTCCTACAGAAGCAAAAAAGGCCGTGATCGAAAGATCACGGCCTTTTTGTTTTACGGCTTCGGGCGGGTTACACCTCGTCCAGCTCCGCCTCGGCTTCCGGCTCGACGTTCCGGGTGGCCTTGACCTGATCGTGACGACGGATGTACTTCCAGTCCGCCTCGTCGATGTAGATACCGTTCGGGCCGCTGCCGCCTTCCAGGTCGATGGCGACCTGGGCCGAGACCTGCGGCTTCACACTGGCCAGGATCGGCACGAATCCCAGTTGCAGACTGGTTTCCAGCAGCGCTGCTTGGTTCTTCTCGTCGATGTCCGCGGCCTCGTCGAGGTAGTACGGCAGGCGAATGCGCCCGGCCTGCTCGCGATCCATCAAGTGCAGCAACAGGTACATGTTGGTCAGCGCCTTGATGGTCATGGTGGTGCCGTTGGACGCCGCGCCATCGATATCGGTGTGGATCACCGGCTGGCCATTGACCTTGGTGATCTCGAACGCCAGCTCGAACAGGTCCTTCAGACCCAACTGGTTATGGTTGGCCGCTACCAGGCGCGCCAGGTATTCCTTGGCCTCTTCGTTCTTGTTGTCCTGCTCGGCGCTCTGGCTCAGGTCGAACACCGACAGGGTCTCGCCTTCCTCGTACTGGCCGGCGCTGTGGATGATCTGGTCGATGTGCTTGAGGGCTTCCTTGTTCGGCGCGAGCACGATGCGGAAGCTCTGCAGGTTGGACACCTGGCGTTTGTTGATCTCGCGGTTGAACAGCGCCAGCTGGTGCTCGAGGCTGTCGTAGTCGCTGCGGATGTTGCGCAGGGTCC
This sequence comes from Pseudomonas sp. SBT1-2, assembly GCF_028640875.1. Taxonomy (NCBI): domain Bacteria; kingdom Pseudomonadati; phylum Pseudomonadota; class Gammaproteobacteria; order Pseudomonadales; family Pseudomonadaceae; genus Pseudomonas; species Pseudomonas sp. SBT1-2. Next base: position 61,440 of record NZ_JAQZAA010000120.1, on the reverse strand, counting down.
GGGCGATGTCGGTGACGGCTGCGCGACGCGCCTTGCCCAGGGTCAGGGCTTCGTCGGTGCGGTGCGCATAGGCGTTGATCAGCAGTTGCAGGCGGCGCTCCATGTCGTCTTCGCTGTCGAACTTGGCCACGCCCTTGAGGCGTACCTGGGCGTACAGCGCCTCGATCTGGCCATCGACCCGCTGCAGGCCCTGCCAGCTGTCCTGGTAGTCGTTGAGCAGGGGCAGCAGGTTGTCCATGGAGTCGTCCACCGGCTCCATGAACGGCGTGCCGAACGGCAGGTCCGCCGGCAACAGCTGGCGGCGGCGCAGGGCATCGTCGAGGGTGCGTTGCTTGGCTTCCATGTCGCTGATTTGCCGGCCCACCAGTTGCAGCTTGGCCGACAGCTGCTGGACGCGTTCGGTGAAGGCGTCGCTGGAGCGCTTGAGTTCGTCCTGGGCGGCTTCCATCTGCGCCAGCTGTTCCAGCTTCTCGCCTTCCTCGGCGCTCAGGGTCTGTGCGCGACGGAAATCTTCCAGGGCTTTCTGCGCATCCAGCACCTGCTGGTACAGCGCTTCGGTCTGGGTCTTGCTCGCGGCGCGGTCGGCCGCCACCGCGGCCTGGGTTTTCAGCTGCTTGAGTTCTTTGTCCAGGCGCTCTTTCTGGTCGCGCAGCGCTGCGCGGTCCGCCAGGGCCTGCAAGGCCGGCGGTTCGATGTGGGAAATGTCGATGGACAGGCCCGGCACTTCGAAGCGCTCGCCCTTGAAACCGTCGAGAATCAGCTCCACGGATTTGACCCAGTCGCCGTTCTCGTCCAGGGCGATGCCGTGTTCGCCCAGCGGCAGGCTGAACAATTGGCTGTTGAACAGGCGCATCAGGCGCTCGACGTCCTGCTGGGAGAACTCCTCGCGCAGGCGTGCATAGCTGTTGTTGTCGGCGTTATCGAGCTGCTGCTTGACCGACTTCAGACGTTTTTCCAGGTCGCGCAAGCGCTCTTCCAGGTCTTCGGCGGAGAACTGCCGGGACTGGGCCAGGGCGCCGGCCAGTTCGTCGTGGGCATCCTTGGCCGCCAGCAGTTGCTGCTCCAGGACCTTGACGTCGTCCACCAGGGCGAAGCGGTGCTTGAGCACCGAGAGTTCGCCGAGCCAGCGCTGGGTGCCGGTGATTTCCCGTTCCAGGCGCATCATTTCCTGGGTGCTGCTGCGCTGGTCGTTCTGCAGCGCGTCCTGTTCGTTGCGGTAGTGCTCGGCCTGGACGGTCAGCTCTTCCTTGCGCGCGCTGGCGTAGTCGGACCAGGTGCCCAGCAGCGAATCGAGCAGCGGCGACAGGCGATGCAGTTTGCCGCGCAGGATGTCGCGCTGCTTCACGCCGTTGCCCAGGGCTTCCACCAGGGGGCCTGCGGCCACCAGCGAGTTGTAGTCCTGCTCCATGCGGCGCACATCACGGAAGGCTTCTTCGCAGGCGGCGATGTAGTCGACGCTGCCGGAGCGCAGGCTGTGCTCGAAGGCGTCGAGGAACAGTTGCTTGAGCTTGGCCGCGGTGATTTCGCGCATGTGCAGCAGGTTGATGAACAGCGCGCGGAAGGTTTTCAGGCTCTGTTCGCTGGTGGAGCGCAGCGGGATCAGGGTCAGGTCCAGCGGAATCGAGGTATGCCCGCCCACCAGCAAGCGGCGCAGTTCATCCGGCTTGAGTTCATAAGCCTTCAGGCCCTGGCGCTCAAGGTTGGTGAACAGCTCCTTCAGTCGCAGGCAGGTGTCGTCCTTCTGGTAATGCGCCAGGTCCAGCGAGCCGGCATAGGCGAAGAACTGGTGACCGAAACTGCCGCCCGGACCGCGTCCGGCCACGCCGATCACGTGCGGGCCATGGGGCAGGGACACTTCCACCAGGATGTAGCTGGTATCGGTGGCGAAGTAGAAGCGCCGCGATTGTTCCAGGCTGTACTTGCCGAAGCTCATGTCCGACATGCGCGCCAGGATCGGGAATTGCAGGGCGTTGATCGAAGCCGACTTACCCAGGTTGTTCGCGCCGTAGACCGACAGCGGCTCTTCCAGCGGGAACAGGCCCAGGCTGTAGCCGGCGGTGTTCAAAAGGGCAAAGCGGCGGATGCCGTAGCGTTCCTTGCTCATGCGTCGAGCTCCTGTTCTTCGGCAATGGCGCGGGCCAGTGCGTCTTCTTCACTTTCTTCGGACTCGACGAATTCGCTGAGGTCCAGCGGATCGTCGGTCTGCAGCAGTTTTTCGTCGCTGTCTTCGTCGATCAGCACCGGCGTCGGCAACGGCAGCACGCTGTGCAGGCTGGCGGCCAGGTCACGGTCCTGCTGCACCGACAGGCAGACGTCGAGGAAGCGGTGCATCGGCGGCAGGAAGCGGTAGATGCCCGGCTCCTCGCCGGCAAAACCCAGTTGGGTCATGCGCCGCATGATTTTTTCTTCCAGTTCTTCATGGGTCTGTACTTCGGCCTGGATGAACAGGTCGCGGTACTTCTCCAGCAACGACGGCAGTTCGTCGCGGGCGAGGCTGCCGCCGTCGAGCACGGCGACCGGGTCGCGGCCCTGGTCGGCCAGGTGTTCCACCAGGATGAAGGTGAACAGCGCCAGGCGCTGGGCGGTCTTGTTCACCTGGGCGGCGGCGTTCTCCGGCACGAAGTAGTAGAAGCCGCGGGTGTCGCACACCAGTTCGAAACCCAGGGCCTTGAACAGGGTGCGGTACTGGTCCTGGAAGTTCGACAGCTGGGAATACAGCTCCGGGTCACGGCGGCTGATGTGATAGCCCTTGAACAGCTCGCGAAAGATCGGCGCCAGCTGGGACAGTTCGGAAAGATCAAGATGCATGGGGAGTGCTCGCAGAATTCTCGGTGACGTCATCGCGGGCCGAGAGCAGGGCGAAGGAGCGCAGGCTGACCTGGTGCTCGTGGGTGTGGTAGTCGCGGCGTTCCAGACGCTCGCGCTTGAAGCGTTTTTCCCGCGACAGGCGGGAGAACCAGTACAGCAGCTCGTCGGTGGCGCCGTCCGGTTCCTGCTCCAGCAGCCAGGTCATCAGGTCCGGCATCGGCAGCGCGTCTTCGCAGCGGTCGAGCATCTCGCGCACCGTGCGCGGCGCCCGTGGCGCATCGCCGCCCTTGTGGCTCTTGTGTGCCTTGGGGAAGCGCGTCGGCTTCGGCTCGAAGCTGGCCAGGGCGTAGACATAGGCCTCGACCTGGCCGGAGCTGCCGAGGAAGGTGCTCTGCGGTCGGGTGAACAGCGGCATGGCCGCTTGCGGCACGGCGTCGATGCCCTTGCGGCGGATGGCCGACAGGGCCAGGGCCGCGCCACGGGTCACGGCGTTGTGCCGGCGGGCTTCTTCCCGCAGCGGCAGCAGCAGTTCCCGGGCGTGACGCAAGGTCAGCTGGGCGCTGGTCTGCATTTCCAGGATCCGCGCGTGGGTGCGCAGCAGCATGTCGTCGTCCACCAGCTGGCCCAGGCGCTGCTGTTCGGTGAGCATGCGCAGCAGCACGTTCTCGACCTTGCGCACGCCTTGCTCGAAGGCGCCGTCGGCGTTCACCAGCTGGATCATCGGTTCGACGTATTCGTCCCAGGTGGCCAGTACCTCGGCGTACCGCTGGCGCAGGGGGATCTGCCGGTCGCTGGTCTTGGCCCGCTCGGCGACGGCCACCAGGGCCTGTTCGTCGTTGGCGAGCTTTTTCAGGACATCGCGCACGCGCATGTCCAGCAGGCGCAGCTGGCGGGCCAGGTCGTGGCCGTCGCGGATGTCGAAGGCGTCCTGGATATAACCGGCCAGGCGCTCGAGGTGGCGCAGGTAGGCTTCGATTTCCAGGCACAGGCCCAGGCGGTGCTCGCGCCGCAGGTAGGCGAGGAAGTCGTGGATCTGCGCGTTGAGCTCGAAACGGTTCGGGCTTTTCGCCACCGGAACCAGGATATCCAGGCGGATCCATACATCCAGCAGGCTGGTAATGTCCTGTGGCGTACTGTCAATTTGCTGTGCGGCCAGCTGTGAACGCAGTTCGGCGAGGCTCAGGGTGCCTTGGTCGAAGTGCTCGCACAGTGGCTCCAGAAGTGCCCAGTGTTCGGCGAGGGCGCGCAACACGCGCTTGGGTTCGATCATCGGAATGGCCGGCTGGTTGGCAATGAAAAGCGGCGATTGTACTGCATCGGAAGGCTGACGATTCACCCCTCGGTCCTGTCATGGGCTGGACGGGCGTTTTTTGTGGCGAATCAACTGCGGGCGATCTTCGACGAAGGACGGTAGAATCCCCCCACTTCAGTTATCCACAAGTGGCCGACCTTTGCTTATCGAGTCCCGCCGTCGCGCTTATCTGTCCGCCATGCAGGTGGTCAGCTGGCTGCCGCGCACCGAATTGCCCTTTGCGGCGCCGTCCCGTCCCGAGTTGCTGGTGATTGCCGAGCCCGTGGTCGAGGCCCCGGCAGCCCCTGCACCTGTGGCCAAAACGGTTGCCGAGCCTGTGGCCAAGCCTGCCGAACGACCGAAAATCGAAGTGCCGCGTCCCGGCAGCGCTGCCGTTCGTCCGGTCAGCAAGCCCGTGGAGGAGGCGGAGGAGGCCCCGGCACCGGTCAAGGCCCCGCCCGTGCCGCCACCGCGTTTCGCCTTGCAATTGCTGCGCGCCGGCCGTTGCCTGCTGCTGGTGGAGTTACCCACAGGCGAAGCCTTCCAGAGCCGCGACCCGGCCTACCTGCTGCTCAAGGACATGCTGCGCGCCGCCGGCCTGCCGGACAGCCCGCAGATCCTCGCCGAGCCGGTGCGCTGGCCGATGCTGACCCGCGGCAACCTCGACCAGGGGCCGGACGCGGCGCGGGATTTCGTCCAGGCCTTTGTCGGGGCGCGGGTCGAAGAAGAACCTTGCGTCTGCCTGTGGCTGATCGGCCTGCCGGCGGTACGTTTCGCGGGCGAGGCCGATGCGCAAGCCTACAACCGTGAACTCCAGGTCGAAGGCCTGGGCTCGGCCTGGGCGCTGCCCGGGCTGGAATTATTAATGGAAGAGCCACAGCGTAAGGCTGATGTCTGGCAAGCCATGCGTCGGCTGATGGCGCGTTGGAAAAGTAGCAATGAGTGACGCTTTATCGTTCCGCCAGGCCACCGAGGCGGATCTGGATGCCATCCTGAAAATCGAATACGCGGCGTTCAGCCATCCCTGGACCCGCGGCATTTTCACCGACGCCCTGAAGTCCTATGAAGTCTGGCTGATGTTCGAAGGCAGCCAGCAGGTCGGCCACGGGGTGATCCAGGTGATCATCGACGAAGCCCACCTGCTCAATATCACCGTCAAGCCGGAAAACCAGGGCCGCGGCCTGGGCCTGCGCCTGCTGGAAGAGCTCATGAAGCGTGCTTACCAGAAAGACGCGCGTGAGTGCTTCCTCGAGGTGCGCTCCAGCAACCAGACCGCCTATCGGCTGTACGAGCGCTACGGTTTCAACGAGGTCGGCCGTCGCCGGGATTACTATCCGGCGACAGGCGGGCGCGAAGATGCGCTGGTGATGGCCTGCACCCTGGTCGATTGACGAAGTATCAACCCGTTACGTAGGGCAGACGGGTCAGGGTTTGCCGTCCAGCGGGTCGCTATGGGCCAGTTCTGCTTCGTCCAGGCCATTGCCGCCGCCGATATCGTCTTCATCGACAATGCTCAGGTCCCAGTCGGCCGGCTGGTCTTCACCGGCTTCATGGGCGGAGCGGGCGCCGTCTTCGCGGATCAGGTTTTCCGGGGTCAGCTCATCGTCGTTGGGCTCCTCGTCGGCGTTGCCGGTCAGGCTGGAGCCATGGATGTGCCGGTGGGGAGTACGATGCTCCACAGAGCTGGAAGCAGGGTCGCCGACCCTGGCGCCGGGTTCTTCTTCATCGAAGTCCAGCTCTTCCATGGAACCCATGCGGTCTTCGTTGTCGTCGATGGGCTCGGGCTGAGGCGCACCATAGGGACGTCGTGATTCAGTCATGACGGTTGCTCATACTTTCGGGCTTAAAGAGTGGACCCACCAGACCCTGCAAGATTCAAAGGGGTGGATAAGCGGTATCTGCATAGACGCGCGTGACCCCGATAGACGGTCGTCTGTCATAGCAACGCATCAATCCTGAGGTTTCACAGCATGAACGAACTACAAGACCTGATTGATAACAACGAGCGTTGGGCCGAAGCGATCAAGCAGGAAGATCCTGACTTCTTCTCCAAGCTGGCTCGCCAGCAGACGCCGGAATACCTGTGGATCGGCTGTTCGGACGCCCGTGTGCCGGCCAACGAGATCGTTGGCATGCTGCCCGGGGATCTGTTCGTACACCGCAACGTGGCCAACGTGGTGCTGCACACTGACCTCAATTGCCTGTCGGTGATCCAGTACGCGGTGGACGTGCTCAAGGTCAAACACATCCTGGTTACCGGCCACTACGGCTGTGGCGGCGTGCGCGCCTCGATGCAGGATCGCCAGCTGGGCCTGATCGATGGCTGGCTGCGCTCGATTCGCGACCTGTACTACGAACATCGCGAAGTGCTGGGGCAACTGGCCACCGAGGAAGAGCGGGTCGACCGCCTCTGTGAGCTGAACGTGATCCAGCAAGTGGCCAACGTCGGCCACACCAGCATTGTGCAAAATGCCTGGCATCGCGGGCAGAGCCTGTCGATCCACGGTTGCATCTATGGCATCAAGGACGGCCGTTGGAAGAGCCTGAACGCCACCATCAGTGGCTTCGAGCAACTGCCGCCGCAGTACCGCCTGCGTCCGGTCGGGGCGCTCTGAGGCGCTGAAAACCCATCGCGAGCAAGCTCGCTCCTACGGGCGATGTGCCGTTCTGTAGGAGCGAGCTTGCTCGCGATGGGGATGTAGCCGTTACCGCTTATCCGTCAGATATGCGGCGGTGCCTCGGTACTCATCGACGGTGCCGGCGCCTTCAACTGTTTCAGCTGGGTCTGTACCGGCTCGCTGGCGCACTTGGCCTGGGCCTGCTCCGGCGTCAGCTTACGGATCGAGGTGTAGAACAGAGCGCAGGTCTGCTCTTTGTTGGCCACCTGCCAGTTCTGTGTGCAGCTTTTGAGTTGTGCCGCCGGATCGCTGCCCGGCTTGCTGCCCATCCCGGCCTGCCAGCAGGCGGCGCTCAGGTCCTGCCCCATCACTTTCAAGCCGGCCGCATCGGCCTTGGCCTCGTCACCGTCGTAGTTCTCCGGGTCCGCCGCGTACCAGATGTAACTCGGGTGGTTGGAACCCAGCACCGGCACCTTCAGGCCCGCGCTCGGGCTGATCTGCGCCAGGCCCAGCACACTCACGGTGGCGCCGTACTGCTGCTTGATCCAGTTACGCACCGGCGCGCCGAAGGCCACCATCGGCAGGGCGCCGCCGCTGGCGTTCTGGCTGACCTGCTTGACCATGGTGGTCTGGTAGTCCTGGAAGTAGCCGTAGACGCCTTCCAGGTCCTTGCCGGCAGTGGCCGGGGCGGCGATCGGCGCGATGTCGATGATGGTCTGGTAGCCCGGGGTCTGCTCGGTGGGAATGCCATTGGTGGTGAGCAGGGTGGCCCAGCGGTCGGTGGTGGCCGATCTCAGGTAGTCCTGGGCTTGAGTCAGCGAGTAGTCCGGCGGGAAGTGCAGCAGCTCGACGCTCTTGCGGTTTTCCAGGGCCATGCCCAGGGGCAGGAACAGGTACCAGCTGTAGGTCCACTTGCCGTCGCTGTTGAGTTTGCTGGCGCCCTTGTAGGCCAGGTCGCCGGCATCCAGCAGGGCGGTCAGCGGCTTGCCATAGTCCTTCGGCACACCGCTGATGTTGGCGTACAGCTGGTTGTTATCGGTCTTCACCTTGACCTTGGCGGTGCTGTAGCCATCGCGCTTCACGCTTTGGGTCAGGTAGTGCTCGACGGTCTGTTCCAGCGTCCAGTTGCGGAAGCAGATCACGTTGCAGTTGTTGGGGTAGGAGAAGAGCTGGGTGACACGCTGGGTGTTGCCCAGCTTCAGATCGACGTTGGCCTGGGCTGCGGTGCTCAGGGTCAGGCTACTTAGGGTCAGGCCGCCCAGGGTCAGGGCGGCGAGGGGAAGGGACAATCCTGTGAGTTTCATGCTTGGCTCCTTGTCAGCGTAGGCCTCGTCTGGGCGAGGTAAGTTCCACCCTGAAACAGTAGCGGGTGACAAGGAAAAAGGTGGAATAAATCTTCATTTCTGCACCCGCAAACGGCCGCCCGGGCGGCCGCTGCCGCCGGTTCAGGCCGGGAAGTGCAGGGCATTGCTCAGGTCGCCCATGGGCGCCTGCCCCCGGGCGGTCATCGCCGCGTCCCGTTGCTTGAGGCCGTCGAGCGGTTCGAGCTGGAACACCCGGGTGATCAGCCGCAGGATCGACGCGGTGTCGTACACCGTATGGTCCACCGTGCCCTTGCGGGCGAACGGCGACACCACCAGCGCCGGGATGCGCGTCCCCGGCCCCCAGCGGTCGCCCTTGGGCGGGGCGACGTGGTCCCACCAGCCGCCGTTTTCATCGACCGTGACGATCACCACCATGTTCTGCCACTGCGGGCTTTCGCGCAGCACCTTCAGGACGCGCACGATATGCCGGTCGCCCGCGGCCACATCGGCATAACCGGCGTGCATGTTGAGGTTGCCCTGGGGCTTGTAGAACGCCACCGGCGGCAACTTGCCGGCCTCGGCATCGGCGAGGAAGCGGTTGCTGCCCGACTCATCGCCCAGGCCCGCATCGCGTAGATGGTGGTTGCGTTCGTTCGGCTGCTCGGGACCGAACTGCGCGAAGTAGTTGAACGGCTGGTGGTGGTACTGGAAGTTGGGGATCTTCGGAATCCCCGCCGAATCCTTGTAGGCGTCCAGCGTGACCTGCCAGGCGCCGGCGTACCAGGCCCAGTCGATGTCCTTGCGCGAGAGCTTGTCGCCGATGGTGTCGTGGCGTTGCGGCACCAGCACATTGGGCAGGTCGGCCTTGGCATAGGCCGGGCGCTGCGGGTCGCGGATCCAGGTCGGCCAGTACGGCGGGGCCATGGTATTGACCGCGTAGCCATCCGGAGTCAGCAGGCTCGGGCCGAATTGCGGCGGGCCGCTCATGGCGCTGGCCGGGGATTGCTCCAGCGGCTTGAGACGGCTGTCGAGCGGGTCGTCGCTCTGCAGGGTGGCGATCTGCGGCTTGGCCACCGAATTGGCCGCATCCGGATAAAACGGTACGGCGGCGCTGATCAGGTACTGGTGGTTGAGAAACGAGCCGCCGAAGGTGCCCTGGAAGAAGTTGTCGCACAGCACGAACTCCCGGGCCACATCCCACAGGCGCAGCTCATAGCGGCTCTGGGCGTAATGACCCATGGGCAGGCCGCCGGAGTCGGCCCAGGCGACGAAACCATCGTTCTTGCCGCCGTTGATCTGCATCTGGTTCTGGTAGAACACGTGCCACAGGTCGCGGGTGACCAGGCCCAGGGGCAGGTCTTGGCCATCGGGGCCCTTGAGGGCGAAGGGTGCGTTGGGCAGGTGTTCCTGGTATTGGGTGCCGACCGGGTAGGTCACGCCATCCAGGGCCTGGGGCCCGACCTGGGCGACACCGCCCCAGACCGGCGGCAAGGTCTGCAACAGGCTGCCGTCGCGGTCGCGCTGCTGATAGTCGGTGGGCTTGAGGGCCGAGAGCGGTTTTTCCAGGCCCGGGAAGTCGGCGAACAGGTTGTTGAAGCTGCGGTTCTCGGCATAGATCACCACCACGTTCTTCACGTTGTCGCGCAGGGCCCGGTCCAGCTCGGCGGGCGACAGCGGGCGTTCCACCGGTTTGCCCGGCGCCGGGTCGTTATGGCCGCAGGCGCTGAGCGTCGCGCCGACACCCAGCACCGCTACGCCGCCGAGAAAACGCCGGCGGCTGTTGTCGGTGGGGGGCTCAGTGGCCTGGGAATGTTCTGGGTCTTTCGAGTGTTCGTCGCTCATGCCGGGTCCCTGATTACCTTTCGATCAATTCGTAACAAAGTATTTCGGCTGCACGGTAGCAACCGAATATGACGGAAAGACTACAGAAAAGGCTCTGGGACGGGGCTTAGAAGATAGTAGGGGGAGGCTGGAAAGCGTGTAGAGCTGCTTCTGTAGGAGCGAGTCTTGCCCGCGATGGCATCCATCCGGGCAATGATTTTCTTCAGGTAAAGCGCGGTGGCAGCTTTTGCGACCACTGCGCAGTCTGTCGCGAACCAGCTCGCTCCCGCAGAGAAACGAGCCGCCCGCAAAAGATTACGGCGCCACGGGTGGCATATAGCTCAGCGTGGTGCCCAATGCCCACAGCAGCACCAGCACCAGCGGCGCGTGCACCAGCAACTGGACGAAGGAAAAACCGATCAGGTCCCGCGCCTTGAGCCCCAGGACCCCCAGCAGCGGCAGCATGTAGAAGGGGTTGATCAGGTTCGGCAGCGCCTCGGCGGCGTTGTAGATCTGCACCGCCCAGCCCAGGTGGTATTGCAGGTCATTGGCCACCTGCATCACGTAGGGCGCCTCGATGATCCACTTGCCGCCGCCCGAGGGAATGAAGAAGCCCAGTACCGCCGAGTAGATGCCCATCAGCAGCGCATAGGTGTCGTGGGAGGCGATCTGCACGAAGAAGGTCGAGATGTGGTGGGCCAGGGTTTGGCCGTCGACACCCTTGACCACGGTCAGCAAGGCCGCGATAGAGCCGTACAGCGGGAACTGGATCAGCACCCCGGTGGTGGTCGGCACGGCGCGGGCCACCGCTTCGAGGAAGCTGCGCGGGCGCCAGTGCAGCAGCGCGCCGAGCATCAGGAACAGGAAGTTATAGGTGTTGAGCCCGGAAATCGCGGTGATCGCCGGCTTGGTGGCGAACTCGTGGTAGAGCCAGCCGGCCGCCAGCAAGGCCAGCAGGATGGTCAACAGCGGGCTGTATTCCAGCCACTCGCCGGGGCGGGTGCGCGGTTGTGGCTTGGGCATGCTGAAACTCGGATCGATGCCGCAGGCCTTGGCGTCGCGCGCCGAGTTCGGGCCGGGCGCGGTGGCGTAGGCGATGACCAGCGAGACCACGATCAAGGCCAGCAGCAACACGCCGGACTGCCAGAGAAAGATGGTCTGGGTGAACGGAATCACCCCGGTGATCGACAGGATCGACGGCGGCAGGCTGCCGGGGTTGGCCTGCAATTGCGCGGCGGACGACGACAGGCCCAGGGCCCATACCGCGCCCAGGCCCAGGTAGGCCGCGGCGCCAGCGGCGCGGTAGTCCATGCGCAGCTCGGTACGCCGGGCCAGGGCGCGCACCAGCAAGCCGCCGAACACCAGGGACAGGCCCCAGTTGAGCAAGGAGGCGACCATGGAGATCAGCGCTACCCAGGCCACGGCGGAACGGCCGTTCTTCGGGATGCGCGCCAGTTTGTCGATCAGCTTCACCGCCGGCGGCGAGCTGGCGACTACATAGCCGCCGATGACCACGAAGGCCATCTGCATGGTGAAGGGGATCAGGCTCCAGAAGCCGTCGCCGAAGGCCATGGCGGTGTCGGTGGGCTTGGCGCCCATGGCCATGGTGGCCAGGGCGACTATGACCACCGCCAGCGCGGCGAACACCCAGGAGTCGGGGAACCAGCGCTCGGCCCAGTTCGAGCAGCGCAGGGCAAAACGGGCGGAACGGCTGTCTTCAATGTCTGTGGACACGTCGATACCTCAAGTCTTTTTATGATTGTCAGGAGGTCGGTCGCCTCAGGCTGGGGCGGCCGAAAACTGTGCAAGAATGCGGCAATTGGTACCCACTGCAAAGGATTGAAGTACATGCCATTCCCGCTCGAAGAACGCCAGGCGCTGCTCAAGGTCAAGGGTGTCGGCGAAACCGTGGTCGCCCGCCTCGAACAACTGGGCATCGACTCCCTCGCCCAGCTGGCCCGGGCCGATGCCCTGGATATCGTCACTCAGGCCTCGGCCCTGGTCGGCTCCAGCTGCTGGAAAAACAGCCCCCAGGCCCGCGCGGCGATCCAGGCGGCGATCGCCCTGGCCAAGGGCGCCTGAAGCGGTGAGCCGCGAAACGCCTTTCGCCTATCAGGCCGTCTACCGCTACCTGGTGGAGTGGCTGGACGGCGCCAGCGCGGCCGAGCAGCGCCTGCCGTCATTGCGCGCCCTGGCCCAGCGCCTCAAGGTCTCGGTCTCCACCACCAAGTACGCCTACGCTTTGCTCGAAGATGAAGGGCGGATCTACGCCCGGCCCAAGCAGGGCTACTTCAGTCGCCCCGTGCCGGCGCCAGGGCTGGCGCCGGATACGCACTTGCTGGACAGGGTCTATGCCTACGCCCGCCAGCCCGGAATGCTGGCGCTGTGCAGCGATGCGCCGGCGATGTTGCTGTCCCTGGACAATCCCCTGTTGACGGCCGAGCGCGAGCTGGTGCGCCAGTACCCGCGCTCCCAGGCGCCGCTGTACCAGCCGTTTGGCGAGGCGGAGCTGCGCACGGCGCTGGCCGAGCGTTACACCCGCTCGACCACGGATTACTGGCAGGCCGAACAGGTGTTCCTCGGCACCGACCTGCGCGCGGTGCTGGCGTTGTCCCTCGATGCCCTGGAGCTGAATGGCAGCGTTGCCCTGGTGGAGTCGCCTTGTTCCTGGGCGATCCTGCGGCAATTGCAGGCGGCGAAGATCCGCGTGATCGAGCTGCCGCTGGATGCCGAAGGGCGTTTCGATCGCCAGCGGCTGCATGAGGTGCTGCAACGCGAGCCGGTGCGCCTGGCGCTGCTGTCCTCGACCTTGAATACACCCCACGGCAGCCTGATGCCCGCGGCGGACAAACAGCAGCTGTGTCGCTGGCTGGGGGAGCGCGGCATCTGGCTGTTGGAAAATGACAGCTATGGCGAGTTCTGCTTCACCCCGGAGCCGGCGCGGTATCGCGATTACGCCGATCCCGAGCGGCTGCTGGTGTTTTCCACCTTCGACAAGCTGATCGGTTCCGAGGCGCCCTTCAGCTACGTGCTGTGTCGGGGCCAGGGCGCGCGCTTGCAGCGGCATTTTCTCGAGCGCGCGTTTCGCCTGTCGCCGATCCGCCAGAAGGCCGTGGCCAAGCTGCTGGGCAGCGGCCGTGTCGATCAGCATCTGGTTCAGTTGCGTGGCCTGCTGCGCGAACGCATGGGGCAGATGCAGGCGCTGCTGGCCGAACACGCCGCCGAGCAGCTGCGCGTGGTCACCCCGGCCGGCGGCGCGACCCTGTGGGCCGAGGCCACGCGCCCGGTGGATATGGCCCAGGTCTATGAACAGCTGCTGGGCCAGGGCATCGTCATCGCCCCGGGGCAGATGTTCAGCCAGCAAGGGCTATGGCGCCATCACCTGCGCCTGAGCTTCACCCTCGACTGGCGCCAGGACATCGCCGGCGCCGTGCAACGGCTGGCCCGGGTTATCGATCAAACGCCGTAGCAGTGCCGCGCCTCGGGGAAGCGGCCGTCGCGCACCTCGGCGGCGAACTGCTCGCAGGCCTGGCTGATCAGCGCGCCGACATCGGCGTACTGTTTGACGAAGCGCGGCACCTGGGGCCCGCCCAGGCCCAGCAGGTCTTCGGTCACCAGCACCTGGCCGTCGCAGGCAGGGGAGGCACCGATGCCGATGGTCGGCATCGGCGAGAAGTCGCTGATGCGCCGCGCGAGGTTTTCCGCTACCCCTTCCAGCAGCAGGCTGAATGCCCCGGCTTCGAGATGGGCGCGGGCGTCGGCCTCGATGGCCTGGGCGGTGGTGTCGTTCAGGCCCTGGGCCTTGAAGCCGCCCATGACATTCACGTACTGGGGCATCAGGCCGATATGGGCCATCACCGGAATCCCGCGCTGCACCAGGAACTCCACAGTCGGCGCCAGGGCCTGTCCACCTTCGAGCTTGAGCGCATCACAGCCAGTGCGCGCCAGCACCTCGGCACAGTTGCGGTAGGCCTGTTGCGGCGATTCCTGGTAACTGCCGAACGGCATGTCGGCGATCACGCAGGCCAGCCGGGTACTGGCGACCACGGCGCGGGTGTGGCCGATGATCTCTTCCAGGCTCATGTCCAGGGTGGAGGTGCGGCCGTAGCCGACCATGGCCGTGGAGTCGCCGATCAGCACGAAATCGACGAACGGGTCCATCAGCCGCGCCATGTGGCTGGTGTAGGCGGTCAGGGAGACGATCTTCTGCTGGCCTTTCATGGCCACCAGTTGCGGCACGGTCAGGCGTTTGCTGCGGGTATGGATGCTCATGGCGGCTTTCCTGTTGCGGGTGGGAAAGTCGCCGATTATTGGCGTCCGCGGCGCCGATTCAATGCACAGGAAAACCCTAAAAACCGACCCAGGAGGGTGTTGCAGTTGTCCCTCGCGGCGTTTGCGTAGACCATGGGCGCCTTGAATTCTGCCCAAGATCGAGTGGCCTTATGTCCTTTTCCCCTGACGCGCGGCCGGCACCGTTTTCCCGGTCCGACTACAAGACCCTGGGCCTGGCGGCACTGGGCGGCGCCCTGGAAATCTACGATTTCATCATTTTCGTATTTTTCGCCCTGACCCTGAGCCAGCTGTTCTTCCCGCCGGAAATGCCCGAGTGGCTGCGACTGTTGCAGAGCTTCGGGATCTTCGTCACCGGTTACCTGGCGCGGCCGCTGGGCGGCATTCTCATGGCGCACTTCGCCGACCGCCTGGGGCGCAAGAAGGTGTTCAGCCTGAGCATCCTGATGATGGCCCTGCCGTGCCTGCTGATCGGCATCATGCCGACCTATGCGCAGATCGGTTATTTCGCGCCGCTGTTGCTGCTGGCGCTGCGGGTGCTGCAAGGCGCGGCGGTGGGCGGTGAGGTGCCGAGCGCCTGGGTGTTCGTCGCCGAGCACGCGCCGGCCGGCCATCGCGGTTATGCCCTGGGCTTTCTGCAGGCCGGGCTGACCTTCGGCTACCTGATCGGCGCGCTGACCGCGACCCTGCTGGCGCAACTCTTCACCCCGGCGGAAATCCTCGATCACGCCTGGCGTTATCCGTTCCTGCTCGGTGGGGTGTTCGGCGTGATCGGCGTCTGGCTGCGCCGCTGGCTCAGCGAAACCCCGGTGTTCATGGCCATGCAGGAGCAGCGCGACAGCGCCGTCGAGCTGCCGTTGCGCACCGTGCTGCGCGAGCATCGCCTGGCGCTGTTGCCGGCGGCGATTCTCACCTGCGTGCTGACCTCCGCGGTGGTGGTGTTCGTGGTCATCACCCCGACCATGATGCAGAAAACCTTCGGCATGAGCGCCAGCCACACCTTCGCCCTGAGCAGCCTGGGCATCGTGTTCCTGAATCTCGGTTGCGTGCTGGCCGGGCTGGTCGTCGACCGCATCGGCGCCTGGCGCACGGTGATGCTCTACAGCCTGCTGCTGCCGCTGGGCATCGGCCTGCTCTACGGCTGCCTGATCGGCGGCGGCGACTGGGTCGGCCTGGCCTACGCCATCGCCGGCCTCGGCTGTGGCGTGGTGGGCGCGGTGCCGTCGGTGATGGTCGGGTTGTTTCCGGCGCGGATCCGCGTGTCCGGCATCTCCTTTACCTACAACATCGCCTACGCGCTGTGGGCGAGCACCACGCCCTTGCTGCTGATCGGCCTGATGCCCTGGAGCCCGTGGATCTGCGTGATGTATTGCGCGGTAATGGGCGCGGTCGGGGTCATCAGCGCCGGGTATTTCGGGGCGCGCATGCCGAGGCTGACGGGGAGTGCGGTGCCTGGGGTTTGCGCGGGGTCCTGAGGCTCTTTCGCGAGCAGGCGAGCGCTCCCACAGGGGAAAAATTTTCACCTCCGGAAATACCTGCAGGCGCCGGCGCGCGCGGGCTAGAGCCTTCGCCGCCAGCCTGCGGTTTAACCCGGCCAATACCGTTGAATGTTGTGCTTAGCCAAGGCCCATTTACCCGCTAATCTCTCGAAAAAAAGCGCGCGGTCCACGCGCCAGTTTTCGGGAGCTGCCTTGATCCGGTCCGTCCTTTGTTCCCTGCGTGATTTCTCCACGCTGCCCCCGTTGCTGCAGGCGGCATGGTTGTCCTTTGCCATTGGCCTGTTCATGACCCTGCTTCAGCTGTGGATCTTCAACTTTGTCGACTATGGGTTGGAGGGTGCCAACATCGAATCCCTCAGCGGCAAGGTGCTGTATGCCGACCGTGGCGGGATGCTGATAGAGGACGCGGACAGTGGCGAATACACCCGGCTCAAGGTGGTTCGTGGCATCACCTATCTGAACGTCGGCCATGACCAGATCCTGGGGCGCACGCTGAGCTTCACCCACCTGCGCGATGCGGTGCTGAGCTGCACCCTCGATGGCGAGGAGCTGTGCATCGCGCAATGCGCCAACGCCATGGAATGCCTGGACAGCCGCCGCGAGCGCGAGACGCCGCAGGGCATATTGATCATGGCGTTCGGCACCAGCCTGGTGTGCCTGGGCCTGCATGCGCTGCGCCGGCGCAAGTCCGCGCCGGGTAGCGGGATCTTTTGAATTGCCGCCGGGCACCGTTGCCCCTAGGCTGTGCGGCATCTGTTTCAGACCAGGAGCCCCGCATGCAGGTCGTGCCGATACTCGAAACTTGCGCACAGGTGCAGGCGCGTGTGCGCGAGCTGCGCAACCAGCCGGACGTGCGCAAGTACATGTACACCTCCCACGAGATTTCCGAGGCCGAACACCGTGCCTGGCTCGACTCGCTGGTGGGCAATCCGCGGCAGTCGGTGTTCGTGGTGCTGCAAGAGGGAGCCGCCTGTGGCGTGGTGTCGCTGAACGCGATCAATGCCCTGCACAAGAGCGCCGACTGGGCCTTCTACCTGGACAGCGGCTTGCAGGGCAAGGGCCTGGGCAGCCAGCTGGAATTCTGGTTGCTCGACCATGCCTTTGGCGCGGCCGGCCTGGAAAAGCTCAACTGCGAGGTGCTGGCGCTGAACCAGGCGGTGATCCGCCTGCACCAGAAGTTCGGTTTCACCCTCGAGGGCGTGCGCCGGCAGAACGTCGAGAAGGACGGCCAGCGCATCGATGTGATACTGCTCGGCATTACCCGCGAAGAGTGGGCCGCCCAGCGCCCGGGCATGCTCGCGGTGATGGCGCGCCTGGGGCGCTGAAAGCCGTTACGCATAACGCTCAGATGGCAGCGGCATGACCATTGCGTCATTTTGCCGGGGTGCGCCGCCCAGGCCGGCTATCATCAGCCACGACGATTTTCACAGGCGGGGGCTTTCATGGGCGCAGGGCACAGTCACGGACAGGTTCGGGCCGGACACGAACGCACGTTATGGATGGCCCTGGGGCTGACCGGCAGTTTCATGATCGCCGAGGTGATCGGCGCCTTTATCACCGGCAGCCTGGCGCTGCTGTCCGATGCCGCCCACATGATGACCGACGCGCTGGCGCTGGCGATCTCCCTGGTGGCGATCCAGGTCGGCAAGCGCGCGGCCGATCGCAAGCGCACCTTCGGTTATGCACGTTTCGAGATTCTCGCCGCGACGTTCAACGCCATCCTGTTGTTCGTGGTCGCCTTCTACATCCTGTTCGAGGCCTGGCAACGCCTGTCCGCGCCGGCGGAAATCCAGTCCACGGGCATGCTGGTAATCGCGGTGCTAGGGTTGATCGTCAACCTGATCTCCATGCGCCTGCTGGCCTCGGCGAGCGCCGAAAGCCTCAACGTCAAGGGCGCCTACCTGGAAGTGTGGAGCGACATGCTCGGCTCCATCGGCGTGATCGTCGCAGCCTTGGTGATCATGTACACCGGCTGGGGCTGGGTCGATTCGCTGGTGGCGGCGGCCATCGGTTTCTGGGTGCTGCCGCGCACCTGGATGCTGCTCAGGGAGAGCATGAACGTGCTGCTGCAAGGCGTGCCGGACGGCATCGATATCGATGAGGTCGAGCAGGGCATCCGCGCCATCGACGGGGTGACCGAGGTGCACGACCTGCACCTGTGGGCCCTGACCAGCGGCAAGAACGTGATGAGCACACACCTGGTGGCCGACCTGGGGCGGCGCAGCGAACAGCAGATCCTCGCCGAGGTCACCGAGCTGATGCACGAGCGCTTCGATATCTCCCATGTGACGGTCCAGGTCGAACAGGCCGGCTTCCACGAACAGGGGCACGAAGAGCACGTTCATTGATTCCCCAGCGTATCGAGCTCCATACCCTGTAGCCGCTGCCGAGCACCGCGAGGCTGCGATCGACCGCGAAGCGGGCGCCGCTCTTGGGCGCGCCGGAGGTCCTGCGACCAGCGTGGCCCGGACCATCGCAGCCTGCG
>NZ_JAQZAA010000120.1:25868-43274 GCF_028640875.1 Pseudomonas sp. SBT1-2 | reverse complement strand
AGCGGGCGCCGCTCTTGGGCGCGCCGGAGGTCCTGCGACCAGCGTGGCCCGGACCATCGCAGCCTGCGGCAGCGGCTACACCGATCGTGTGCACCGAACTATCGGGTTACCCCCCTGTAGCCGCTGCCGAGCCTGCGAGGCTGCGATCGACCGCGAAGCGGGCGCCGCTCTTGGGCGCGCCGGAGGTCCTGCGACCAGCGTGGCCCGGACCATCGCAGCCTGCGGCAGCGGCTACACCGATCGTGTCGAACTATTGGGTTACCCCCCTGTAGCCGCTGCCGAGCACCGCGAGGCTGCGATCGACCGCGCAGCGGGCGCCGCTCTTGGGGGCGCCGAAGGTCCTGCGACCATCGCAGCCTGCGGCAGCGGCTACACCGATCGCGTGCACCGAACTATCGGGTCGTTCCCCTGTAGCCGCTGCCGAGCCCCGCGAGGCTGCGATCGACCGCGTAGCGGGCGCCGCTCTTGGGGGCGCCGAAGGTCCTGCGACCAGCGTGGCCCGGACCATCGCAGCCTGCGGCAGCGACTACAGCGCTTCAGTCGCGCTCTTCGAGCACGTAGCCGACGCCGCGCAGGGTGTGGATCAGTTTGCTTTCGAACGGGTCGTCGATCTTGGCCCGCAGGCGGCGGATCGAGACTTCCACCACATTGGTGTCGCAGTCGAAGTTCATGTCCCACACGAACGAGATGATCTGGGTCCGCGACAGCACCACGCCGCTCTGGCGCATCAGCAGGTGCAGCAGGGCGAACTCCTTGGTGGTCAGGTCGATGCGCTGCTTGCCGCGAAACGCCCGGTGGCGGCCCTGATCCAGTTCCAGGTCGGCCACCCGCAACACATCGGGCGTCGGCGACTGCTCGCTGCGCCGCAACAGGCTGCGCACCCGCGCCAGCAACTCGGGGAACTCGAACGGCTTGACCAGGTAATCGTCGGCGCCCAGGTCCAGGCCCTTGATCCGGTCCACCAGGCGCCCCTGGGCGGTGAGCATCATGATCCGCGTATTGCTGTTCTGGCGAATGCGCTGCAGCACCCCCCAACCGTCCAGCTCCGGCAGATTGACGTCGAGAATCACCAGGTCGTAGGCGTGCTGGCGGGTCAGGTGCAGGCCGTCGGCGCCGTTGCTGGCGCAATCGACGACGTAGCCGCTTTCGCTCAATCCCTGATGCAAGTAGTCGGCGGTTTTCGGTTCATCCTCGATCACCAGAATGCGCATGCTGAATTAGCCTCGGTGTTTAATGCAGTGGGGAAGTTCAATAACTTCGTTGGAAGTAACGGGCTGGATGATTCAACTTTCAAAGTTCTTGATTTAAAACTTTCGAAGTGTCGTGCGGGGAGAAGTTGTTTCTCTATATTTCAAGTTGTGGGTTTATTGCACTTGCCCTCGGGTCGATGGCCCGGATGTTAATACACAAGCCCGTGCCAGAGCGTTTGCTAACGGATTTGTAATCTTTGCGCCACCCTGTCGATAAGTACCGACGGCTACATTTGGCCGGCACTAAATACTCACCTGTTAGTTGTTTTATGGGTGGAGTGTGGATGCGTCGTGCCGGTTCAACTTCCTCGCGCCGCCCAGCCTCCGCCGCCACTCTGTACCGGTAAGGGGCCAGAAAGCGTTATGCCAACCACTATTAAAAAACTTGCCTGGATAGTCGGGGCATTGTCTGGCGTTCTGTTGTTGGCCAGTGCCTCGCTGCCGGAAGCCGCGGCGGCCGAGAGCCGGGTGCTGAGCCTCGACAACGCCCTGGCAAGTGCCTTTGCCAACAATCCCGAACTGGCGGCCGCGCGCTGGGAAATCGACATCGCCCAGGGTGGCCGGCAGCAGGCGGGATTGATCCCCAATCCGGTGTTGTCCTGGGACGCTGAGGACACCCGCCGCAGTTCGCGCACCACCACCGTCAAGCTCAGCCAGACCCTGGAACTGGGCGGCAAGCGTGGCGCGCGCATCGATGTCGCCAGCCGTGCCCAGGACGCCGCGGCGCTGGAGCTGGAGCGCCAGCGCAACCAGCTGCGCGCCGATGTGATCGCGGCCTTCTACGGTGCCTTGCGGGCTCAGGAACGCAGCGATCTGGCCGGGCGCTCCCTGGCCCTGGCCGAGCGCGGGCTGACGGTGGCCAAGGGGCGGGTGAGTGCCGGCAAGGCCTCGCCCGTGGAGGCCACCCGCGCCCAGGTTCAGCTCTCGGAAGTACGCCTGGAGCTGAGTCGCGCCGAGATGGATCGGACTAACGCCTATCGGCAGTTGGCGACCGTGACCGGCGCTGCCACCACCGACTTCAGCGCCGTCGCGGAGCCGGCCAGCGGGCTGCCCTCGCTGCCGCCTTCGGCGCAATTGCTGGCGCGCCTGCAACAGACCACCGAACTGCGCCTGGCCGAAATGCAGGTGGTGCAGCGCGAAGCATCCCTGGGGCTGGAAAAGGCCCAGCGCATTCCCGACCTCGATATCAGCGTGGGCAGCCAGTACGACGCCAGCGTGCGTGAGCGGGTCAACCTGGTCGGGGTGTCGATGCCGATTCCGCTGTTCAACCGCAACCAGGGCAATGTGCTGTCGGCCGCGCGCCGTGCCGATCAGGCCCGGGATTTGCGCAACGCCGCGGAGCTGCGCCTGCGCAGCGAAACCAAGTTGGCGCTCGATCAGTGGAGCACCGCCAGCAACGAAGTGCAGTCGTTCAACCAGGTGATCCTGCCGGCCGCGCAAAACGCGGTGGATACCGCGACCCGCGGCTTCGAGATGGGCAAGTTCAACTTTATCGAGGTGCTCGACGCCCAGCGCACGCTGATCAGCGCCCGCACCCAGTACATCGCCGCGGTGGCCCAGTCCACCGACGCCTGGGTGCGCATCGAGCGCATCTACGGCGATCTCGCCGGCCCCGATCGCACGCTGTGAGAACCGCGTTGTTCGTCCTGCTGTGCCTGGGCGCACTGCTGGTCACCGATTGCAGCGGGCCAGTGCCGGGCCGGGTCGAGGAGGGCTCGTCCCACTGGTGCCTGCATGAGCTGCATCGGGCGCTCGGCGATTTCTTTTTTCCACAGACCTCATGACGCGCCGGTTTACCGGATGGCGTGTCGGGTCGATTTTTTCAGGAGCATTCATGGACAAGAAACGAAGCACAGCCCTGGCATTGGCCGTGGCGGTCGCGCTCGGCGTGGCCGGGTTGATGTGGCAGGACCTGTTCCAGGGGGCACCGGTGGCCACGCAGGCGAAACCCGCGGCCAAGGCGGACACGCACCAGGACGGCGAGGCGCATCAGGAAGGTGAGGAAGGGCAATCGGAAGGCGAGGGGCATGCCGAGGAAGAGGGCAAGGTCGAGCTCAGCGCCGAGCAGATCAAGGCCGCCGACATTCAGCTGGCCGAGGCCGCCCCGCGCAATCTCAGCAGCTTGCTGACGCTGCCGGGGGAGATCCGCTTCGACGAAGACCGCACCTCGCACATCGTGCCGCGCGCGGCCGGGGTGGTGGAGTCGGTGGCGGTCAATCTCGGCCAGACGGTGAAGAAGGGCGAGCTGCTGGCGGTGATCGCCAGCCAGCAGATCTCCGACCAGCGCAGCGAGCTGGCCGCGGCCGAGCGCCGGGTCGAGCTGGCGCGCACCACCTTCCAGCGCGAGCGCCAGTTGTGGGTCGACCAGATCTCCGCCGAGCAGGATTACCTGCTGGCGCGCCAGACCCTGCAGGAAGCCGAAATCGCCCTGAACAACGCCCGGCAAAAGATGAATGCCCTGAGTGGCAGCGCGGTGCTGGCGGGCGGCAACCGTTATGAGATGCGCGCGCCGTTCGACGGCGTGGTGGTGGAAAAACACCTGAGCGTCGGCGAGGTGGTCGGTGAGACCAGCGCCGCCTTCACCCTGTCCGACCTGTCCCGGGTCTGGGTCACCTTCGGCGTGTTTCCCAAGGACCTGAACAAGGTCCGGGTGGGCAAGCCGGTCCGGGTGCAATCCACCGAGCTGGGCACCCAGGTGCAGGGCACGGTGGCCTATGTCGGCAGCCTGCTGGGCGAGCAGACCCGGACCGCCACGGTGCGGGTCACGGTGCCCAACCCGGACGATGTCTGGCGACCGGGGCTGTTCGTCTCGGTGCAGGTGGCGACCGACACCTACCAGGCCGGTGTCACCGTGCCGCAAGAGGCGATCCAGACCGTGGAGGACAAGCCTTCGGTATTCGTGCGCGTCGCCGACGGCTTCCAGGCCACGCCCGTGGTGCTGGGCGGCAGCGAAGGCGGCTTCGTCGAGATCCGCGAAGGTTTGCCGGCCGGGGCCCAGGTGGCGACCTCCGGTAGCTTCATCCTCAAGTCCGAACTGGGCAAAGGCTCGGCCGAGCACGGCCATTGATCCGCCTCATTCGCGAGTGCTTCCCAGGAGAGTGATTTCCCATGTTTGAACGCATCATTCAATTCGCCATCGAGCAGCGCATCATCGTGCTGCTGGCGGTGCTGCTGATGGCCGCGGTGGGCGTCGGCAGCTACCAGAAACTGCCGATCGACGCGGTGCCGGACATCACCAACGTGCAGGTCCAGGTCAACGCCAGCATGCCCGGCTACTCGCCGCTGGAGACCGAGCAGCGCATCACCTATCCGGTGGAGGTGGCCATGGCCGGCCTGCCGGGCCTGGAGCAGACCCGCTCGACCTCGCGCTCGGGCCTGTCCCAGGTGACGGTGATCTTCAAGGAAGGCACCGACCTGTACTTCGCCCGGCAACTGGTCAACGAGCGCCTGCAAGTGGCCCGCGAACAGCTGCCCGAAGGCGTGGAGGCGAGCATGGGGCCGATCTCCACCGGCCTCGGCGAGATCTTCTTCTGGACGGTGGAAGCCGAGCCGGGCGCGCTCAAGGAAGACGGCACGGCCTACACCCCGACCGACCTGCGGGTGATCCAGGACTGGGTCATCGCCCCGCAATTGCGCAACGTGCCGGGGGTGGCCGAGATCAACACCATCGGCGGCTTCGCCAAGCTCTATCAGATCGCCCCGGACCCCAGGCGCCTGGCGGCCTACAACCTGACCCTGGGCGACCTGATGACCGCCCTGGAGCGCAACAACGCCAACGTCGGTGCCGGCTATATCGAGCGCAACGGCCAGCAGTTGCTGATCCGCGCGCCGGGGCAGGTCAAGTCCATCGAGGACATCGCCAACATCGTGATCAACACCGTGGACGGCACGCCGATCCGCATCAGCAACGTGGCCACCGTGGACATCGGCCGTGAACTGCGCACCGGCGCGGCCACCGAGAACGGTCGCGAAGTGGTGCTCGGCACGGTGTTCATGCTGGTGGGGGAAAACAGCCGCACGGTGTCCCGGGTGGTGGCGGAAAAACTCGCCGAGATCAATCGCTCGCTGCCCAAGGGCGTGACCGCAGTCACCGTGTACGACCGCACCAACCTGGTGGACAAGGCCGTGGCCACGGTGAAGAAAAACCTCATCGAAGGCGCGCTGCTGGTCATCGCCATTCTGTTTTTGTTCCTGGGCAATATCCGCGCCGCGCTGATCACCGCCATGGTGATTCCGCTGGCCATGCTGTTCACCTTCACCGGCATGTTCACCAACAAGGTCAGCGCCAACCTGATGAGCCTCGGCGCGCTGGACTTCGGGATCATCGTCGACGGCGCAGTGGTCATCGTCGAGAACGCCATCCGCCGCCTGGCCCATGCCCAGCAGCACCACGGGCGCATGCTCACCCGTTCCGAACGCCTGCACGAAGTCTTCGCCGCGGCCAAGGAAGCGCGACGGGCGCTGATCTACGGGCAACTGATCATCATGGTGGTGTACCTGCCGATCTTTGCCCTGTCCGGGGTGGCCGGGAAGATGTTCCATCCGATGGCCTTCACCGTGGTGATCGCTCTGCTGGGGGCGATGATCCTCTCGGTGACTTTCGTGCCCGCGGCGATCGCGCTGTTCGTCACCGGCAAGGTCAAGGAAGAGGAAAACTTCGTCATGCGCGGTGCCCGCCGTGGCTACGAGCCGGTGCTGCGCTGGGTGATGAGCCATCGTTCCCTGGCCTTTGCCCTGGCCTTCCTCAGTGTGCTGGTTTCGGGCCTGGTGGCCAGTCGCATGGGCAGCGAGTTCATCCCCAGCCTCAGCGAAGGCGACTTCGCCCAGCAGGCGATGCGCGTGCCCGACGCCAGCCTCACTCAGTCGGTGGAAATGCAGAAGACCCTGGAGAAAACCCTGCTGGCGCAGATCCCGGAAATCGAGCGGGTGTTCGCCCGCACCGGTACTGCCGAGATCGCCTCGGACGTGATGCCGCCGAACATCTCCGATGCCTACCTGATGCTCAAGCCCAAGGAGCAATGGCCAGACCCGGGCAAGTCGCGCGAGGCGATCATTGCCGACATCGAACGGGTCAGCAACAGCCTGCCGGGTAACGTCTACGAGCTGTCGCAACCGATCCAGCTGCGCTTCAACGAACTGATTTCCGGGGTGCGCAGCGATGTCGCGGTGAAGGTCTTCGGCGATGACATGGAGGTGCTGAACAAGACCGCCGAAGAGATTTCGCAGACCTTGCAGAAGATCGACGGCGCCGCCGAAGTGAAGGTGCAGCAGACCACCGGCCTGCCGGTGCTGACGGTGAATGTCGACCGCGACAAGGCGGCGCGTTTCGGCCTCAACGTCGGCGATGTGCAGGACGCCGTGGCGATTGCCGTGGGCGGGCGCAAGGCGGGCATCCTGTACGAGGGCGACCGGCGCTTCGATATGCTGGTGCGCATGTCCGATGCCCAGCGCACCGATATCGACGGGCTGTCGCGACTGCTGATTCCGGTGGCGGCGGCCGCGGGCAGTGTCAACGGACAGCTGGGTTTCATCGCCCTCTCGGAGGTGGCCAGCGTCGACCTGGTGCTCGGCCCGGCGCAGGTCAGCCGCGAGAACGGCAAGCGCCTGGTGATCGTCAGCGCCAACGTGCGTGGGCGCGACATGGGCACCTTCGTCGAAGAGGCGACCCGGGCCATCGGCGACCAGGTGCAGATCCCGACCGGCTACTGGATCACCTGGGGCGGCCAGTTCGAACAGTTGCAGGAAGCCTCCAAGCGCCTGGAAATCGTGGTGCCGGTGGCGTTGCTGCTGGTGTTCGGCCTGTTGTTCATGATGTTCAACAACCTCAAGGACGGGCTGCTGGTGTTCACCGGGATTCCCTTCGCCCTGACCGGCGGGATCATGGCCCTGTGGCTGCGCGACATCCCGCTGTCGATCTCGGCGGGGGTGGGCTTCATCGCGCTGTCGGGGGTGGCGGTGCTCAACGGCCTGGTGATGATTGCCTTTATCCGCAACCTGCGCGAAGAAGGGCGAATGCTCGCGGCGGCGGTCAACGAAGGCGCGCTGACCCGTCTGCGCCCGGTGCTGATGACGGCCCTGGTGGCGTCGCTGGGGTTCATCCCCATGGCCCTGGCCACCGGCACCGGCGCCGAAGTGCAACGGCCGCTGGCCACCGTGGTCATCGGCGGCATCATCTCCTCCACTGCCCTGACCCTGCTGGTGCTGCCGGCGTTGTACCACTGGGCGCACCGCAAGGAGGAAGAACAGGAGCTGCAAGACCTGCTGAACGACTGACCCGCGATAGGCCTCACCCAACCCCGCCTGCGTCATGCGCAGGCGGGGTTTTGTTTATGTGGCCCCCGTAGCCGCTGCCGAGCACCGCGAGGCTGCGATCGACCGCGAAGCGGGCGCTGCTCTTGGGCGCGCAGGAGGTCCTGCGGACCTATCGCAGCCTGCGGCAGCGGCTACACCGATCGCGTGCACCGAACTATCGGGTTACCCCCTGTAGCCGCTGCCGAGCACCGCGAGGCTGCGATCGACCGCGAAGCGGGCGCTGCTCTTGGGCGCGCAGGAGGTCCTTCGGACCTATCGCAGCCTTCGGCAGCGGCTACAGGGGGCTGGAAACATCTGCTGAAAGAGTGCTCCCGCAAGCAAAAGCATGAGCGGCTAGGTTGAGGTAAATGACCTGTATGGAGAGCCAAGGAATGCTTGTCCACTCCAATGGCTACCGTCTACTCAAAGGACGGGTATCGGAAGCTGGCCGTATCTACTCGATAACCGTTGTGACTCACCAACGGCGACCCTTGTTTCGCGACTTTTGTGTTGGCCGCCTGGTGGTTGATCAGCTCAAGCAAGTCCACGAAGCCGATCACGTGCGCTCATTAGCCTGGGTTGTCATGCCCGACCATATTCACTGGCTATTCGAACTGCGAGACAGATCCCTGGGAGAGGTGATGTGCCGTTTCAAATCCAGAAGCAGCCTGCAGATCAATCAACATCTCAGGAGTCAGGGTCACCTTTGGCAAAAGGGTTATCACGATCGCACTCTGCGCAAGGACGAAGACCTGAAGGCCATCGCCCGCTACATCATTCTCAATCCGGTGCGAGCGGGTCTTGTTCAACGTCCCGGCGTCTATCCCCTCTGGGACGCGATCTGGCTTTGATGTAACCGTTGCGTTGGGCCATTGGGGTTCTTCCCCTGTAGCCGCTGCCGAGCACTGCGAGGCTGCGATCGACTGCGAAGCAGGCGCTGCTCTTGAGCTCGCAGGAGGTCCTGCGACCATCGCAGCCTTCGGCAGAGGCTACAGGGGGAGGGGGAAACGCTGGCAAAAAAAAGCGCCCCATGCGGGACGCTAAAAATTCATCTCTTTCCAAAGGAGCATTCGAAAAAACGCTTCAGAGATGAATGTGCTCGGGGTGGGCCGGCGTCAGCGGGAGGCTGTGCATGCCTGGGACCCAGGGGTTCTGTGGGGGGCGGTGTTGGTTGCGTCGTTGTGGTTCTTTTCGCCGTTGTACTGTTGCTGGCCGAGCCAGAATTGTTCCAGGGCATGCCTGGCGCGTTCGCTGCCGTTGTCGCTGGGGAGCGCGCTGGGCTGGCCAGGCGGAGTCAGGTGGGCAGGCTTCAAGACATGATCTCCCGCAAGTGGCTGGCCGCTAGCGAAGCGCTGTCGGCTCGGGCATGGGGCAAGTATACGAAGGCCAACCTGACGAGAAGGTGAGGGCGATATTACAGTTCTGAAAGATGGGCGTCTGTGAAGAAGTTTTAACGTCGGGCGGGCCTCGCACCCGCCCGGCGCAAAGGTTTAAAGAATGGCCAGCGGATACTCGACGATCAGGCGGAATTCCTCCAGGTCGGACTCGAAGCTGCTGGAGCGTACGGTGGCCTGGCGGATGCGCAGCGACAGGTCCTTGAGGGTGCCGCCCTGCACCACGTACTTGGCTTCGATATCGCGTTCCCAGCGACGCTGGTCGGTCAGCGGATTGCCGTCCGCGTCGCGGCGCATGTAGACCGCGTTGGCATTGCTGTAGTCGGCGTCGCTGCCTTTGCCGTAGCGGGTCATGAACGACAGGCCGGGAATGCCCAGGGGCTGCATGTCGAGGTCGTAGCGGACCATCCACGAACGCTCCTTCGGCGAGTTGAAGTCGCTGTACTGGATCGAGTTGTCGAGGAAGATCGAGTCCGACTGGCGCAGGTAATCGAAGTCGTCGTCGCCGTTGTTGCGCTGATGCGACAGCGACAGGGTGTGGGCGCCGTAGGTAGCGCCGACCTTGGCGCTCCAGATGTTGTTATTGAACTCGCCGAGCAGCTTCTTGCCCTCGTCCACCGCCTTGTAATAGTTGAACCCGGCAAACAGCGAAAGCTCGTCGGAGATCGGCCAGGTGGCCGCGGTGCCGAAGTAGTACTGGTCCCAGGCATCCTTCAGGCGGCTGCTGTAGAGGCTGACGCTGAGGTGCTTGTTCAGGCTGTAGTCGCCGCCGAAGTAGGCGACCCAGGGCGAGTCGACCTTGCCGGCATAGAAAGTGGCGAAACCGTCGCGCAGGCTGCTGCTGTCGGGCTGGCTCATGCTGTGCAGCCGTCCGCCCTGGACACTCAGGCCGTCGATGCTGGTGTTCTCGAAGGTAGCCCCGCGAAAGCTCTCCGGCAGCAGGCGCGAATCACCGTAGTGCACCACCGGGGTTTTCGGGAAGACGTCGCCGACCTTGATCACCGTATCGAGCAGGCGCATTTTCGCCGCGCCGCCGACCTTGCTGTAGTTGTCGGCCGGGTGGTTGTCGCTGTCCACCGGCAGCATGTTGAAGGATCCGCGTCCGCCGCTGCGGCCGGTGCCGGAGTCGAGCTTGAGGCCATACATGGCAAAGGCATCGAGGCCGAAACCGACGCTGCCCTGGGTGAAGCCGGATTCGAACTTGCCGATCAGCCCCTGGGCCCAGGCTTCGGAATAACCGTTGCCGGTGGGGCTGGACTGGCCCTTGCGATCGTCGCGATTGAAGTAGTAGTTGCGGGCCAGCACGTTGAGGCTGCTGCCTTCGATAAAACCTTCGGGCTGGTCGTCTGCCGCGTTCACGGCCAATGGGCCGAGCCCCAGTACCGCGGAAAACACGGACAGGGACCAGCGGGTTTGAATGCGCATGTTGTTTGCTCCTGGATATGGGCAGCTATCAGCTGTTATGTCGCCTGGGGCGTTCTTGTTAGTTGTACTCACGAACCGTCTGGTTAACGGCTGGAGTCAACATCGATAGTTGCAAACAACAGATAACGCGGAGGTGACCCGCTTATTACAATTCTGCAAGGATAAAAGTTGTAAGTTGTTCTTTGTTTTGGCTGGAAGCCTTGTTTTATATGGGGTTTGCTCAAGGGTAAGAAGTGGCCTGGGTTTTATTACATATAAGTAATGTACGCGTGATCTTCCTGACAGGGTCGTCTGGTTATCCTCGTTGCAACTAACCAAAACGAGGAAGCAGTCATGAAGTTATTTAAATTGAGTATCGCCGCGCTGGTACTTTTCATTTCGTCCCTGGCCATGGCCGAGGGCGGCGGCGACCGCACCTTCGACCGCGCCATGCAGGCGAACGAGAAGGCCATGGCGGCCTACGCGGCGAAGCAGGGCAAGGAGGCGCCGGTGGTGGAAAACTATCGCTACGGCATGCCCCTGGACATCCAGAAGGTGGTCAACGTGACGCCGCCGGCCAAGGCCTGCAATCCGGTGCCGTCACGCATGACCTATGAGGATTCGGCCGGACAGCTCAAGACCGTTGAGTATCAGGTGATGGGCCAGTGCCGCACCAATGGTAGTTAATCCTCAACGTCCTCATGGGGCGCGGGAAGCGGTTCGAGGGCGACGATCATGTCGATTTCCACCGCGGCATTCTTCGGCAGCTGATAAACCCCGAGGGACGTGCGGGTGTGCACCCCGGCCTCGGCAAAGATCGAATAGAGCACTTCGGAGGCCGCGTCGGCGACTTCACTCTGCTGGGTGAAGTCGGCGGCGCTTTGCACATAGACGTTGAGCCGCAGGACTTTTTTCACCCGCTGCAGATCACCCAGCAACTGAGCGAGGATCGCCAGGGCGCGCATGGTGCAAATACGTGCGGCATATCGGCCGTCCTCCAGCGACACATCGCCACCGACCCTCCCGGTCACCCTTACGCTGTTGTCGATGCGCGGGATCTGCCCGCTGACGTATACCTCGTCGCCGTTCTGCACCGCGGGCACGTAGTTGCCGCCGATGCGCATTTCACCGTCGAAAGCGTGTCCCAGACGGGCCGCCACCTGGTCGAACAGGGCCTTGCGTGAAGCCTCCATGGATTGCACTCCGTCGATTGCCGTTGATTTTCCAGAGCACGACTATAGCCCCTCTTCCGAACCTTTGAGCATGGGTTAAAGCCCAGCAGGGCCGGGGCCTGAGGCGTTTCAAAGTTTTTTGGTCGGATATGTCTTATAGGGTCTTCAGAAAAATACCCGAGCGCCGATGGCTAGAGACAATGCTGCCCACTATTACTGCCCATCGGTGCATCCCATGTTCAACAAAAGCTTGAAGCAAGAGCTGTCGGCTCTACGCGAAGAACTCTCGAGCCTCCAGCAAGTGAAGGACAGCCTCGACAGCGAGATGCTGGTGCTTATTCTCGATCCCGATGGACGCATTCTGTCGGCCAACGACAACTTCAACCAGGAAATGCTTTACAGGGGCAGCGAACTGGTCGGCCGCCACATCGAGGACATCGTGCCGGCCCACGTCAAGGCCGATGAGTTCCACCACCGTTTCAAGGCGACGCTGACCCGTGGCGAACACTTTGCTGGCGCAGTGCGCCTGCTGCGCGGCAACGGCCAGGAAGCCTGGCTGCGCTCGATCTCCCAGCCGGTCCGCGATTCCCAGGGGCGGATCAAGCATTTTTCGATTTACTCCAGCGACCTGACCCGCACCATCGAAGCGTCGCGCGAGCACGAGAACCTGATCGGCGCGCTGGTCCGTTCCACGGCGGTGATCGAGTTCGACCTCAACGGCAACGTGCTGACGGCCAACGAGCGTTTCCTCAACGCCATGGGCTACAACCTGGCGCAAATCCAGGGCAAGCATCACCGCACCTTCTGCGAACCCGAGGAATACAACAGCGCCGAGTACCAGGCGTTCTGGAAGCGCCTGAACGCCGGCGAGTTCGTCGCCGGGCGGTTCAAGCGCATCGACAGCTACGGTCGCGTGGTCTGGCTCGAGGCCTCCTACAACCCGGTGGTCGATGCCAACAACCGGCTCTACAAGGTGGTGAAGTTCGCCACCGTGATCACCGACCAGGTGAACCAGGAGCAGGCCGTCGCCGAGGCGGCGAACATCGCCTACAGCACCTCGCTGCAAACCGACAACAGCGCCCAGCGCGGCACCACCGTGGTGACCGAGGCGGTGAACGTGATGCGCGACCTGGCCAAGCACATGCAGCAGGCCGGCGAAGGCATCGAGGCGCTGAACGAGCAGTCGCTGGTGATCGGCAGCATCGTCAAGACCATCAGCGGCATCGCCGAGCAGACCAACCTGCTGGCGCTCAACGCGGCCATCGAAGCGGCACGCGCCGGTGAACAGGGGCGCGGCTTTGCCGTGGTGGCCGACGAGGTCCGGCAACTGGCCTCGCGCACCAGCAAGGCCACCGACGAAATCGTCGGCGTGGTGCGCCAGAACCAGGACATGGCGCGCGAGGCCGTGGCCCTGATGACCGATGGCAAGGCCCAGGCCGAGCAGGGCCTGGCCCTGGCCGCCGAAGCCGGCACGGTGATCGTCGAGATCCAGGACGGCGCGCAGAAGGTGGTGAATGCCGTCGGCCAGTTCGCCAGCCAGCTGTCGAACTGAGTCTTGTCCCTGATCCGGCGTCAGGCCTGTTCCAGGCCGTGACGTTGGGGGGCAAGTGGCCGCCAGGTCGGTGGCCACGATCTGCCCCGATGCCTGTGCGCTTTGCGCCGGTGTGCCGTTAGGAAGTTTCCTGTCTCTATGGGAGACAAATCCTAAAGAGCCTTGAGCGCGTCAAGAATACTTCCCCAACGCCGATGGTGAGGCTCCAGCAGTCTCCAATCACGGGCTATCGGTGTATCCATGTTCAATAAACGTTTGAATCAGAAGCTCCTCGCGTTGGGCGAAGAGTTTCGTGCACTTGAGCAGGTCAAGGAAGGTTTCGAGCGCACCCTGCTCAGCATCGAACTCGATGCGCAGCGCCGGGTCCTGGTGGTGAACCGCAACTTCACCCAGTGCATGCAGTATTCCTCCGAGGCGCTGCTGGGCTCGCCCATCGACAAGCTGTTGCCGGACGATGCCCGGCCCGAAGAAGCACACAGGCGTTTCATGACCGCGCTCGCTTGCAGCGAGCCTTTCGACGACACCCTGCGCCTGCGTCGCGGCGACGGCCATGACGCCTGGCTGAGGGTGATCCTGCAGCCGATCTTCAACACCGAGCGGCAACTCAGGTCCTTTTCCCTGATCGCCAATGACCTGACCGAGACCGTGGAAACCACCTGCGAGCACGGCAACCTGATCGCGGCGCTGCTGCGTTCGACCGCGGTGATCGAGTTTGACCTCAAGGGCCGGGTACTGACCGCCAACGAGCGGTTCCTCAGCTGCATGGGCTACAGCCTCGAACAGATCCTGGGCCAGAACCACAGCCTGTTCTGCGAGTCGCAGGAGTACAACAGTCCGGGTTATCAGACATTCTGGGCGCGGCTGAACGCCGGCGAATACGTCGCCGACCGCTTCAAACGCATCGACAGCCACGGCCGCGTGGTCTGGCTCGATGCCTCGTACAACCCGGTGGTCGATGCCAACGGCAAGCTCTACAAAGTGGTGAAATTCGCCACGGTGATCACCGAGCAGGTCAAGCAGGAGCAGTCCGTCGCCGAGGCCGCGGAAATCGCCTACACCATCTCGCAGCAGACCGACAGCAGCGCCCAGCGCGGTTCCTCGGTGGTGACCGAGGCCGTGGAGGTGATGCGCGACCTGGCCACGCACATGCAGCAGGCCAGTGACGGCATCGAGGCGCTGAACGAGCAGTCGCGGGTGATCGGCAGCATCGTCAAGACCATCAGCGACATTGCCGAGCAGACCAACCTGCTGGCGCTCAACGCGGCCATCGAAGCGGCCCGCGCCGGTGACCAGGGGCGCGGCTTCGCGGTGGTGGCCGACGAGGTCCGGCAACTGGCCTCGCGGACCAGCAAGGCCACCGACGAAATCGTCGGCGTGGTCCGGCGCAACCAGGACATGGCCCGCAACGCAGTGGTGCTGATGGCCGACGGCAAGACCCAGGCCGAGCAGGGCCTGGCCCTGGCCGCCGAAGCCGGTACGGTGATCGTCGAGATCCAGGACGGCGCGCAGAAAGTGGTGAGCGCCGTCGGCCAGTTCGCCAACCAATTGTCCAGCTGATGTCCAGGCTGCCTCGGCCGGCGTGGGCGTCATGACCGGGCGGGGCGGTTGTCAGCCCTGCCGGTCGTTTTCGAGGTGGGGGGCGACCAGGGTTTCGAACCATTCGATAAAGGCGTTCAGCCGGCGCGAGCGATGGTTGCGATTGGGGTAGAGCGCGGAGATCGCCATGGACGCGGGGCGAAAACCGGGCAGGACTTCCACCAGCTCGCCGCTGTCGAGCAGGTACTGCACGTCGAAGCGCGGGATCTGGATCAGCCCCAGCCCGGCCCGGCAGCAGGCGATGTAGTTTTCGGCGTTGTTGACGATCACCCGGCTGGGCAGGTTCAGTTCCAGCTCGTGCCCGTCGGCCAGGTATTCCCAGGGCTGTTCGCGGCCCGTGCTGGGGGAGCCGTAGCCGACCATCCAGTGACCATCGGCCAGGTCGCCCGGGGTTCGCGGCTGGCCGTGCTCCGCCAGGTAGGCGGGGCTGGCGCAATTGATCAGGGCCAGGTGGCCCAGGCGCCGGACGATCAGGCTGCTGTCGCGCAGGGTGCCGACGCGGATCGCGCAATCCACCCCCTCCTGCACCAGGTCGATGGAACGGTCGGTGGAGCCCAGCGCCAGTTTCAGGCTGGGGTAGCTGGCGAAAAGCTCGGGCAGGGCGGGGGCGATCAGGCGCCGGGCGATCCGGCTGGGTACGTCGACATTGAGGCGGCCATAAACGTCCAGCTGACGGGTGTGAAACAGCTGCTCGAGTTCCACCGCATCGCTCAGCAACAGGCGCGCGCGCTCCAGCAGGACCGCGCCGTCGGCGGTCAGTTGCACCTGGCGCGTGGTGCGGTGCAACAGGCGCGTGGCGAGGGTGGTTTCCAGTTGCTGCACCGCTGCCGAGACGGTGGCGCGGGGCAGTTCCAGGGCATGCGCGGCCTTGATGAAACTGCCCATGTCGGCGACCTGGATGAACACACGGTATTGCTCGAGCTTATCCATGGATGGGGCGGGGTCCGAAGCGTGCGGTGCGTGTTTTTCGTAGGAGCGAGGCTTGCCCGCGATAGCGTTGTATCAGACAGACCTTGATCGCGGGCAAGCCTCGCTCCTACGGAATCATCTCGCACCTGATGGCGATCTTTTCCAGACGCCAATCTACCTCGCCCCTTGGCGGATTACTCGGGTCGATGACAACCGTCGATCAGAAGGCCGGGCCTCACTTGGTGGTGTAGCCGCCGTTGATCAGCAGGGTCTGGCCGGTGATCCACCAGCCGTCGGTGACCAGATGACGGATGAAGGGCACCACGTCCCCGATGTCGGTCAGGCCGGTCTTGCTGAAGCCGGACAGCGCCGCGGCGGTCTTGTGGTAAGCCACGGCGTCCGCGCCTTCGGCCGGGTAGAAGAACGGTGTGTCCATCGGTCCCGGGCCCACGGCGGTCACCGAGATACCGCGGGTGCCGAACTCCTTGGAGGCGGCGCGGGTGAAGTGTTCCACCGGGGCCTTGGCCCCGCCGTAGGCGGCATAGAACGGCGTGTAGGCGCCGAGCAGCGAGGTCACCAGCGTCACCAGCTTGCCGTGGTCCTCCAGCTGTTTGCCGGCTTCCTTGATAAAGAAGAACGCGCTCTTGGCGTTGACCGCGAACATGTCGTCGTACTCGGCCTCGCTGATCTCGACTATGGGTTTTTTCAGGACCTTGCCCACGGTGTTGATGGCGATGTCGATCTTGCCGAAACGGGCCTTGGCGTCGCTGAAGAGTCGCTCCACGGCCGCAGCGGTGGTCAGGTCGGCCTGCCAGGCATGGGCGTCGACGCCCAGGTTCTTGATCGCCGCCACGGTCTGCTCGGCGTCGGCCTTGCTGGCGCTGCTGTTGTAATGCACGGCGATGGCCTGCACGCCGTGGGCGGCCAGGTCCCGGGCGATCAGGCCGCCCAGGTTCTTCGCGCCACCGGCGATCAATGCGACCTTGTTTTTCAGAGAGTGGTCTGCCATGGGAAAGCTCCTTCAGCCTGTGAGGTGAAGGCCCAGTCTAAGCAGCCGCGAGTCAGGGATAAGCCCGGTCAATCTGGATGGATTGTCCAGGAAAAATGCCCAATCCCGGCTGCTGCCCAGCACCGGGATGTCGCTACAATCGACTCTTTTTCCCCGGAGCCTTACCCATGAGCGCATCCCATCGTCGCCCGGTTTCCCTGGCCAAGGCCTATCGCCTGCTCAACCACGGGCCGACCGTGCTGGTCAGCGCCACCCATGGCGGCCAGCGCAACATCATGGCCGCGGCCTGGGCCATGCCGCTGGATTTCGATCCGCCGAAAGTCGCGGTGGTGCTCGACAAGTCCACCTGGACCCGCCAGTTGCTGGAGGCCGCCGGCACCTTTGTGCTCAACGTGCCGTGCGCCGCCCAGGTCGATATCGTGCAGACCGTGGGTTCCACCTCGGGCCTGGAGCTGACCCGCGACCAGGGCCGCGACAAGTTCACGCTGTATGGCCTGCCGACCTTCGCCGGCGAGCAGGTCGACGCGCCATTGCTCGATGGCTGCGTGGCCTGGCTCGAATGCCGGCTGCTGCCGGAGCCGGACAACCATGAACGCTACGACCTGTTCCTCGCCGAAGTCATCGCCGCCCAGGCCGATGACCGGGTGTTCAGCGAGGGCCGCTGGCATTTCACCGGGCACGATGCCTTGCGCACCTTGCACCATGTGGCGGGCGGGCATTTCCTGACGATTGGCGACTCGCTGGACGGCAAGACCCTGCCATCCCCTCAAGGAATGTCGTAACCCTGTAGCCGCTGCCGAGCGAAGCGAGGCTGCGATAGGTCCGCAGG
>NZ_JAQZAA010000120.1:0-25846 GCF_028640875.1 Pseudomonas sp. SBT1-2 | reverse complement strand
CAAGGGCGGCGCCTGCTGCGCAGTCGATCGCAGCCTCACTTCGCTCGGCAGCGGCTACAGACGCGGTTTACCAGCTGACGGTGTTCAGGGCGTCGGCGAAGACCTTGAGTTTGGGCGAGTACTGGCGCGACGGCGGGTAGACCAGCGACAGCGCCCGGCTGCGTCCGGAAAAGGCCTGCAGGATTGGCACCAGGCGACCGTCGGCGAGGGCGTCCTCGACGGCGAAGTTCATCAGTTGGGCGATGCCGAAACCTCCCAGCACACCGTCCACCAGCGCGTCGCCGATATCGAAGATCAGTCGGCTGGGCACGCTGACATCGCGCACCTTGCCGTCGAGCATGAACTGCCAGTCCACCAGGCGCCCGCTGCGCAGATTACGCACGGTCAGGCAGTTGTGCTGTTGCAACGCCTCCACTGTCTGCGGTGTGCCATGGCGCGCCAGGTAGGCCGGGGACGCCACTGTGACCCAGCGCAGCGGCGCCAGGGGCCGGGCGATCAGGCGCTGGTCCTGGATCTCGCCGGTGCGCAGGATGGCGTCGAAGCCTTCGTCGACGATGTCCACCAGGCGATCGGTCATTACCGCCTCGATGCTCAGGTCCGGGTATTGCTCGGTCAGGCGGCCGATCAGCGGCATCACCACCTTGCGCCCGAACAGCGACGGCGTGCTGATCTTCAGCAGCCCGGTGGGCGAGTCGCGGCGGTCCAGCAGCAGGCGTTCGGTCTGCGCCAGTTCGGTCAGCAGCGGTGTGGCGCGCTCCACCAGCAACTGGCCGTCCGGGGTCAGGCTGACGCTGCGGGTGTTGCGTTGCAGCAGGCGCACGCCCAGTTGCTGCTCCAGGCGAGAAATGGCCCGCGACAGGCCGGACTGGGTCAGCCGCAGATCGCCGGCGGCACGGGTGAAGCTGCGGGTCTCGGCGACCCGGACCAACAAACGAACGGCGTTCAGATCCATGATTAAAGTCATCACTGAAAGAGCAATGACGGTATTTATCATCAAATTGGCATCAAAGAAACTGAGGGCCCTTTATTCACGCAAGGACTCGACACGATGCCCGCCACCTCTTCAGCCAGGCCATCCGGCTGGATGCTGCTCCTGCTGGCCAGCGCGCAGCTGATCATTGCCCTGGACGCGACCATCGTCTTTGTCGCCTTGCCGGAGATCGGCAGCCACCTGGGTTTTTCCGCACAACAACTGCAATGGGTGGTCAGCGCCTACAGCGTGGCCTTCGGCGGCTTTCTGCTGCTGGGAGGCCGGGCGGCCGACCTGCTGGGCAAGCGCCGTTTCTACATCGTCGGGCAAAGCCTGTACGCCATGGCTTCGCTGGCCGGCGGCCTGGGTGGCAGCGCGCTGCTGCTGGTGCTGGCGCGGGCGGTGCAGGGTGTCGGCGGGGCGATGCTGTTCCCGGCGACGCTGGCGCTGATCAACAGCCATTACCCCGAAGGGCCGGCGCGCAACCGGGCGTTCGCGGTGTGGAGCGCGGCCTCGGCGGCGGGCCTGGCCCTGGGCGCGTTGCTGGGGGGCGTGCTGACCCAATGGTGGGGCTGGGAGGCGGTGTTTCTGGTCAACGTACCCTTGGCTGGCGCCTGTGCCCTGTTGGCCCGGCGCTGGATTCCGGCCGATGGCCAGCGCGAGCGTGGCCGGCGTTTCGACCTCAGCGGCGCCTTGACCGTGACGGTGGGCGGCACGCTGCTGGTGTTCGCCATTGTCCAGGGCCCGGAATGGGGCTGGAGCGCACCGGCGACCCTGGGCTGTGGCGCGCTGGCGCTGCTCCTGCTCGGCGTGTTCGCCTGGATCGAACAGCGCGGCCACGACCCGCTGATGCCGTTGCGCCTGTTGGCCCATCGCGAGCTGCGCCTGGCGATGTTTCTCACGGCTTTGTTCATGAGCAGCTTCGGCGTGCAGTACTACTTCCTCGCGTTGTACTTCCAGCAGGTCTACGGCTATAGCGTGCTGCAAAGCGGCGTGGCGTTTTTGCCGGCGACGCTGCTGTGCACCGTGGGCATCTGGCTGGCCGAACGTTCGTTGCTGCGCTTCGGGCTGCGGGCGACCCTGGTCAGCGGTCTGCTCCTGGGGGCGCTGGGCATCGGCGGGGTGTATGTGGCGCTGCCCGACGGGGCGGGGTTCTGGAGCCTGATGCCGGGCATCGTGGTGCTGAGCATCGGCCAGGGCATGACCTGGACTGCCATGTGGGTCTCGGCCGGCCAGGGCATCGCGCCGGGCATGGCCTCCACCAGCCAGCAGATCGGCGGGGCGCTGGGGCTGGCGCTGCTGGTGTCCCTGGCCAACGCCGGGCTGGGCGGCTCGCAGGCGGCCGGCATCGAACAGGCGGTGGGCGCCAGCGCCTTGCTCGCCCTGCTGGGGGCGTTGCTGGCCTTGCGTTTGCGGGTGCCGGCGTCTGGCTCCGAGGGCCTGGCGGCAACTGCCGAGCGCGGCTGAGGGGCAGCCGATGACGGTGTACCTGTAGCCGCTGCCGAGCACCGCGAGGCTGCGAACGAGGACGCAGTCCTCGCCAAACCTGTGCATGCGGTTTGCCTTGAGGAACGTATTGTCCGCCTTTACGGCCGCTGCGCTGCCGATCGCAGCCTCGCTTCGCTCGGCAGCGGCTACAGAGGCTCAACCCCGGGGCAACTCAGATCCACACATCATTGGCCGCTGTGCGTTCGCCGCCTTCTTCGCCGGTGTTGCGCACGCCCTTGGGTTCGATCAGCAGCAACTTGACCTCCTGCTCGGCGTACGGCTTGTGCTTCATGCCCTTGGGCACGACAAACATCTCGCCCTGGTTGATCGTCACCTGGCCGTCGGCAAAGTCGATGCGCAACTGGCCTTCGAGGACGATAAAGGTCTCGTCGGTGTGCGGGTGGTCGTGCCAGATGAAGTCCCCTTGCAGCTTCACCAGCTTGAACTGGTAGTCGTTCATTTCGGCGATGACACGGGCTTGCCAGTGATCGTCGAACAGGCTGAGTTTGTAGGCGAAGTTCAGGCTCTGGTAGGGGATGGGCGTGGTGCTGGCCGGGTTCATGGTGCGGCTCCGTAAAGAGGTGATCGGGCCTCTACGGTAATCAGCGCGGTGCTGCGGTTCTTGTACGATTGTGCGTGCCGGGCGGCGTTCAGCGGCCGTGCATTTTCAGCCAGCGGGCCGGCGGCAGGCCGTAGGTCTTGCTGAATTGCCGGGTCATGTGGCTCTGGTCGGTGAAGCCGGCCAGCAGCGCCGCGCTGACCAGCGACTGGCCTTGCAGCAGCAGGGCCCTGACCAGGTCCAGGCGGCGCATGGTCAGGTAGCGATAGGGGCTGGTGCCGAACAGCAGGCGAAAGTCCCGCGACAGGCTCCAGCGGTCGCGACCGCTGTGGGTGGCCAGTTCGTCGAGGGTGATGTTCTGGTCCAGGGCGCTGTGCATGTATTCCCGCGCGCGCTCCGCGGCCTGATAGTCAAAACGCTGCGCCGGCCGGGAAACCCCCGACACGGCATTCAGCGCATGGGCCAGGTCGAACAGCGCGTCTTCCTGTTCCAGCGGGTCCAGCGGGCTTTCCATGCTGCGCAGCAAGGTGTCGGTGGCGGCGAACAAGCGTGGGTCGGTGGACAGGCCGTTCTTGATGAAGGGCAGCGGCTGGCCGCCGAGGATCTGCTGGATCAGCGCCGGCTCGATATAAAGCATGCGGTAATGGAAGCCGTCCTGGGTGCCGGCTTCGCCGTCGTGGACTTCATCCGGATGCAGGACCATGGTCCCGCCCGGCAGGTTGTGGCGCCAGCCGCCGCGGTACTGGAAGCTCTGCACCCCCGACAGCGTGCGACCGATGGCGTAGGTGTCGTGGCGGTGCAGGTCGTAGCCATGACCGGCAAAAAACGCCTCGATACGCTCCAGCCCCCGGGTGGGAGGCGCGCGGTGGACCCAGTCTTTACGGGGGGCGGGCTTGCCCATGGAGCTGTCCTCGACACAACGTCAGGCCCGTACGGTAACCCAGGCGCGTGCGACTGTCTTCAGCGCGTCATCCGCCCGCGTCCGCTTTCTTGGCCTCTTTGCCAAGGGTGCCGAACTCGATCGGCGTCTTGATGTAGAACAGCGCAATGTCCTCGTCCTCCAGGCGTTCGAACAGCCGGGCTGACTCCTCTTCGGTGAGTGCCAGGCGGACCTCGATGGGTTGGTCGGCGAGTTCGAAAAAGTGTGCGGAGTGCAGCCGGCCGGTGTGGCCGAAACCTTCGATGGCGGTGCTCATGGTCGCGCCGCGCAGGCCCA
This sequence comes from Pseudomonas sp. SBT1-2, assembly GCF_028640875.1. NCBI lineage: Bacteria > Pseudomonadati > Pseudomonadota > Gammaproteobacteria > Pseudomonadales > Pseudomonadaceae > Pseudomonas > Pseudomonas sp. SBT1-2. Next base: position 21,613 of record NZ_JAQZAA010000120.1, on the reverse strand, counting down.
GCTCGTTGGCCAGGTCGACGAGCCAGTCACCGACCATCTTGCCGTGATAGCGGCGATTTTGCTGGGTGAAGAAAATCACCAGGAAACCGTTCATGAGCGTTCTCCAATGGCCTCCATTACTTTCAGCATAGCCCCGGGGGTATTGCTGGGCTTATGAATTAAATGATCGAAAAGCAGAAATTAATTATTGTTTTACGATAATTAATTCTTTATGGTTTCTCCCACATTCCTTCCTCTGGAGCCTTCCCATGACGTCCCAAGGTCTTGCCCGGTTCAGCCAGCGCATGTCGGCTGTCACCCTGTTATTGATCATTGCCATGTTGCTGCTCAACGCGGCGCTGTGGCTGTTTCCGCAGTTGAGCGCGGAAAGTGGCTACGGGTTCGGTTTTGGCCTGAGCAATAGCCTGTCGAGCTATCTGGCCGCCGGTGCGGTCTTTCCCTGGTGGCAAACCCTGGGCGGCATTCTGCTGTCGAGCATCCCCCTGCTGGCGCTGGCCTTTGGCTTGAGCCATCTGCGCCAGTTGTTCCAGAGCTATGCCCGTGGCGAGTACTTTTCCAGCGCGGCGGCGGTGCATTTGGGCAAGGTCGGGCGGGGCGTGGCGTTGTGGGTGTTGCTGGACTTTCTCTGCGAGCCGCTGCTCAGCATCTGGGTCACCCTGAACGCGCCGGTGGGCGAGCGCCTGATCAGTCTCAGCATCACCGCCCCGACCTTTGTCGCGCTGTTTTTGGCTGCGTGTATTTCCATCATCGCGCGTATCCTCTGGCAGGCCAGTGAAGTGGATTCGGAAAACCGCGCCTTCGTGTGAGATCAGTATGTCAATTGTCATTCAACTGGACGTGATGCTGGCCCGACGCAAGGTCAAATCCAAGGACCTCGCGGCGGCGATCGGCATCACCGAGGCCAACCTGTCCCTGCTCAAGCAGGGCAAGGTCAAGGGCCTGCGGCTCGCGACCCTGGACGCGATCTGCCAATACCTGGAGTGCCAGCCGGGCGACCTGTTGATCCATGAGCCCGAGGTGGAGTAGCGTCAGCCTCCCTTCACGCGATAAAAGGCGGTCTGTGTCATGGCGCTCGAACATTTGCTGTATGCCGGTCCGCTGCTGTCGCTGGCGCTGCTCTGGACCGTGGCCGTGGTCACGCCGGGGCCGAATTTCTTTACCACGGCGCAATTGGCCGCCAGTTGCTCGCGTCGCCATGGCATGACCGCCGCGCTGGGCGTCGCCACCGGCACGGTGCTCTGGGGGCTGGCCGGCGGCCTGGGGATCAAGTCGCTGTTCAGCGCCGCCCCGGCCTTGTACCTGGCCTTCAAGATCGCCGGCGGCTGCTACCTGATCTACCTGGGCCTGAAGCAGTTTAGGTGCAAGCCGGCGCTGACCGGGGCCGGCAACGGCTTGCCTGGCGAGTCGGGCCGCAGCCTGTTCTCGGCCTATCGCCTGGGCTTTCTCGGCAACATGACCAACCCCAAGTCGGCGCTGTTCGTCGCCACCATCTTCGCCACCTCGATGCCGGCGTCACCGCCGCCGTTGCTGCTGGCCCTGGCCGTGCTCACCATGGCCTCGTTGTCGTTCACCTGGTACTGCTGCGTCGCGCTGTTTTTTGCCAGCAACCGCATGGCTGCCGTCTATAGTCGTTCGCGCAAATGGCTGGACCGCTTTGCCGGCAGTTGCTACCTGCTGTTCGGCGCCCATCTGGTGGCCAATCGCTGAAACCGGGGCCGGGCGCACGCCATGGATTTTCAGGGTCAGGAGACAGGACATGAGCTTCACTTTTCGCCCCGTGCAGGATCGGGATATTCCACGGATCTGCGGTTTTGCCGGTAATCCCGAGGAGCTGTTTTTCTTTTTCCCGGCGGCCAGCTGGCCGCTGACTCATGAGCAACTGCGCGACTCCATTGCCCAACGCTGCGATTCGACAGTGATCGAGCGAGACGGCCAGGTACTGGGTTTCGCCAACTTCTACCGGTGGGAAACCCACGGCACCTGCACCCTCGGCAATCTCATCGTCGATCCCGAGGCCCGCGGCGCGGGCGTCGCCGGGCAGTTGATCGGCGAGATGCTGCGCATCGCCCGGGACAAACACCAGGCCGCACAGGTGACCCTGTCCTGCTTCAATGACAACGTGGCGGGCCTGCTGCTGTATCCGAAGCTCGGGTTCGTGCCGTTCGCCATCGAAGAGCGCCGGAACAAACAGAATCAGCGGGTGGCTGTGATTCACCTGCGACATCAGTCGGCTTGAGCGGTCCGATACAAGCGCTGAACCACTTTTTAACGGGAACAAACCATGAGCAAGCTGCGGGTCGGGATTATTTTTGGTGGCCGTTCGGCCGAACACGAAGTGTCGCTGCAATCGGCGCGCAACATCGTCGATGCGCTGGATCGCGAGCGCTTCGAACCGGTGCTGATCGGCATCGACAAGAACGGCCACTGGCACCTCAACGACACCTCGAACTTCCTGATCAACCAGGAAAACCCGGCGCTGATCGCCCTCAACCAGTCCAACCGCGAACTGGCGGTGGTGCCGGGCAAGGCCAGCCAGCAACTGCTGGAAACTTCTAACCAGGAACTGCTGGGCCACGTCGATGTGATTTTCCCCATCGTCCACGGCACCCTCGGCGAAGACGGCTGCCTGCAAGGCCTGCTGCGCATGGCCGACCTGCCGTTCGTGGGCTCTGACGTGCTGGGTTCGGCGGTGTGCATGGACAAGGACATCAGCAAGCGCCTGCTGCGCGATGCCGGCCTGGCGGTGACGCCCTTTATCACCCTGAACCGAGCCACCGCGGCGCGCACCGACTTTGCCCAGGCGCAAAGCAAGCTGGGCCTGCCGATGTTCGTCAAACCGGCGAACCAGGGCTCGTCCGTGGGCGTGAGCAAGGTCACCAGCGAGGCGCAATACCACGCCGCCATCGAGCTGGCGCTGGGCTTCGATGAAAAGGTCTTGGTGGAGTCGGCGGTCAGTGGGCGCGAGATCGAATGCGCGGTGCTGGGCAACGACCAGCCGATCGCCAGCGGTTGCGGGGAAATCGTCGTTGGCAGCGGTTTTTATTCCTACGACAGCAAATACATCGACGACCAGGCGGCCCAGGTGGTGGTGCCGGCGGACCTCAGCGAAGAGGTCAGCGAACGCATTCGCGCCCTGGCCGTCGAGGCATTCCAGGTGCTGGGCTGCTCGGGGCTGGCGCGGGTCGATGTATTCCTGACCCAGGGTGGCGAAGTGCTGATCAACGAGATCAATTCGCTGCCCGGTTTCACCCGCATCAGCATGTATCCAAAGCTGTGGCAGGCCGCGGGCATGACCTACAGCGAACTGGTCAGCCGCTTGATCGAGCTGGCGCTGGAGCGCCATGCGGCGCGCCAGGCGTTAAAAATCAGCCGCTGACTTCTGGAGGGAAAAATGAGCGTTGCCACTGAAGCGTCGCAGTATCTGTTTTCCTACGGCACCTTGCAGGACAAGGCCGTGCAACTGGCCAATTTCGGTCGCGAACTGCAGGGGAGCGCGGACGCGCTGCCGGGTTATGAACAGGCTTGGGTAGAGATCACCGACCCCGAGGTACTGGCCACCAGCGGCAAGACCCATCACCCGATCCTGCGCCCGGGCAGCGCGGCCAGCGCGCCTATCCCGGGCACGGTGTTTCGCATCACCGCCCAGGAACTGGCCGCGGCGGACAGCTACGAGGTGGCGGATTACAAGCGCGTGAGCGTGGTGCTGCAGTCCGGGATCGAGGCGTGGGTGTATGTGAGCGTTTGAGGTGCCGGGCTCAGGCACGCCCTATCCAGGAATACTGAAAGGATTTTTCCTCTCCCCGGTGGCCGCGTCGGCGATAGCTGGCCAGGGTCGCGCTGGAACAGTAGGTGCAGTGCTCGCAGTGTTCGATCTGTTCATCGCTGATACCCGCCGCGCGCAACAGGTGCAGCGCATAGCCGCTCAGGTCGAACCACAGCGAGTCCGGCCGGGTCGGTGGTGGCGGGGCAATTTCTGGCGGTAGCTGTGGCGTGGGGCGTTCGTGGCTCCAGGGTGCCTGCTCCTCTGGCCACAGGTGGCCCTGGGTGGCCGACAGGGTGTCGATGAACTCCGGGCTGACTTCGTAGCAGCAAGGCTTGATCGAGGGGCCGAACGCTACGCGCAACTGAGGGGCAGCGATGCCCTTGGCGGCGAAGTGTTGCAGCACGTTGTCGATGATGCCGCCGTGCAGACCTTTCCAGCCGGCATGGACCGCGGCGACCCACGAGGCGTCTTCACTGCTGATCAGCAGCGGCAGGCAGTCGGCTGTAATCACCGCTATAGGCCGGCCGGTGCGGGTGAACACCGCATCGCCGCGGATGATGCCGCTCGGCAGCGTGGTGCTGGCCTCGACCACCTCGCCGGTGTGGGCCTGGGAGCAGAAGAACAGGTTGGCAGGCAGTGGTGCCCCGATCCGAGAAAACTCGTGACGGATGCCTGGTATCTGTTTCAACACTGGCGCCTGGAAACTCATCGGACCTTCGCTCTGTTGCTGTGGATTAGCTACAGAGCATAGCGGGATCATGAGTCCTTTTGCTGACAGAGACCTGTCATCTGGTCGGCTGCTTGTCCGATCGGGGCATCAGCTTTTCAGCGGGATATAGAGTTCGACCACGCTGTCCGGGTGCATCGGCCCGAAAAAACGCTCCCCGGTATATTCGAATTCCACCCCCTCATCGGCCCGCATCCCTGCGGCCGGCAGCCATTCGCTGTAGGCGGCGCGGAAGGTTTCCGGCAGGGTCTGCACCGTGCCCCGGTGCTCGACCCGGGCGTACTGGCGGGCGGGGATTTCCAGTTCCACCATGCCCTCGACCAAGGGCGCCTCGGCGCTGACCGGCAGCCCGGCGACGTAACGCCACTGGCCGTCGCTCAAGGGCTGGCAAATACCGTAAGTGCCGACCGGTTCGGCCAGGCGCTGGATCTCCTGCTCCCGTGGTTCGAAACGCTGCCACAACTCGGCAATCGAGCCCTGGTCATCCTGCTGCCAGGCCATGCCGATGATGCGCTGCGCCGCCAGCGTCACCCGCACCGGCGTCTGCGGCGCCGGCAGGCTGCGCTCGGGCTGCGCCAGATAACGCTGCAACTGGCCGAGCACGTTCTGGCTGCGGGCGATCTGCGTTTCCAGCTCACCGGCATGGGCCTGCAACGCCTGGCGCAAACTCAAGACACTGTGCAGCGCACCGCTGTCCGCCAACCCGCGAATCTCCTCCAGCCCCATGCCCAACTGCCGCAACCAGACAATGCGCCCGAGGATGCCAATCTGCTCCGGCTTGTAATAGCGATAGCCGTTGTCCTGCCCGGTCAGTGCCGGAGTGAACAGACCGATGCTGTCGTAGTGGCGCAAGGTCTTGGTGGTGAGGCCATGGCAGCGAGCCATTTGACCGATGGTGAGCATGCAAACGTCCTTTTTTGTGGTGAGGTCGAGCGGCACTTTAGGGGTTTACCTAGGGGCAAGCTCAAGGCTGTTCCACGGTATTTTTTAAGTGTCCAAGAATCTTTCAGAGAAGTCTGGAGGGTAAATAGGCGCGGGATGACAGCCAGGTTAGATGGGTAAATCTATAAGGCAGAGCTGCCGAGAAGAAGGCTCGGCGCCAAGTAAGGAGCGGTAATGTTTTTTTTCAGGAAGCTGAGCCGGACCCGGATCTGGCAGTTTTGGGGCGGGCTCGATGCGCTCTATTTGTTGTGGTACGTCACGAGCAGTGTACGGCTGGGCAAGACCCCGTTCTGGGATGACCTGACTGTGGCGACTGAAGTGCTCAAGGATCATGGAACCACTGCTGTGGTTATGGTGATGATCAATTGGGGTTTGCAACTATCGATAGTCGTCAGCGCTTTCCTGTTTTTGTTTCAGCGCAAAGAAGCCAAGTGGCTGGGGCTTGCGCAAATCCCTTTGCGTTTGGTGTTTGTCGTGCCGTCTTTTTCCGTGCTTCTGATCGGCGCGTATTTTTTTCCGAACTACAACCCGCTGATGATGCTGGGGATGATTGTGCTCTCTGAAATCACCAAGGGCTGGAGTTTATGCGCGATCAGGAATGACCCCCGCTAAGGGCGAGGGTGCAAGGCCTGAATCAAGAACCGCTCAGACCGATTTCACCGGCTTGATCAGGCTCTCGGCGGGGATGCCGAACAGCTGGTGCAGCTTCCAGATCATTGGCAGGGTCAGGGCGCGTTTGCCGTTGAGCACTTCGTAGACCCGGTTGGTTCGGCCGATGGCCGGGGCCAGGTCGGCGGCCGAGAGGCCCGATTGCTCCATGCGGAACTTGATGGCAACGATCGGGTTGGGCAGGTCGATGGGGAAGTGCTTGGCTTCATAGGCTTCGATCAGGGTGACCATCACGTCGAAGTAGTCGCCTTCGGCGGTGCCGGGTTCGGGCTCGTTATCGAACAGCGCCGACACCTGCTTGAGTGCCGCGCGGTAATCCTGGTCGGTGTGAATGGGGCGAATCTGCATGCTCGTTACTCCATTTCAACGCTGTCGGCGTCGATGGCATCGTACTGCTGGTGAGTGCCAACGAACTTGATGTAGAGGGCGCCAAAGCGGTAAGCCACGGCGACTACCAAGCGGTAGTCATTGCCTTTGATGTTGAACACCACGCGACGGCTTTTAAGAAGGCTCGCGCTGCAAAACTGGTCCTTGATCTGCGCCGGGGTGGACCAGTTGGCATTGCGTGCTTCATCGATCCAGGCCAGAAGCGGTTGTTCGACATCCGGGTGCTTGTCCCAGAACGTCTTCAAATGACTGACGGCGATAATCCTCATGGCTCGAAATCCTAGTCCCGCCCTGGGACTTAAGCAAGGGAGTGAGAGAGGAAGGCGATGGACGGACAGCCATCGAGGCTACCCGTCCCGCAGGTGCGGCTCAGTGTCGATCAGCATCTGCTGTCATCGCGGTGTGCACATCATCCATCACCGCTTTACCCATCTCACCCAGGTAATGTGCCGCCCAAGCATAGCGGTCCGCCTGCGGTTCCATGGCCGCATCCAGGGTCAACTGTTTTGCCAGATGTAGCAGCAGCGAGGCGTGTTCCAGGGCATCGGCCAGGGGCACGTCGGCATTGACCCGCAGCAGCGGGCGCTTGCCTTCGCCACAATTGGCAAAGGTTATTTCGCCGAGGGTATGCAGGGAGGAAGGGACGGATTGAGGGTGTGTTTCATGGTGACGAATCCTTTCGTTTGAGGGGATCACCACCGTCTGCCGCCAAGCAGGTTAGGGTGGCGAATTGCACAAGGTTGGCGGACCGGCACGAAAGGAACCGGCACCCCCGAAGGGGTCCCTGCGCAATTCGCCATGACACAGAAACGCGGGCACAAAAAAAGCGCCTGCATTCGTGTTTTGGCGCTGTTGCGCCTTTCGTGGTTCGGGCCGCCAAGCCCGTTCGCTGATATTGCAGCGACGGGGCGAAGAATAGCGGGCGGGGCAGAGCGTCGCAACGGCATTGCTACGACATTCTGTGACTATGAGAAACATATCAGTCGAAGGCACATCGGTCCCTGTAGCCGCTGCCGAAGGCTGCGATCGACCGGAACGGGCGAGGCGATCTTTCTGGCGCCGAAGGCCCTTCGGTCCTTATCGCAGCCTTCGGCAGCGGCTACAGGAGTCCGTGTTCAGTCGCCTTCCAACACCTTCGCCATTTCCGCGGTGGCCGCCCAGCCCAATCCGGCATACACCGGCTTGCCCACTTCGGTGGCATGCAGCACGGCGAAGCTCAGCCCGCGCTGGATGAATTCGGCTTGCGCCAGCTTCATCAGGGCCGAGGCCAGCCCCCGGCGCCGGTAGGCGGGTTCGACGTAGACGTTGAGCACATAACCGCGCTGGTCCTGGGTCGGATGGGACGGGTGGGGCGGCCAGTCGATGCTCATCAAGCCAATGGCCGCCACCGGTTGCTGGCCGTCCAGCAGGGCAAAGCCGTAGTAGCGGCCATCGGGCAAACGCTCGCGCAGCCAGGGGCGAAAGTGCTCGGTCATCCGTTGCAGGGCCGCGGGTTCTCCTCCGGCTTCGAGGAACATCGCCTCGCGGTGGCGGCAGACCCGTTCGAGGTCGTCGGCCTCCAGCCTACGCACGGCCAAACCTGAAAAATCGATACCGCCGGGAATCTCGTTCATCGCCTGCCCCTCGGCCAAAAAAGTGATGCTAGGAGGGATCAAAAGATCGCGTCAGACACAGAGCGCCGTAAAAATCGGCATACAGCCTTGGCCCCGCATGCCGGTGCTTCTTTGGCGTGAACAATAAAAAGGGCCTGCCTCGCGGCAAGCCCTTGTGGTTTTCCGGCGTTGGCCTCAATCCCCCAACGCGGCCCCTTCACGGCGTGGGTCGGCGCCACCGGCCCACGAGGTTTTACCCTGGGCATCGCGCACTCGCACGATCGCCTGGGTGCCGCTGGTCATGTCGATGTCGGTCAGCTCATGCCCCTTGGCTTTCAGCGCCGCTTTCAACCCAGGTGTGAACTGGCCTTGCTCCAGTTCGGTCGGGCCGTTGCGGCTGCCGAAGTTGGGCAGGCTGATGGCGGCTTGTGGGTCGAGGTTCCAGTCGAGCATGCCGATCACCGACTTGGCCACGTACTCGATGATCTGCGAGCCACCCGGCGAGCCGACGGTGGCCAGGAATTCACCGCTGTTGCGGTCGAAAATCAGGGTTGGCGCCATGGACGAGCGTGGGCGCTTGCCCGGCTGCACACGGTTGGCCACCGGCTGGCCGTTCTCCTCGGGGATAAAGGAGAAGTCGGTCATCTGGTTGTTGAGCATGAAGCCCTGGACCATCAGGTGCGAGCCGAAGGCGGCTTCCACGGTGGTGGTCATGGACACGGCGCCGCCCTGGTCATCCACGGCCACCACTTGCGAGGTGGAGATGCGCATCGGCGAGCGATCCGGGGCGTAGGCCACCTGGATGCCCTGGGGCTTGCCGGGCTCGGCCTTGGCCATGCTGCGCTCGCCGATCAAGGCGGCACGCTGCGCCAGGTACTGCGGGGCGACCAGGCCGGCGATCGGCACCGGGGCGAAGTCCGAATCCGCCACGTACAACGCGCGGTCGGCGTAGGCCAGGCGCTCGGCCTCGGCGATCAGGTGCACGGCTTCAGGCGCCGGTTCCAGGCCGGCCGGCAGGCTGGTCTTGACCGGTTTCAGCGGTGGCAGTGCATAACGCGGGTCGCGGGCTTCCAGCGCCTGCAGGGTGCCGAGGATCTGCGCCAGGGCGATCCCGCCCGACGAGGGCGGCGGCATACCGCAGACCTGCCAGCGCTTGTAGTCGGTGCACAGCGGTTCGCGCTCCTTGGCGCGGTAGCCTTGCAGGTCGTTGAGCGACAGGCTGCCCGGGTTGGCGTGGCCTTGCACCTTGGCGACGATTTCCCGGGCGACCGGGCCTTGGTACAAGGCGTTCGGGCCTTCTTTGGCGATGCGCTCGAGCACCGCGGCCAGCTGCGGGTTTTTCAGCAGGGTGCCGACGGCTTTCGGCGTGCCATCGGCATTCAGGAAGTAGGCCGCCATGTCCGGCGATTTCGCCAGGTACGGGTCGGCGACGATCATGCTGTGCAGGCGCGGGGAGATCGGGAAGCCCTGGTCCGCCAGGCGGATCGCCGGCTCGAACAGCTGCGCCCACGGCAGGCGGCCGTGTTTTTTATGGGCCAGTTCCAGGGCCCGCAACACCCCAGGCGTACCCACCGAGCGGCCGCCAATCTGCGCCTGGGGGAACGGCATGGGTTTGCCGTCGGCCTGCAGGAACAACTTCTCGGTGGCCCCGGCCGGTGCGGTTTCGCGACCGTCATAAGTGCGCACCGCCTTGCCGTCCCAGAGCACGATCAAGGCCCCGCCGCCGATACCCGACGACTGCGGCTCCACCAGGGTCAGCACCGCTTGCATGGCAATCGCCGCATCGATGGCCGAACCGCCCTTGCGCAACATCTCGCGCCCGGCTTCGGCCGCCAACGGGTTGGCCGCGGCCGCCATATGCTGGTCGGCGTGCTGCACTTGCAGGTCGGTGCGATAACCCGAAGCGATTTCCGGGGCGGGGGGCAGGGCGGTGTGGGAGGGAGCGGAAGCGTTGCAGGCGGCGAGGCTGAGGGCGACGGCTATCAGCGAGAAACTGGCAAGCCGGCGGTGACGCGGATTGAGGGTCGAGAACACGCGTTGAACTCCGTTCACTGGGTAAATGATGTGTCGTCCGTGGGGAGGAATGTACAGCAGTGAACGGGTCCATGCTGAGCCTTTCGTGGATCGCTACGGCGTCGATATTGTCTGGGCAAGGCCCGGCGCAAGACGCTGGCCTGGAGGTGGCGGGTGGCAAGCCAACCGGCGACAGGCTGACCGCTACAACTGAACGAGCCTGCCAAGTGGCATGGCTCGAACAAAGGGGGGGCCGGTAAACCTGGCTCGTCTCGGACCGAGATCCCGTGCAAGCGTAGCCAGGCATCCAGCGCCAGCGCTGTAACGGGCTCCTGCTGTATTCATTTGGATGCTAATGGGGCGGTGTACTACCGTTGAAGGTTGGAAACTTACGGGATGCCAGGGGCCGGAGGCGGACAACCCTTCATTCGTGCCGAGTTCAGTCGGCACGAATGAAGGGTTGCGCGGAGCCTACACGGCAATCAGGTCTATTTGGCGTTGAGCCCCACCATGCGGCGTATCAGGCTTGTGCTTTTGCGGTAGTCGTAGTCCAGCACCAGGCTATCGCGCAGCAGGGGCTCGCTGAGTGCGTGCTGTTCTTCAAACACCAATGCACGTGTGGAGTGCTCACTGGCAGCCACGTCCCACACCAGATTCATCAGCAGGTTCTTCTCTCTGGCGCCCACGCTTTGCGTGTCAAGAAACCAGGAGAACTTCTGGCCAAAGGCGGCGTCGGTGGCCAAGTCTTTCTCGTTGAACCTGAGGATCAAGCCCTGTCCGCACAGCTCTCTGAGCAAATGCAGCACCCGAGGCAATTTCTCCATGGCAAAAATCCTTCCGGCGGCCAGTGCGTTGGGGCCAGGCAGCAATATGTCGCCTTCGGACATCTCGGCCGTTTCGATGGAGGCGATGCACATGCCTTTGAGTATTTCCGCAAGCTGCACTATTTCGCTGACCCGCTGGCGAACCACCGCAATCCCCTCAAGGCCCAGGACTTCCATGATCACCTTGGCCAGTCCGGCATACAGGTCAGCCTTGGTTTCCAGGCGCACGAGCGTGTACCAATGGCTGTATGAGGTCCACAGGCTGAAGAAGCCGGCGTTGGCCAGTTCCGGCACGTTCGCCGCCATGATTCGCCAGCGTGGAATGAACACGTTATCGAATACCACCATCGCCTCGGCTTCTTCACCTTTGGATATGAGCGGGTGGTCATAGGCGCTGGCGTGAGGCTGGGAGACAATCTCTCGGCAAAAAATCTTCACCCCCGGCGCATCGGCAGGGACGTAAGCCCAGAATGACTCGTTGGGCGCTGCGGGGAACAAGCTGCCAACAAATATTTCATTGGACTGCGGTGCTACCGTGCCCACGCCTTTGACGCCGCTGATCCAGATGCCCTCGGCGTTCTGCTTGTTGATCCTCATCACGGCACGATCGGGCGGCGGCAGGTTGAGGTCGGTGCCGTGGGTACGTGCCCGATAGCCCTGTGGATCAACAATGGCCTCAGACAAATACAGGCTGTTGCGCTCGGCGTAGTCATGGTATTCGGTAATGTTTTCTGCGTACTCAGGGCATTTTTTCCTGAATGTCGGCCGATATCCCATCATGCCGACGGTGAAGCTGGCGATCATGTCCAGGTTACGGCAGTGGGTGCCCCAGGTTTTTTGCGAGACGTACGTGATTGCGCGGCGTCGCGACGCCAAGTCTTCTTTGTTTCTAGGGGGCATATAGGCAGAAGAGGCCAGGTAACCGTCGGGGCGTACGTAAGTCAGAATGTCGTCGTGTTCACCGCTGAATTGTTCTTCGTAGATTTCTGCAACTTGCGATATGCCTCCAGCCGTAGAGAAGTGTGTAGTCACATCCTCAACAACTTGGCCTTGATAAATAACAGTGCGGTCATCACGCAGTGAAGCTTTGAAGGATTCTGCACTTTTCAGATATTTACGCTTGTTTTGAAGATCTAGCATGGTAGCAGCCTCAGTAATGTCTAACTTTGTTTGTGTAGTCTCTGGCCCGATGTCTATCGCTGGGTCAAGGACAACGTTCTAGAGCAACTATAAGATTCAGATAGGAATTAATGTCGTTACACACTTTGGTGATCCGGACTCTCTGTTTGGTATTTCGAATACGCGTTCTTTCGCATATGGACTCTTCTCATGTTGACCGGATGTCATAAGTGTTGAAGTTCGCGCAATGAGTTCGAAGTTGGAGCAGCCAGGCACTTCAAAGCATGTTTATCGCGGTACCCTACGGCTGTAACCGGCGATGTTTCCAGCCTTCAGCGCTGCGGTCATAGCGCAAGCGTTCATGCAGGCGATCCTGGCCGTTACCCCAGAACTCCAGCGATTCAAGGCGCAACTCAAACACGCAATAACCCTCAGGGCGCGGCAGCGGACCTGGAACCTCGGCCAGTTCCCTGGCGGCGTTGCGCAGGGCCTCGACATCCGTGAGCTCTTCACTCTGGCGAGACGCCGATGACATCGGATGCGTGGCATAAGGGCGCTTCAACCAGGCCTCGTCAGCCTTGGCATCCGGCATGCGCACGGCCTGGCCATTGAGGATGATCTGCTGGCTGGTTTCGCGCCAATACAGCGTCCCCGAGGCCCAGGGGTTCTCTGTCAGTTCGCGGCCTTTCTGGCTTCCGGCATGGGTGCTGAACAGCACCCCGGTGTCATTGATCTCACTGATCACCACGATGCGTGTCGAAGGCCGGCCCTGGCTGTCAGCCGTGGCCAGCGCCAGCGCACGGGGTTCGCGGATGCCCACGCGGCGTGCGCGTTCGAGCCAGTTGTGCAGCACGCTCATGGGATCGGCAGGCGGCTTCTGGTACTCGGGGAACGGCGCATCCAGTGTGCCGGTCAGCGATTCCGACATGCCTTTACCCAACAGCGGCTTGCCTAGTACTGAACTGTTCATAGAACGATGGTCCCCCGTCCGAAGGTGATGCCATTGCCTGATACTTCGACCCGCGTCAGTTGATCGGCGCGGCCCTCGGCCCGGGCGAACATGAGTGAAGGGCGGCCGATTTCCACGCCCTGGAGAATTTCGATCTGCTGGCCGAACTCGATCTGGCCATGCCGCGCCAGATGGATCGCCAAGGGCCCGGCAGCGGAGCCCGTGGCCGCATCCTCGACCACCCCATAGGCCGGCGAGAACATCCGGCTGCGCCAGCGCCGTCCCGCACCGGCAAAACAGTTGATGGCCATGTCGTGGAAGCTGCACAGGGCACGGTGGTCGGGGTGCAGGGCCGACAGCGCAGCGATGCTCGGCAGGCCGACAAACACATGGCGCGGGCCGTTGTGATAGATCTCGATGGGAAAGGTCGAGTCGCTGATGCCCAGGGCCTTGAGCAATTCGGCGTCGCGCCCCAGGGCCGTCCAGGTCGGTATCGGCTGGTCCATGCTGGCGGCGATGACGCTGCCGTTCTGGCGTTCCAGCTCAAAGGCGATGGTGCCCATCTGGGTTTCCAGGAACAGCCGGTGATTGTCGGTGCGCGCACCCAGGGCAATGGCCGTGCCCAGCAACGGGTGCCCGGCGAAGGGCAGTTCGTTGACCGGGGTGAAGATCCGGATCAGCGCATCACCACAGTTACGTGGCTTGAGCACGAAGGTGGTTTCCGACAGGTTCATCTCCCGGGCGATGCGTTGCATTTGCTCGGCCGACAAGTCATCGGCGTCAAAGAACACCGCGACCGGATTGCCTTCCAGCGGGACGCTGGCAAAGGCGTCGATGATGACGTAGTTGTGCATGGTTATCTCCCGGCGGCCGAAGCGTTGTTCTCGACAGGTGTGTGGATCAGGGCGTGCCGCAGCAGGTCGGCGATGATGCGCGGACCTTCCTGGGTCAGTAGCGACTCGGCATGAAACTGCATGGAGGCAAACGACGGTCCGCGCAGGGCATGCACCTCGCCGGTCTCGCTGTCGCGGCTGATTTCGACGGTGCCGATGCCGTCGATGTCCAGGCGGTCACTCGGGCTCTGGGCGGCGAAGGTGTTGTAGAAACCCACCCGTTCGGTGGTGCCGAACAGGTCGATCTGTTTTTGCACGCCCTGGTTGGGAATGGCTTTGCGCTGCAGTTCCAGGCCCAGGCACAAGCTCAGCACCTGATGGCTCAGGCACACTGCCAGGAACGGCCGCTGCTGGCTGAGCAAGGAGCGGATGGCCACATGCAGGTGGTTGATTTTCGGCTGTTGGACTTCGCTCGGGTTGCCGGGGCCGGGGCCCATGATGACCAGGTCGTAGCCGTCAAAGCTGTATTCGTCGCTGAAGCTGCACACCGTCACCACCAGACCCAGGGCCCGCAGTTGCTTGGCGATCATCGAGGTGAAGGTGTCTTCTGCGTCGACGATCAGCACCTGGCGGCCACTGAAGTCGGCCTGGATCTGCTCCCGCTGCTGGCTGTCCATCAGCCAGAAGTCCGAGACGTAGGCATTGCGGCTGGCCAATGCGGCGCGCACTTGCAGGTGGTTGCCGAAGCGCGAGGGCGCCTGGTTTTTCAGTGCGCTGATCAGGCCAGTGGCCTTGGCCCGGCTTTCGGCAGCCTCGGTCATCGGGTCGGAATGGCGCACGATGGTCGAGCCCACGCTGATTCGCACCTCGCCGCTGTTATCGATGTCGGCGGTGCGAATCAGGATCGCCGAGTCCAGGGAACGGCCGCCCTTGCCATCGCTGCCGATCAGCGCGGCCATGCCGCTGTAGTACGCGCGGCCTTGCGGCTCATAACGCTGGATGACCCGGCAGGCGCTTTCCAGCGGGCTGCCGGTGACGGTGGGTGCAAACAGGGTTTCGCGCAGGATTTCCCGTACATCGCGATGGGTCTTGCCTTCGATGAAGTACTCGGTGTGGGCCAGGTGCGCCATTTCCTTGAGGTAAGGACCGAGGACGTGGCCGCCATCCTCACAAATGCGCGCCATCATTTTCAGCTCTTCATCCACCACCATGTAGAGCTCGTCGGCTTCCTTGCGATCCGCCAGGAAGTCCATGACTTCGCTCAGGTTGGGGCCGGCGGGCGGATAGCGGTAAGTGCCGCTGATGGGGTTCATCACCGCGAGCCCATCCTTGATGCTGATGTGGCGCTCGGGGGACGCGCCCACGAAGGTACGGCTGCCGGTGTGGATGATGAACGTCCAGTAGGCACCTTTCTCCCGTTCCAGCAGATGGCGAAAGAACGACAGCGCACTGGCCGGGCCGTACTCGCTGATCTCGGCCAGGAAGGTGCGCTTGATGACGAAGTTGGCGCCTTCCCCGGAGCCGATTTCGTTGGCGATCACCTGGCTGACGATCTCGGCGTAGCTCGCGTCGTTGAGGTCGAAACGTTCGCTGTTCAACTGGATCGGCACGTTGGGCAGCAGTCCCAGCAAGCGCTCGATGCTGATGGATTGCTGCTCGGTGATGTTCATCGCCAGCAGCGGCGACTGGTCGTCCACCGCCTCGAAACCGCGTTCGGCAATCTGCCGGTAGGGGATCAGCGTCAGTACATCCAGGCGAGGCGCGCCGATCGAGGTGGCAGGCAAGTCGATATCGGCCAGGACCTGCGGCTCCGACATTTCGCCGATCAGCACATCCAGCAGGCCGGGCCCGCTGGATTCCGGGCGGTACAACAGGGCAAACGGCTCGGGAGCCGGTTGCAGGATGCGCTCCATGAGACGGGCGGCTTGGCTCATAGCACCACCTCGTCGGTGGTGATGACCATGGCGCAACGGCTGGCGGCGTATTCGATGGCCATCCAGTGATGCTCCTTGCTGAAGTCGGCGATGGCGTCGGCAATGAGGAAGGGCTGGATGTCGTTGGAGTAGGCATCCACGGTGGAAATCAGTACCCCGACATGGGCGTACACCCCGCACAGGATCAACTGATCGCGATTGTTGGCACGCATGCGTTCCAGCAGGTCGGAGTTGAAGAACGCGCTGTAGCGCCACTTGGTCAGCAGCCAGTCACTGGGCTTGGGGGTCAGGGCGTCGACCACCTCGCGGTCGGTGGGGCTGGCCTTCATGCCCGGGCCCCAGAAGTCCTTGAGCAGCCCGCGTTGCTCCTCGCTCATGCTGCCAGGTTGGGCGGTGTAGGCCACCGGAACGCCGTTGTCGGCGGCCCACTGGCGAATGCGCGCGGCATTGCTCACGACCTGTTCACGCAGGGCGTCGGGCAAGGGCCGCAGGAAGTAGCGCTGCATGTCATGCACCAGCAGCACGGCACGCTCGGGGTCGATGCTCCATTGCGCGAGGTTGATGGGCAGGTCGCGCGAAGTAGGCAAGACGTAAGGGACGATCGATGGAATGCCGGTCATGTCGACAAACTCCAGTCAAAAGGAGGCAAGGGTTGAGGTGGGCTGGTTCTTCCAGGCCATCACCGCGGTAATGGCCTGCCAGGGGGTCAGGCGCGGGTCGCACAGGCTCTTGTAGCGGCTGGCGACCTGATGCAGGCCGGCGGCATCGGAAGCGCACTCGCTGACGTCGTCAGGGGTGGTTTCCAGGTGCAGGCCGGCGGCCACGCCACCGGCTGAGGTCACGGCATGCTTGAAGGCGGTGATTTCCTCGGTGATGGCCTGCACCATGCGGGTCTTGTTGCCGCAGGGCGCGACGATGGTGTTGCCGTGCATCGGGTCGCTCAGCCAGATGATCTTGTGGCCGGCCTGGCGCACCGCTTCAACCAGCGGCGGCAGGCGATCGGCGACCTTTTGCGCGCCCATGCGGGCAATCAGGGTCAGCCGGCCGGGTTCGCGCTTGGAGTCCAGGCGTTCACACAGGCTCAGCAACTGGTCCCGGGTGATGTCCGGGCCAACCTTGCACGCCACCGGATTGAGCACTTCGCTGAGCAGCGTCACGTGAGCGCCCGTTAACTGACGGGTACGCTCGCCGATCCACGGCCAGTGGGTCGAACCGAGAAATACCCGGCCCTGTTCGTCCTGGCGCAGTTGTGGCAGTTCGTAGTCGAGTACCAGCATTTCGTGGCTGGTCCAGGCCGGTGAACCGCTGAGGTGTTCCTGGCTTGCCGACGCTTTCCAGCCCAGGTGTTGCATGATGTCCCGCGCGGCGCTATAGCCTCGAACCAGGCGTTGCGCATCGTGCTGGCGATGACCGCAGACGGCCTCGCGGCCGTTGACCATGTCGCCGCGATACACCGGCAATTCGACATCGCCGATGCGTTCGTTGTTGTTGGAGCGCGGCTTGGCAAACTGCCCGGCAATCCGGCCCACCCGTACCACCGGTTGCTGGGTCACCAGCCGGAACGTACCGGCCAGGATGTCCAGCACCGCGGCTTTGCGGGCCACATGGTCGGGAGTGCTTTCATCCATGTCCTCGGCGCAGTCACCGGACTGGATGACCATCGCTTCGCCGGCCGCTACACGAGCCAGCGTGGCGCGCAGCACCAGGATGTCTTCCACTCGTATCAATGAGGCGCTGTCCCTGAGGTAGGCCTGCGCATCGTGCAATTGTGAGGGCTCGCTCCATTGAGGCTGCTGGAACGCTTCACAACTTAAAACCCGTTTCAGTAAGTCTTCCATGATGCGATCACTCTCACGAGGGATTAAGTTGGAATGCCTTCGCGTTTGATTTGCGGTACTGGAATACCCAGGGCGCGCAGTTGCTGAAAGACGTTCATGAATTCGCGATTGCGTTTTACTTTGCCGTCTTCCAGCTCGAAGGAGTGCAGGAAGTGGTTCTCGTAATAGCCTTCCGGATAGCCGGGAAAGAGGATCTTGCCGCGGCCATCGCACTCGACCCAGATATGGTTAGGGTCATCGGTTTCAAATACTTTGACGTTGTACCATTCCCAGTCCGGGAAGCACTTGAGTGACCAAACAGCATGTTCGGCCAACTTGGCTTTGCCACTGATTACAATCGGCGCGCCGGTGTCGGTGGTCCATAAGCCGCCTGTACCATCTTCGGTAAATAGTTCATGGCGGCGCAGGCGGTCCTGGCCTTTGGTCCGCATATATTGCTCGACCGTGGCGCGGTTTTTGCGGCGAAGTTCACTGGTGTCGTTAGCGGTTAGTTGTTGCGTTGCACTGTTAGGCATGCTCAATCTCCAATGAATTAGGGGGGGCTTATGAGGCGGGGATACCTTCACGCTTGATTCTTGGAACGGGGATACCCAAGGCGCGAAGTTGTTCGAAGGGGTTCATGAATTCACGGCTCTGCGTGATCTTGCCGTCATCCAGTTCGAAAGAATGGATGTAATGGTTTTCGCAATAACCTTCGGGATAACCGGGAACCAGAGTCTTGCCGCGACCGTCGCTCTCCACCCAGAAGTGGTTGGGGTTATCGGTTTCAAACACCCGGACGTTGTGCCATTGCCAGTCTGGAAAGCACTTCTCCAGCCATGCGCCGAGGGCGGCCAGCTTCGCGTGGCCCTGGAACACGAGGGGTTTACCGGTTTCGGTGTTCCAGGAACCGCCACTGCCATCCTGAGTGAACAGTTCATGCCGGCGCAGGCGATCTTTGCCGTTAGTGCGCATGTACTGTTCGACGGTGGCGCGATTTTTCTGGCGAAGTTCAAGATGATCATTAAAGCCGCTAGGGGAAAGCGAAGCAGGCATGGGCAGCATCCTCCTTAGTTGGGGGTGATAATGTTGAAAGTAAATATTTAGTTAATTGACGTGGGTGAATATTTACAGTGTTTAACTATGTTCCTGCGTGGCGGTGCTGAGCGGGTGTTGTTTATACACCTGCGTTTCTTGGGGGTGGAACTACCAGATCTTGTAGTGATTGGCGTATGAACGGGTTGGCTGCAGCCCACCGAATGAACTGTTGCATTATTGTGAAGAGGCAGGTTCATTCGTCGGCTGAAAGGTGGTAATGGCTTACTAACATCGCCGGGATGCAATGTTCTAAGTAGTTGGTTGGATTAGGCGCAATGAATCTAGTGCTAGCGCAAAGCCTTCTATGACGATGTGATTTTGCTTGTTGACAGAGATTCAGGTTGGTCTAGTCTAACGGCCTGTTTTCAACTTTAGTGGTGCTCAAAATGGAATTAGGGCAGCAGTTGGGATGGGATGCGTACTTTTATAGTATCTTTGCGCGAACCATGGATATGCAGGAGTTTACGGCTGTCGCGTTGAGGGCCTTGCGCGAACTACGGTTTGATTTTTTTGCCTACGGCATGTGCAGCGTGACCCCGTTCATGCGGCCCAGGACTTATATGTACGGCAATTACCCCGAGGACTGGGTGCAGCGATATCAGGCGGCTAACTACGCGGTGATCGATCCCACGGTGAAGCACAGCAAAGTCTCGTCGGCCCCCATTCTATGGAGCAATGAGTTGTTCCGGGGATGCGCGGACCTGTGGTCTGAAGCCAAGGATTCACATTTATGCCACGGCCTGGCACAACCCTCGTTCAACGCCCAGGGGAGGGTCGGGGTGTTAAGCCTGGCGCGCAAGAATAACCCCATCAGCCTTCAGGAGTTTGAAGCCTTGAAGCCGGTGACCAGAGCCTTTGCCGCCGCGGCCCACGAGAAAATTTCCGAGCTGGAGAGCGACGTGCGTGTCTTCAATACGGGCGTGGCGTTCAGTGGGAGGGAATGTGATGTGCTGCGCTGGACGGCCGACGGCAAGACCTCGGAGGAAATCGGCGTGATCATGGGGGTGTGCACCGATACCGTGAATTACCATCACCGCAACATCCAGCGCAAAATCGGCGCCAGTAACCGCGTGCAGGCAGTGTCTTACGCAGTCGCGATGGGCTATATCTGAGGGGCATTCAAAAAGGACGACTCGGCCTGTATCAAGCTGTCTCTTTCAATAATGTGTCGGACATGAAGGCTGACGGTGCGACCGCGCTGCGATGGTGCTCGCGGTGGGCCGAGAGTTTGATGGCGAGGATTTTCTCATTCTGGTGCACCGTGACCGGGCCCAGCCGTTCGTAGTGGACGCCGTTGATTTTGTAATAGCGCTCCATGGTGCTGTTGACGATCCCGACGATGGCCTCTGCGCCCGCCAGTGCGGCCGTCTTGAGGCTTCTCCAGAACAACGGCATCGCCAATTGCGGTTCGCAGGTGGTGAAGCGAGTCATTTCCCAGACGGCTGGATGCTTGGGCGGCGCCCCGGCGCAGGCATGGCTGAACACCCCCTCAAGCAGGTTGGGGAGCGTGGTGGGAATCAGCCGGGCGCAGCCAACGATGGCGCGATCTGCATTGAACGCCAGGAGGTAGCGGGCGTGTTCGGTGTCGTATTGATCCCATTCACAACCTGCCTGGCTCGGATGGGCGGGCAGCCGCCATCCGAGTTTCTCGACGAATTGTTCGTGCCGAAAGCGGCCGAGCATGAGTTTCAGCTCATCGCTCATTTCGTTCAGTGTGTGCTCTTCCATGTGCATCGCTGGGGTTCCTTAGGGATGGAGTGCAGTTTTATAGAGGACTTGCACAGGCTTGGCACCTGCAAGATCTGGTAGGGGCTTCGGTGGAGTCGAGGTCAAGCCATTCGTTGGGGGCTTTGTCGAAGCGAGCGGCGGCGACAGGGGCGTTGATCCAGCCGTCGGCATTGAAGGCAATAGTCTGGCCCAGGCAGTCGCAGAGAATGCTTCGTGCGCTCATGGGGCAAGAGGGCGGAGGGAAGGCGAGGTAGAGGGGGGATACGAGGAGAGATAGCCAGAAACAACAAAGCCCGCACAAGGCGGGCTTTGTTGAGGTACTTGGTGGTACACAGACATTTGAACTTAGCGATTAACCATTTGTATTTATTGGATATTTTTCTTCATGTGTTCGCGAGGAATACATGTGGGGATACATGGCGCTCGCTGCTAGGTGCTTTTTGGCATTTTTTCTTTCCGCCAGAAGGGGCCCGAAAGCCACCATTCGGAAAGCATGTTCGCTCCGACGAGAGGTATCACGCTAACGGCTTTGGACTTCCGAGTTCTGGCCCTTTGCTCGTCAACGGCCCGGGGCTCTGCCCTGACCGGAACTTCTGTTCTCGATTCGCCGTTGATGGTTTGCCCATCTCCACCCAAGCTTCGTGACCATCGACGTCGATCAGCACTCGCCCGTCAGGTGCCTTTTGCCAAACGTGATCTTTACCCCAAGTGCCGTCAGCGATCTTTGCTCGAATCGCGGCCTCTGTGTATCCACACTCGCTGGAAAACTTTCTGATGGTCACATAGCGCATTTCTTTCGCGCTCCCAAGCGTTATGAGCCGTCACCTTTGGTTAGACCTCGGGGGGGGGGCATTTTTTGGGTTCTTCACGGAATTCCGGGAAACACAGAAACAAGAACGCCGATTTGATTGATGATGTTCGTGCGAGCAAACACATCTAAAAAACCGGCGTTCTTATGCACGATATTAATACTTTCCTTCCTTTTTGGGAGGGCTTTTCTGTCGTCACGATCAAGCCTGATGGCGATGCCCTACAGATCGATCTGACGCCCCACACCACCCGATTCCCTTCCTGTGGTGGATGCCAAAAGCCCTGTTCAACCACTCACGAGTATTGCGAGCGAGTCGTTCGTGATTTGCCCATTCTCGGCCGTGCAGTGCGCCTCAGCGTTTTGCTCAGACGTGTTGGCTGTCGTGACTGCGGCAAACGCATGGAGAC
>NZ_JAQZAA010000119.1:14006-55160 GCF_028640875.1 Pseudomonas sp. SBT1-2 | reverse complement strand
GTCTCCATGCGTTTGCCGCAGTCACGACAGCCAACACGTCTGAGCAAAACGCTGAGGCGCACTGCACGGCCGAGAATGGGCAAATCACGAACGACTCGCTCGCAATACTCGTGAGTGGTTGAACAGGGCTTTTGGCATCCACCACAGGAAGGGAATCGGGTGGTGTGGGGCGTCAGATCGATCTGTAGGGCATCGCCATCAGGCTTGATCGTGACGACAGAAAAGCCCTCCCAAAAAGGAAGGAAAGTATTAATATCGTGCATAAGAACGCCGGTTTTTTAGATGTGTTTGCTCGCACGAACATCATCAATCAAATCGGCGTTCTTGTTTCTGTGTTTCCCGGAATTCCGTGAAGAACCAAAAAAATGCCCCGCGCTTGGCGGGGCATTTTCATTCAGCGGCTGGCAATCACAGGCCGTCGAGCAGTGCCTTGTTGCGCACCGCGCCCTTGTCGGCGCTGGTGGCCAGCAGGGCGTAGGCTTTCAGGGCGGTGGTCACCTTGCGTGGGCGTTTTTCCGCTGGCTTCCAGCCTTTCTTGTCCTGCTCGACACGGCGCGCGGCCAGTTCTTCGTCGCTGACCAACAGATTGATCGAGCGGTTCGGAATGTCGATCAGCACCTTGTCGCCGTCCTGGACCAGGCCGATGGCGCCGCCCGCGGCGGCTTCCGGCGAAGCGTGGCCGATGGACAGGCCCGAGGTGCCGCCGGAGAAGCGGCCGTCGGTCAGCAGGGCGCAGGCTTTGCCCAGGCCCTTGGACTTCAGGTAGGAGGTCGGGTAGAGCATTTCCTGCATGCCCGGACCGCCTTTCGGACCTTCGTAGCGAATGATGACGATGTCGCCTTCTTTCACTTCGTCGGCGAGGATGCCGCGCACCGCGCTGTCCTGGCTTTCGAAGATCTTCGCGTTGCCTTCGAAGACGTGGATCGACTCGTCGACGCCGGCGGTCTTCACCACGCAGCCGTCCAGGGCGATGTTGCCGTACAGCACGGCCAGGCCGCCTTCTTTCGAGTAGGCGTGCTCGACGCTGCGAATGCAGCCGTGTTCACGGTCGTCGTCGAGGCTCGGCCAGCGGGTCGACTGGCTGAACGCGGTCTGGGTCGGGATGCCGGCCGGGCCTGCCTTGAAGAAGTGGTGCACCGCTTCGTCGTTGGTCTGGGTGATGTCCCACTTGGCGATGGCTTCTTCCATGCTGCGGCTGTGCACGGTCGGCAGGTCGGTGTGCAGCAGGCCGCCACGGGCCAGGGAACCGAGGATGCTGAAGATGCCGCCGGCGCGGTGCACGTCTTCCATGTGGTACTTCTGGATGTTCGGCGCCACCTTGCACAGCTGCGGCACGCTGCGGGACAGGCGGTCGATGTCGCGCAGGTCGAAATCGATCTCGGCTTCCTGGGCGGCGGCCAGCAGGTGCAGGATGGTGTTGGTCGAACCGCCCATGGCGATGTCAAGCATCATGGCGTTCTCGAACGCCTTGAAGTTGGCGATGTTGCGCGGCAGCACCGACTCGTCGTTCTCGCCGTAGTAGCGCTTGCACAGCTCGACGATGGTGCGGCCGGCCTGCAGGAACAGCTGCTCGCGGTCGCTGTGGGTGGCCAGGGTCGAACCGTTGCCCGGCAGGGCCAGGCCCAGGGCTTCGGTCAGGCAGTTCATCGAGTTGGCGGTGAACATGCCGGAGCACGAACCGCAGGTCGGGCAGGCGCTGCGCTCGTACTCGGCAACCTTCTCGTCAGAAGCGCTGGAGTCGGCGGCGATCACCATGGCGTCGACCAGGTCGAGGCCGTGGGAGGCGAGCTTGGTCTTGCCGGCTTCCATCGGGCCGCCGGAGACGAAGATCACCGGGATGTTCAGGCGCAGGGCGGCCATCAGCATGCCGGGGGTGATCTTGTCGCAGTTGGAGATGCAGACGATGGCGTCGGCGCAGTGGGCGTTGACCATGTATTCCACGGAGTCGGCGATGATCTCGCGGCTCGGCAGCGAATACAGCATGCCGTCGTGACCCATGGCGATGCCGTCATCCACGGCGATGGTGTTGAATTCCTTGGCCACGCCGCCGGCGCGTTCGATTTCGCGGGCGACCAGCTGGCCCAGGTCCTTGAGGTGCACGTGGCCCGGTACGAACTGGGTGAAGGAGTTGGCAATGGCGATGATCGGCTTCTTGAAGTCGTCATCTTTCATCCCCGTGGCACGCCACAGTGCGCGGGCGCCGGCCATGTTGCGGCCGTGGGTGGATGTTTTCGAGCGGTAATCAGGCATGGAGCACTCCGGGCGGCTAATCAGGTAACAAATGGGGAGTGAGCTTCTATTGACCTCTGGAACACTCAGAAATGGCCGTGTGTCCTGAAGCTGCCGATGACGCCGCGGGATCGCCGCGCGCCTCAGCCTGAGCTCATAAACCCGCCGGGGGATGACTGGCGATGAATCTCGCGATTCTACACCGCTGGCGCCAGGAAGGAATGCCGTGGCCGCTCTACGGCGTCGATTGCCTGGATATGGAAATGGGCAGCCGACGATCAGGGACTGGTTTAGACTCGCCGGCCTTCGATCACCTTCCAAATGGAGCTGGAATGTCCGCGACGCTGCGATCCTTGAGGTTCTACTTTTTTGTTGGCCTGGGGCAGGGCCTGCTGCTGATGTGGACCGTCCTTTACAGCGGCTTGTCCGGTGTCGCCATGGCCGCGCTGGCGGCTGCCCTGTTGATGGGCGGTGGGCTGCTGCAACTGCTGGCCGAGCAGCGACGCCAGCCGCGGACCTGGATCGCGATGCTGCTGGTGGCGTTGGGTGCGGTGGGGCTGGTGTGGGCCTGCAGTGGTCTGCCCTTCAGCCTTGGCGTGGGGGGCGGCGTGACAGCCGGCCTGCTGCTGATGACCCTGCTCGGTGCCACGCTGCTGCTGGGGCGTGACCATCTGTGGCGACGGCTGCTCGGCAACGGCGCCTGGGTGCTGCTGGCTCTGCCAATGCCCTGGCTGGCGCAGTGGCTGTTCAAGCTATGGATTCAGCACCGTCACCTCGACCCCTTCAAGAGCGGGTTGCTGTCCCTGGCGTTTTTTGCCGCGCCGACCCTCGCATTCTCCGGTGCCATGTTCCTCGGCTCTTTATGGCGCGCGCGCCGTCGGGCACAGGTCGCTTGAGCGCTGAGGCTTGGGTGAGGTGGTGGGGGCAATCGGTTTGGGCGCCCCTTGCCGCGTGGGGCAAGGGGCGTCCAGTCAGGCTCAGCTGTTAGGCAGCAGGCGGCAGGTGATGCTCTTGATGTAGCGGGTTTCCGGGATGGCCGGGTGCACCGGGTGGTCCGGGCCCTGGCCGCCGCGTTCCAGCAGCTGGATATTGCGGTCCAGGTGGCGGGCGCTGGTGAGCAGAATGTTCTGCAGGTCGTCTTCCGGCAGGTGCATCGAGCACGAAGCGCTGACCAGGATGCCGTCCTTGCTGAGCAGGCGCATGGCCTGTTCGTTCAGGCGGCGGTAGGCGCCTTCGCCGTTCTTCAGGTCTTTCTTGCGTTTGATGAAGGCGGGCGGGTCGGCCACGATCACGTCGAAACGCTCTTCGGCGGCCTTGAGTTCTTTCAGGGCCTCGAATACGTCGCCTTCGATGCAGGTGACTTTCTCGGCGATGCCGTTCAGGGCGGCGTTGCGTTCAACGCCATCGAGGGCGAAGCCCGAGGCATCGACACAGAACACTTCGCTGGCACCGAAGGCACCGGCCTGCACGCCCCAGCCGCCGATGTAGCTGAACAGGTCCAGCACGCGCTTGCCCTTGGCATAAGGCGCCAGGCGGGCGCGGTTCATACGGTGGTCGTAGAACCAGCCGGTTTTCTGGCCTTCCATCACCGGGGCCTCGAACTTCACGCCGTTCTCTTCCAGGGCGACCCACTCCGGCACCAGGCCGAACACGGTTTCCACGTAACGGTTGAGGCCTTCGGCGTCACGCGCGGCGGAGTCGTTCTTGAACAGGATGCCGCTGGGCTTGAGCACCTGGACCAGGGCGGCGATCACGTCGTCCTTGTGCTGTTCCATGGTCGCTGACGCCAGCTGCACCACGAGGATGTCGCCGAAGCGGTCGACCACCAGGCCCGGCAACAGGTCGGAATCGCCGTAGACCAGGCGGTAGAACGGCTTGTCGAACAGGCGCTCGCGCAGCGACAGGGCCACGTTCAGGCGGTGCACCAGCAGCGACTTGTCCAGCGCCAGCTTGGCGTCGCGCGACAGCAGGCGGGCGCAGATCAGGTTGTTCGGGCTCATGGCGACGACGCCCAGCGGCTTGCCGCCGGCGGCTTCCAGCACTGCCTGGTCGCCTGCCTTGAAGCCGTGGAGTGGGGTGGCGGCTACATCGATTTCGTTGCTGTAGACCCACAGGTGGCCGGCGCGCAGGCGGCGATCGGCGTTGGCTTTGAGGCGCAGGCTTGGCAGGGACATGACGTCGCTCCGGAAAAAAGAGCGGGAGTATAACGTGTTGCGCTCGCCGAGAGGCTGGCGAGTGGATATGCGGTGACAGGGCAGACCCGCCATGGATATCCCGCGCCTGGCCCGGCGTTGCCCCGAGGCGCCCGTTGTAAAGTTCCTGTCGGGTGGCCATGGGCGCCTTTTAAAGGGTTAGAATCGCCGCCTAGTCCAGAGTGCGTATCTATGTCCCAAGAGCTTTCCGCCGAACAGATTCAACAGGCCCTGCAAGGCATCAGCGTGCCGCCCCAACCGCAAATCATGGTGGATTTGCAGATGGAGCAGTACATGCCCGACCCTGACCTGGAAGTGATCGCGCGGCTGATCTCCCAGGACCCGGGCCTTTCCGGCGCCCTGCTGAAAATCGTCAACTCGCCGTATTACGGGCTGAGCAACAAGATCGCCTCGATCCAGCGCGCGGTGAACCTGTTGGGTAGCCGTTCGATCATCAACCTGATCAACGCGCAGTCGATCAAGGGCGAGATGAGCGACGAAACCATCGTCACCCTCAACCGCTTCTGGGACACCGCCCAGGATGTGGCGATGACCTGCCTGACCCTGGCCAAGCGCACCGGCTCGCAAGCGGTCGACGAAGCCTATGCCCTGGGGCTGTTCCACGATTGCGGCGTGCCGCTGATGCTCAAGCGCTTCCCCGACTACATGACGGTGCTGGAAGAGGCCTACGCCAGCGCGGGCCCCGAGAACCGGGTGGTGGACACGGAAAACCGTGTGTTCAATACCAACCACGCGGTGGTCGGTTACTACACGGCCAAGTCCTGGCGCCTGCCGGAGCATGTGACCAACGCCATCGCCAATCACCACAACGCCCTGGCGATCTTCAGCGACGAGTCTTCGCGCAACAGCCAGCTGAAGAACCTGCTGGCGATCCTGAAAATGGCCGAGCATATCTGCGCGTCCTACCGGGTGCTGGGCAATCAGGTCGATGATCATGAATGGAACAGCATCGGCCATCTGATCCTCGATTACGTCGGCCTGTCCGACTATGACTTCGAGAACCTCAAGGAAACCGTGCGCGAACTGGGCGCGCACTGATTCCCGACCACGTTATAGAGAACACGAGGCGCACATGCCTGAATTACCGGAAGTCGAAACCACCCGGCGCGGTATCGCGCCGCACCTGGAAGGGCAGCGCGTCAGCCGCGTGATCGTGCGCGAGCGGCGTCTGCGCTGGCCGATTCCGGAGGACCTCGATGTGCGCCTGTCCGGCCAGCAGATCGTCAAGGTCGAGCGCCGCGCCAAGTACCTGCTGATCAATGCCGAAGTCGGCACCCTGATCAGTCACCTGGGCATGTCGGGCAACTTGCGCCTGGTAGAGGTCGGCCTGCCGGCGGCCAAGCACGAGCATGTGGATATCGAGCTGGAGTCCGGCCTGGCCCTGCGCTACACCGACCCGCGGCGCTTTGGCGCGATGCTCTGGAGCCTCGATCCGCTCAATCACGAGCTGCTGATCCGCCTGGGGCCGGAGCCGCTGACCGACCTGTTCGACGGCGAGCGCCTGTATCAGCTGTCGCGGGGACGTTCGATGGCGGTCAAGCCGTTCATCATGGACAACGCGGTGGTGGTGGGGGTGGGCAATATCTACGCGACCGAAGCGCTGTTCGCCGCCGGCATCGACCCGCGTCGCGAAGCCAAGGGGATTTCCCGGGCGCGCTACCTGAAGCTGGCGATCGAGATCAAACGTATCCTGGCCGCGGCCATCGAGCGCGGCGGCACCACCCTGCGCGACTTTATCGGCGGCGACGGGCAGCCGGGCTATTTCCAGCAGGAACTGTTCGTCTACGGGCGTGGCGGGGAACACTGCAAGGTCTGTGGCACGGGGCTGCGCGAGATCAAGCTGGGGCAGCGTGCGAGCGTGTTCTGCCCTAAATGCCAGAGCTGAAAAGCATCGCGGGCAAGCCTCGCTCCTACAGAAGCAAAACCCTGTAGGGGCGAGCGGGCGGCGATCCGACTTGCCCGCGAAGGCGTCCAGCCAGGCGCTAAATTTCTCAAGCCTTGCCGGTGATCTTCCGGTACTTGGCCATCAACTCTTCTTCGGTCTCCGGGTGGGCCTCGTCCAGCGGGATGCAATCCACCGGGCAGACCTGCTGGCATTGCGGCTCGTCATAGTGGCCGACACATTGGGTGCACAGGTTCGGGTCGATCACGTAGATCTCTTCGCCTTGGGAAATCGCGGCGTTCGGGCACTCGGGTTCGCAGACGTCGCAGTTGATGCAATCGTCGGTGATGATCAGGGACATGGGGCACTCCGGCCAGGGCGGCGGGCCCAGGCATTTGAAAAACCAATGGCGCAATTGTGCCGCATTGGCGAGCGCAGTGCACGCGGGGCTCGATGGGAGGGGCGTTTGCAGGTCGACTGCGCGGGAGCTGGCGCAGGCTGCGCCAGCTCCCGCGGGGGTTATTTCTTGAAGCGCAGGGTCAGGGCGTCGGCCACGGCCGGATGCACGAACTTGCTGATATCGCCGCCCAATGCCGCGATTTCCCGGACCAGGGTCGAGGAAATGAACGAATAACGTTCAGACGGCGTGAGGAACAGGCTTTCCACGTCCGGCGCCAGTTGGCGGTTCATGTTGGCCAGCTGGAATTCGTATTCGAAGTCCGAAACCGCCCGCAGCCCCCGCAGGAAGACATTGGCGTTCTGCTCCTTGGCGAAATGCGCGAGCAGCGTGGAAAAACCGACGACTTCAACGTTCGGCAGATGCTTGGTGACCTCGCGAGCCAGTTCCACACGCTGTTCCAGGGGAAAAAGCGGGTTTTTCTTCGGGCTGGCGGCGACGGCGATGATCACATGATCGAACAGGCGCGAGGCGCGTTCGACCAGATCGCCATGGCCCTTGGTAATAGGGTCGAAGGTACCTGGGTACAACACTCGGTTCATCGCGTCGTCCTGGCGGGAGTCCGTTGGGGAGTCGGATGGTATCGCAGCCTTTCCGGTCGGCCAAGTCGCCTGTAACGGAAGAAAGCACTATAGACGACGAAAATAAGCGGCGTTTTCACCTGCTTTTCAGCCGTTCGGCCAGGGCCGTGGCCAGTTGCGCGGTCAGGCCGTAGACCGACAATTGCGGGTTGGCACCGATGCTGGTGGGGAACAGCGAACCGTCGTGGATCGACAGATTGGCCAGTTGGTGATGGCGGCCCAGGCTGTCGGCGACGGCGTTTTTCGGGTCTTCGCCCATGGCGCAACCGCCCATCACATGGGCGCTGCCCAGGCGGGTGCGGTACAGCGCAAGGTTCAGGCCGTCGATCAGGGTCCTGGCCTCGGCCAGGGTCTTCACGTAGCGGGCATCGCTGTGCATCGGCATGACCGCCTTGGCGCCGCCGGCGAACTGGATCTCCGCCATGCTGTGGAAGGCCCGGCGCACGCCGTCCCAGGCGTAGTCCGAGACCTGATAGTCGAGCACCGGCGAACCGTCGCCGCGCAGTTCCACGCTGCCGCCGCTGCTGTCCGGGTGAAAACCGTCGCGCAGCAGCGCGAGCATGGCGTGGGTGTGGGGCAACTGCTGCATGTTCAGCGCGCTTTGCGGGCCGAAACCGCCGAGCAGGGTGGCGGCCAGCGCCGGTTGCAGCGGTGGCACCTCGAGCTTGTAGGACATCTTGCCAGTGGCGCCGTCCTGCCACTGGAAATGATCGGAGTAGATCGACTGCGGCGCACCGTAGAACGGGTTGATCACCTGGTCGAACTGCCCGGCGGAGAAGTTCACCAGGTGCAGGAAGGTGCGTTTGCCCAGGCGTTTGTGCGGATCGGCCGCGTCGGAGCGCAGCAGCAGGGCCGGGCTGTTGATGCCGCCACCGGCCAGCACGTAGTGCCGGGCCTTGACCTTGATGGTGCGCCCGGTGGGCGCCACGCAGCGCTCGTCCATGGCCAGGCAGAGCAGGCTTTCGACCTGGTCGCCCTTGATCTGCAAGCGCTCGGCGCGGGCCAGGTACAGCAGCTCGCCGCCTTTCTCCAGGGTCGCGGGAATGGTGGTGACCATCATCGACTGCTTGGCGTTGGTCGGGCAGCCCATGCCGCAATAGCCAAGGTTCCAGCAGCCGCGCACGTTGCGCGGGATCACGTGCCAGCTGTAGCCGAGCTTCTCGCAGCCGATCCTGATCACGTCGTTGTTGGCGTTGGGCGGCATGATCCACGGAGCGACCCCCAGGCGCTGCTCCATTTTTTCGAACCAGGGCGCCATCTCGGCCGGGCTGTGGCCCTTGACGCCGTGCTCCTTGGCCCAGTGCTCCAGGGTCGGCTCGGGGGTACGGAAGCTGGAGGTCCAGTTGATCAGGGTGGTGCCACCGACCGCGCGGCCTTGCAGGATGGTGATGGCGCCATCCTTGCTCATGCGGCCGATGCCTTCCTGATAGAGGCTGGCGTAGGCCTGGTCCTCGAGCATCTTGAAGTCGTCGCTGGTCTTGAGCGGCCCTTCTTCGATCAGCAGCACCTTGTAGCCGGCGGCGCTGAGGATCTCGGCGCTGGTGCCGCCGCCCGCGCCGCTGCCGATGATGGCGACATCCGCTTCGAGGGTCAGGTCCTCCTGCAATTGCGAGCCGTTGTAGGTTTTCCAGCCTCGGGCCAGGCCTTCGCGAAACAGATCGGGTACGGGCATATCAGGCGTTCTCTAGTTGTTCTGTATTTCTGTAGCTGCTGCCGCAGACTGCGATCGGCTGCAAAGCAAGCCCCTGCGGGGCTTATTGCAGCCTGCGGCAGCGGCTACGGGTGTCAGATCCTGGGCGGCCCGGGATAACCGCAATGGGCCCAGGATTCGGGGCGGCTGTACCAGGCCATCATCACCAGTTGCAGCAGGGACGCGTGGCCCATGCGCAGCAGGCTGAGGGAGCTGTTTTCCCAGCGTTCGAGGAAGTGCCGGATGTCTTCGGCGCTGGCGTTTTCCCAACTGCCCCAGATGCCGGTCAGGGGGCCGCGGGTGATGCCCATGCCCAGCACGTCGAACAGCTGGCGGGTGAGCTTGAGCATCTCCGGCGACAAGTGGTCGAGGCTGTGATCCAGGCTGTTCAGGGTGGCGTCGAGCGCCGCCGGCAGCTTCTCGGCAGCCACGGCGCCGTCGAGCATGACCGGGATCAGCGCCCGCAGCACCGGCAGGTCACTGCTGCGCAATGCGGCAAAGCCGCTGGCCGCGGTGCCGGACGAGCAGCCGCTGAGGCTGGCGCCGAGGCCGGCGGTGGTCAGGAACGCGCTGGCGCACAGGCCGATTTTCAACAGGCCACGGCGCGACAGTACGGGTGCTGCAGGCAGGCTGGGAGTCATTATTGTTATTACCCGGCAATGGTCTGGTTAGCGGATGAACAGCTTCTGGATCAGCTTCTGGATCGGTTTGCCATAAGGCGGGTAGATCAGTCGCGCGGCATTCAGGCGCTGCTTGCTCAGTACACCCTTGGCTTTGCTGAAGGTCAGGAAACCCTCGTGACCGTGGTAATGGCCCATGCCCGAGTGGCCGATGCCGCCGAACGGCATGTCGTCCTGGGCGACGTGCAGCAGGGTGTCGTTGAGGCAGACCCCACCCGAGTGGGTTTCGTTGAGTACCCGCTCCTGCTCGGCTTTGTCGTAGCCGAAGTAGTAGAGCGCCAGGGGGCGAGGGCGCTGGTTGATATAGGCGAAGGCCTGGTCCAGGCCGGTGTAGGGCACGATCGGCAGGATCGGGCCGAAGATCTCGTCCTGCATCACCGTCATGTCGTCGCTGACATTGAGCATCAGGCTGTGGCCCATGCGCCGCTCCTGGTTCTCCTCGAACAGCGGGATCAGCAGCGCGCCCTTGCTGGTGGCGTCGCTGATGTAGCTGTTCAGGCGCGCCAGTTGCCGCGGGTTGATGATCGCCGTGTAGTCGGGGTTGTCGACCAGGGTCGGGAAGAAGCCCCGGACCACCTGGCGATAGGCGTCGACGAAGGCGCCGACGCGGTGTTCCGGGACCAGCACGTAGTCCGGGGCGACGCAGGTCTGGCCGGCGTTCATGGTCTTGCCGAAGGCGATGCGTTCGGCGGCGTCCTTGAGCGGCACGTCGTCGGAAACGATGGCCGGGGACTTGCCGCCCAGCTCCAGGGTCACCGGGGTCAGGTTTTCCGCCGCGGCGCGCATCACGTGCTTGCCGACGCTGGTGGCGCCGGTGAACAGCAGGTGATCGAAAGGCAGCCGGGAGAAGGCCACGCCCACGTCGGCTTCGCCCAGCACCACGGCGACCAGGTCCTCGGGGAACGCCTTGGCCAGCAGGCGCTTGAGCAGCAGGCCGGTGGCGGGGGTCGATTCGCTGAGCTTGAGCAATACCCGGTTGCCGGCGGCGAGCGCGCCGACCAGCGGGCCGATGGCCAGGAACAGCGGGTAGTTCCACGGCACGATCACCCCGACCACGCCCAATGGCTGGTAGACGACCTTGGCCGAGGCCGGCTGGAAGGCCACGCCGACTTTGCGCCGCGAAGGTTTCATCCAGCCCTTGAGGTGTTTGCTGGCGTAGTGGATACCCTGCAGGCTGGGCATGATTTCGGCGAGCAGGGTTTCGTCGGCGCTGCGATGGCTGAAGTCTTCGCTGATGGCCTCGATCAGGGCCTGGCGTTCGCTGTCGAGCAGGTCGCGCAGGCTCTTGAGCCATTGCTGGCGCTGGGCGGCCGGTGGCATGGGGTTGGCCGCGAAGGCCTGGCGCTGGACAGCGAACAGACGGTGGAGCTCATCCAGCTGCTGGTGGGCTTCCGGCAAGTAGGCGATTTCGGCAGACATGGGCGGCTCCGGTTTTTGTGGGTGGGAGATTTTTAGAGTTTATACTCTAAAATGTCAAATGAGATCCCGGGCCAGCTTTGATTTATCCCATCGGGGATAGGTCGTAAGATGCCGGGCAATGCCTTCTCGATTAAAGCCCACGCTCATGGCCCCACGCATAAAAACCCGCGAACGTATCGTCCAGAACAGCCTGGAGCTGTTCAACCAGCAAGGCGAACGCAGTGTCAGCACCAATCACATTGCCGCCCACATGGAGATTTCGCCGGGCAACCTGTATTACCACTTCCCCAACAAGCAGGCGATCATCGCCGTGCTGTTCTGCGAGTACGAAGCCCTGGTCGACAGCTTCCTGCGCCTGCCCCAGGGCCGCAGCGTGACCGTGGAAGACAAGCGCTATTACCTGCAGGAGTTGCTGGCCGCCATGTGGCGCTATCGCTTCCTGCACCGCGACCTGGAACACCTGCTCGACAGCGATGCCGAACTGGCCGCCCGTTACCGGCGTTTCTCCCAGCGCTGCCTGATCCACGGCACGGCGATCTACGAAGGTTTC
Organism: Pseudomonas sp. SBT1-2; assembly: GCF_028640875.1. NCBI lineage: Bacteria > Pseudomonadati > Pseudomonadota > Gammaproteobacteria > Pseudomonadales > Pseudomonadaceae > Pseudomonas > Pseudomonas sp. SBT1-2. The sequence continues at coordinate 43,459 of NZ_JAQZAA010000119.1, read as the reverse complement.
GTCGAGGCCGGCATCCTGCGGATGGACAAGGTGCAGATCGAGTCCCTGACCCTCAATGCCTGGATCATCCTCACTTCCTGGGTGCGTTTTTTGTGCACCACCCGGGAAAACTCCGCGCACCTGAGCGAAGAAGCCATCAAGCGCGGTGTGTACCAGGTGCTGGTGCTGGAGGCCGGATTTGTCACCGACCACGCCCGGGAGGCGGTCGATGCGCTATACGACGAGTTTTACGTGCCCCTGGCGCAAGCCCTGGAAGAAGTGCAGTAGGATCTGGATCAAGTCATCGTTCAATTACTGGAGCCCGTCATGCCCATCGCGCAACTGATCAGTCCACAGCAATTGGCCGCTCGCCTGGAGCAGCCCGGGCTGGTGATTCTCGATTGTCGTTTTGCCCTGGAAGACCCAGATTACGGCCAGCGCAGTTATGCCAGCGGGCATCTGGCCGGCGCGCATTTTGCCGACCTGGAGCGTGATCTCAGTGGGCGGGTGGTCAAGGGCGTGACCGGGCGTCATCCGCTGCCCGAACCGGCGACGCTGATCGCGCGCCTGCAAGCCTGGGGCATCGACGCCGACAGCGACATCGTGCTCTACGACGACGGCCCCGGTGCCTATGCCGCCCGCGCCTGGTGGCTGTTGGCCTGGCTGGGCAAGCGCGACGGTGTGTTCATTCTCGATGGCGGCTTGAAAGCCTGGCACGCCGCGGGCCTGCCGTTGAGCCTGGATCCGCCGACCAATGTTCTCGGCCATTTCACGGGCCAGCCCGACAAAACCCTGCTGCTGAGTGCCGAGCAGCTGCAAAAACGCCTCGGCCAGCCGACCCTGACCCTGCTCGACGCCCGCGTCCAGCCACGCTTTCGCGGCGAGGTGGAGCCGATCGACCCGGTGGCCGGGCATATCCCCGGCGCGCAATGTGCGGCGTTCACCGACAACCTGGACAGCGACGGCCGTTTCCTGCCGGCCGATCAGCTCAAGAAGCGTTTTGCCGCGAAGCTGGGCGAGCGTGCGCCGACCGAACTGGTGGCGTACTGCGGCTCGGGCGTGACCGCCTGTCACAACCTGTTCGCCCTGTGCCTGGCCGGTTATCCCCTGGGCAAGTTGTATGCCGGCTCCTGGAGCGAATGGATCACCGATCCGCAGCGCGCGGTCGCCACGGGCGACTGAATCCCCTTACCGTAGGAGCGAAGCTGGCTCGCGATCCAGGCGCTGCGTTGTTTCTGCTGGACCGCGTCGCCTGAGACATTTTTCGCGAGCAAGCTTCGCTCCTACAGGGGACAGGTGCTGTTTCAGAGAAACTGGCGGGCGCTGCGATAGGCCGCCGGCCCCACGCCATAGACCTGCTTGAACTGCCGGCTCAGATGGCTCTGGTCGGCGAACCCCAATTGCGTCGCCACCTCCAGCGGCAGGCAACCGTCGCGCAGCAATGCCCGGGCCTGGGCGATGCGCTGTTGCATCAGCCAGGTGTGCGGCGGCATGCCGGTGGCGCGACGGAATACCCGGGCGAAATGAAACGGCGAGAGATTGACCGCCGCGGCCAGTTCTTCCAGGGACGGCGGGGCGGCCAGTTGCGCTTGCAGCAACTCCTTGGCCTGGACGATCGCCCGGTGTTCCCGCCCGGGTTTGCCCGGCGCCCTGACCCCGGCGTGACGCCGCAGCAGCAAGAGCATCATTTCCCGCCACAGGGTCTGTTGTTGCAGGGCGGTGGCCGGGCTTTCCAGTAATTGATGCAACTGGCAGAAGCCGCTGACCAGATCGGGGTCGCGATACAGCGTGGCGCCGAAGGCCGGCAGGCTGTCGGTGGGCAATTCCAGCTCGCCCAGCATGGCGAGGATTTGCGCGTTGTCCGGATAAAACGCCCGGTACAGCCAGCCGTCCTCGGTGCCTTTGTGGCCGGTGTGCAACTCGTCCGGGTTGATCAGCACCAGGGTGCCGCGCCCCGCCAGGTGCTCGGCGCCGCGATAACGGTAGCGCTGGGCGCCGTCCATGATCATGCCGATCACATAGCCGTCATGCACATGGGGCACGAAGCGATGCTCGATATAACGCGCGGCCAGCAACTCCACGCCGGCCAGGGGCGCGGTTTGCCAGAAACGGATCGATTCGCCCTGGCCGCTGTTCATCGCGGTTCACGCCCCAGGCCGGACAGCCACTGGGGAATGCGCCGTTCCAGGTAATAACCCGGCGTCTTCACCGAACCCTCGACAAAGCCGACGTGCCCACCCTTGGCCTGCAGCTCGAAGTGGGTGCTGCCGGACAGCTCGCGGGCTTCCGGCAGGCTGTGGGGGAATACGAAAGGATCGTCCGCGGCCTGGATGATCAGGGTTGGTGTGCGGATTTCCCCGAGGAAATAGCGGCTGGAGGCACGCCGGTAATAATCCTGGGCATCGGCAAAGCCATTCAGCGGCGCGGTGACCCGGCCGTCGAAGTCCCAGAAGGTGCGCAGCTTTTCCAGCGGCCCGAGCCGCTCCAGCACGGCCAGGCCCTCATGGCGCCCGTCGTGCTGGAACTGGCGCTGCTTGTCCTTGATGTAGGCAAGCATCTCGCGCATGAAATGCGCCTGGTAGACCTTGGAAAAGCCCTGGCCGATACGGTCGGCGCACTGGTCCAGGCGAAACGGCACCGATACCGCGACGGCGCCTTGCAGCTGGCTGGCGCTGCCGCTTTCCCCCAGGTGCTTGAGCAATACATTGCCGCCCAGCGAGTAGCCCACCGCGAACAGCGGGGCCAGCGGGCGCTTGCTGCGCAGGTGGTCGATGGCGGCGGCCAGGTCTTCGCTGGCGCCCGAGTGGTAGCTGCGCGGCAGCAGGTTCGGCTCGCCCGAGCAGCCGCGCCAGTTCAGCGCCGCGCTGGCCCAGCCCTGGTTCGCCAGGGCCTTTTGCAGGCCGGCCACGTAAGGCGAATTGGAAGAACCGGTCAGGCCGTGCAGCACCAGCACCAGGGGCGCGGTGGCGGTGTGCGGGCCGTGCCAGTCGAGATCGAGAAAGTCGCCGTCGTCGAGCCACAGGCGTTCGCGCTGGCGGTCGAGGTGAGTGGTCTTGCGCCACAGCGGGCCCCACAGGGTTTGCAGGTGCGGGTTGCCGAGGCCGAAGGCGGGAATGAAGCGATCTGACGGAGTAGGCACGGTGATTCTCGTAGCAGCGGTGCGCGTCCCCGGCGGGGCTGCGCACCTTTTCAGGCCAGTGGTTTAACCGGCGATCCCTGCCATACGTTGCCACAAGGCGTAGTACACCTGCCCGGATTTCTGCTCGCGGTGCAGGCGCCAGTTCGCCGGGAGGCCGAGGGTCGACGGCGCGGTTTCACTTTCGGTATAGACCCAGGCGTCGTCGGCCAGCCAGTCGCGTTCTTCCAGCAGGGCGCAGGCGGCCGGCAGCAGGTTCTGATGGAACGGCGGGTCGAGGAACACCAGGTCGAAACGGCTGGCCGGCTGGGTTTCCAGATAACGCAGGGCGTCGGCGGTCTGCACCTGGCCAACGGTGCAGCGCAGGGTGCCCAGGTGCTCGCGCAGGCGCGACACGGCCAGGTTGCTGGCATCCAGCGCCTGGCCCATGGCGGCGCCACGGGACAGGGCTTCGAGAAACAGCGCGCCGCTGCCGGCGAACAGGTCGAGCACCTTGGCCCCGGCGACATAAGGCGCCAGCCAGTTGAACAGGGTTTCGCGCACCCGGTCCGGAGTCGGGCGCAGGCCCGGCACATCGGGGAAGCTCAGGCGACGGCTGCGCCACTCGCCGCCGATGATGCGCAGTTGGCCCACACCGTTGTGCTGGTTGTGGACGGGTTTCTTGCTGGGACGCGATGGGCTGGCCATTAGTGCTCCGGAACCCCGAGCGGCTGCTCGGCGGGTTTGTCAGTAGGGGCCGGCAACGGCTTTTGCGGCACGGTCGGACCGGCGGTGACGACGACCATCTTGTCCGCGCTCAGGTGCTTGTTCAGTACGTCCCGGACCTGCTCCACGGTCAGGCTCTGGGACTGCTGCATGAAGTCTTCAAGATAGCTCAGCGGCAGGTTGTAGAAGCCGATGGCGCCCAGTTGGCCGACGATGTCGGCGTTGCTGGCGGTGGACAGCGGGAAGCTGCCGGCCAGCTCGCGCTTGGCGTCGTCGAGTTCCTTCTGGGTCGGGCCGGTCTTGAGGTAGTCGGCGAGCACGTCCTGCACCAGCTTGAGGGTGCCCTCGCTCATTTCGGCGCGGGTCTGCAGGTTGATCATGAACGGGCCACGGGCCTGCATCGGGCTGAAGCCGGAATAAACGCCGTAGGTCAGGCCGCGCTTCTCGCGCACTTCGCTCATCAGCCGGGTGCCAAAACCGCCGCCGCCAAGGATCTGGTTGCCCAGGGACAGCGCGGCGTAATCCGGGTCGTCACGATCGATGCCCAGTTGCGCCAGCAGCAGGCTGGTCTGGCTGGACGGGTATTCGATATGGCCGACGCTGGCCTGCGGCTCGGTCGGTTGCGGGATTTTCGCCAGCGCCGGGCCTTTGGGCAGGGCAGAGGAGATCTGTGCGGCAATCGCCTCGGCGTCGCTGCGCGACAGGTCGCCCACCAGGGCGATCACCACGTTGCCGGCGGCATAGGCCTTGGCGTGGAACGCCCGCAGCTGGGCCAGGCTGATCGGCGGTACGCTCTGCGCGGTGCCGTCGCTGGAATGGGCATACGGATGGCTGCCGTACAGGCGGTTCATCAGTTCCAGGCTCGCCAGCTTGCCGGGGTTCTGCTTCTGGTATTCGAAACCGGCAAGCATCTGGTTCTTGATGCGCGCCAGGGAGTCGGCCGGGAAGGTCGGCTTGCCGACGACATCGGCGAACAGTTGCAGGGCCGGCGTGCGCTTGTCCGGTGCGCTCAGGCTGCGCAGGGAGGCGATGGCCATGTCCTTGTAGGCACCGTTGCCGAAGTCGGCACCCAGGCCTTCGAAACCTTCGGCGATCGCGCCGACATCCTTGCCGGCCACGCCTTCGTTGAGCATGGCGTTGGTCAGCATCGCCAGGCCTGGCGCGTCGCCGTCCTGGCTGCTGCCGGCGGCAAAGGTCAGGCGCATGTCGAACATCGGCAGCTCATGGGCTTCGACGAACAGCACCTTGGCGCCTTCGGCGGTGCTCCAGGTCTTGATGTCGAGGCTGCGGCGGCTTGGGGCCTTGCCGTCGAGCTCGGCCAGGGATTGCAGCTTCTGGCTGCTCTTGGCCTTGTCCAGCGCCTGGCTGGCGTTGGATTCGTTCGCCCGCAGCAGATAAAGGCCGGCAGCGATGATCAGGGCCACGAGTGCCAGGCCGAGCAGGACCGGGCTGGCGCTTTTGCGCTTACTCATGAGCGGACTCCTCAGGCAATACGTGGGCAACGCTCAGGCGTTCGCGAGTGAAATAGGTACGAGCGGCCTTCTGGATGTCTTCAGGGGTCACGCTTTGCAGTTCGGCGAGTTCGGTGTCCATGAGCTTCCAGGACAGGCCGACGGTTTCCAGCTGGCCGATGGCGGTGGCCTGGCTGGTGATGGAGTCACGCTCGTAGACCAGACCGGCGATCACCTGGGCGCGCACGCGCTCCAGCTCTTCGGCGGTCGGCGGGGTGGTTTTCAGCTCTTCGAGCAAACGCCACAACCCGGCTTCGGCCTGGGCGATGGTTTTCTTCTTCTGGCTGTTGGGCATGGCCGAAAGCAGGAACAGGCTGTCACCGCGGGTGTAGGCGTCGAAGCTCGACGAACCGCCGGACACCAGCTCTTCGCCGCGCTCCAGGCGGGTCGGGATGCGGGCGCTGTAGCCGCCGTCGAGCAGCGCGGCGATCAGGCGCAGGGCATGCACCGAATGCTTGTCTTCGGCGGTGGCGATGCTCGGCACGTTGAAGGCCAGCATCACGCTCGGCAGCTGGGTCTTCACCCGCAGGGTGATCTGCCGCTCGCCGGGCTCGGCCAGTTCCAGGGGAATCTTCGCTGCGGGCACGGCGCGCTTGGGAATCGCGCCGAAATAACGTTGGGCCAGGGTTTTGACTTCGTCCGGGGTGACGTCGCCGACCACCACCAGGGTGGCGTTGTTCGGCACGTACCAGGACTCGTACCAGTGGCGCAGCTCCTCGACCTTCATCCGGTTGAGGTCGGCCATCCAGCCGATGGTCGGCGTGTGGTAGCCGCTGGCCGGGTAGGCCATCGCCTTGAAGCGTTCGAAGGCCTTGGACATCGGCTTGTCGTCGGTGCGCAGGCGGCGCTCTTCCTTGATCACTTCGATTTCGCGGCTGAACTCGTCCGGCGGCAGGCGCAGGCTGGCCATGCGATCGGCTTCCAGCTCGAAGGCCACGCCCAGGCGGTCACGGGCCAGCACCTGGTAATAGGCGGTGAAGTCGTCGCTGGTGAAGGCGTTCTCTTCGGCGCCCAGGTCGCGCAGGATCAGCGAGGCTTCGCCGGGGCCGACCTTTTCGCTGCCCTTGAACATCATGTGTTCCAGGGCGTGGGACAAACCGGTCTGGCCCGGGGTTTCGTAGCTGGAGCCGACTTTGTACCAGACCTGGGAGACCACGACCGGAGCCCGATGGTCTTCCCGGACCACGACCTTGAGGCCGTTGTCGAGGCTGAATTCGTGGGTGGGTTGTGGATCGGCAGCCAAGGCTGAAAGGGGCAGACAAACCGTACTGAGCAGCAGGCCTGCGGCGCGGCGGGCTAGAGCATTCATTCGTTTTTTAAACCTGTTGGACTGCCCGCTTGGTCTTAGCCTACGGGCGAGAGGTTGGGGCGTGTCATCAATCATTACCAGTACCGCGCCGGAGCCTGCCAGTGCGCAGGGCAAGGCGCGAGGAGTGTGGTTTGGTCATTCCAAATAAACTCCGAGCAACGCAGCCCTGCGCACTGGCAGGCCCGGCCCTCCGGGTGGCGCCTGAAAGCGGGCCATGCTGCGTTGCAGTCCTTGGAAAGGAAAACACATTTCCGGCGGACTGCGCCTTGCCTGGCCCGTTTTCAGGCGGCCACGCGGTACTGGTAATGATTGATGACACGCCCTAGGATACTGATCCGTTTTACTGGCGGCCACGCCTATCAGGCTCGCATGGATCAACGTGTGCTTGAGCAGGTTGTATGGGTTCCCGGCAAGAAGCGCTGTTTTATCGACTAGACTTCGACTTTTCGCCGATTTTGCCGTTTCAGTCCTTTAGTAAAATCGATCCTTGAGATGCCATTGGGCACCTCGACAAAATGTTGCGCGTGAACAAGCCGGCGGAAACGCAGTCTGTTCTGCATCGAATATTTATTTGCCGGTGCGCCTTGATGGCGCGTCGCTACCTTGAGATAGCCGTCCTCCATGTTTGGTTCCAACGACGACAAGAAGACCCCAGCCGCGGCTGGCGAAAAGAAAGGCCTGTTCGGATGGCTGCGCAAAAAGCCGCAGGAAACCGTCGTCGAACAGCCACAAGTCCCTGTCGAGCCTGCCCCGGCTCCCGCTCCCGTTATAGATCAAGCCCCGGTTGTCGAAGTCGCCGCTCCTGTGGTGTCGCCGATCGCCGAGCCGATCCTGCAGCCTGAACAGCCCGCGCCGGCGGTCGAACATGCTCCTGCGCCGGAACTGCCGCTGACCCCCGAGCACAAGCCCTGGCTGACCCTGCCGGTGGCGGAAGAGCCGGTGGCGCTGGTGGAAGACGAGCAGGCGCCGCACATCACCCCGCCGATTCCGGCCGCGACCGATGTGCAGCAAGCCGCCGAGCTGTTGGTGGCCGAGTTGGCACACAGCGAGCCAGCTGCGGCCCAGGCGCCGATCGAAGAGGAGGACGTGCCACAACCAGTGATCGCGGCCTTCGTGCAGCCCGAGCCTGTCCGAGCACCGGAGCCTGCCCCGGTTGTCGTTGCTCCAGTTGCTCCGGTCGCGGCGGTCGAAGTGCCTGCTGCCGTCGAGCCGCCCCGTGCCGAAGACAACAAGGTCGGCTTCTTCGCTCGCCTCAAGCAGGGCCTGTCCAAGACCAGCGCCAGCATTGGCGAAGGCATGGCCAGCCTGTTCCTGGGCAAGAAGACCATCGACGACGAGTTACTGGAAGATATCGAGACCCGCCTGCTGACCGCCGACGTGGGCGTGGAAGCCACCGCGGTGATCATCCGGAACCTGACCCAGAAGGTCGCGCGCAAGCAGCTGACCGACGTCGATGCGCTGTACAAGTCGCTGCAGGCCGAGCTGGCGAGCATGCTCAAGCCGGTGGAACAGCCGCTGCGGATCGCTTCGCAAACCAAGCCCTTCGTGATTCTGGTGGTGGGCGTCAACGGCGCCGGCAAGACCACCACCATCGGCAAGCTGGCCAAGAAGCTGCAGCTCGAAGGCAAGAAGGTCATGCTCGCCGCGGGCGACACCTTCCGCGCCGCAGCCGTGGAACAGCTGCAGGTCTGGGGCGAGCGCAACAAGATCCCGGTCATCGCCCAGCACACCGGCGCCGACTCGGCTTCGGTGATCTTCGACGCCGTGCAGGCCGCCAAGGCCCGTGGCATCGATGTGCTGATCGCCGACACCGCCGGCCGCCTGCACACCAAAGACAACCTGATGGAAGAGCTGAAGAAGGTCCGCCGGGTGATCGGCAAGCTCGACGCCGACGCGCCGCACGAAGTGTTGCTGGTGCTCGACGCCGGTACCGGCCAGAACGCCATCAACCAGGCCAAGCAGTTCAACCAGACGGTCGAGCTGACCGGCCTGGCCCTGACCAAGCTCGACGGCACCGCCAAGGGCGGGGTGATCTTCGCCCTGGCCAAGCAGTTCGGCCTGCCGATCCGCTACATCGGCGTCGGTGAGGGCATCGACGACCTGCGTACCTTTGAAGCCGAACCCTTTGTCCAGGCACTGTTTGCCGAGCGGGAGCGTTCATGATTCGTTTCGAACAGGTCGGTAAGCGTTATCCGAACGGCCATGTCGGCTTGCACGAGCTGAGTTTCCGGGTTCGTCGGGGCGAGTTTCTGTTCGTCACCGGTCATTCTGGCGCCGGCAAGTCCACGCTGCTGCGGTTGCTGCTGGCCATGGAGCGTCCAACCAGCGGCAAGCTGCTGTTGGCCGGTCAGGACCTGAGCACCATCAGCAATGCGCAGATTCCGTTCCTGCGGCGGCAGATCGGCGTGGTGTTCCAGAACCACCAGCTGCTGTTCGATCGCACCGTTTTCAACAATGTCGCCTTGCCGCTGCAGATCCTCGGCCTGTCCAAGGCCGAAATCGCCAAGCGCGTGGACTCGGCCCTGGAGCGCGTGGCGCTCTCGGACAAGACCGATCTCTACCCCGGCGACCTGTCCACCGGTCAGCAGCAGCGTGTCGGCATTGCCCGCGCCATCGTGCACCGCCCGGCCTTGCTGCTGGCGGACGAACCCACAGGTAACCTCGACCCGCGTCTGGCGGCGGAAATCATGGGCGTATTCGAAGATATCAACCGTCTGGGCACCAGCGTGCTGATCGCCAGTCACGACCTGGCGCTGATCGCGCGCATGCGCCACCGCATGCTGACCCTGCAACGCGGCCGATTGATCGGCGACGGGGAGGCTAGCGTATGAGTGCGACCCGCAGCCCTAAAGTGGCCGAACGCGTGGCTCCGAAAGCCCCGGATCAACCGCCGCAGAAGAAAAAACGCGACGAAGACGACGGTCCGGATTTCAGCACCCTGCTGCACGCCTGGATCGAAAGCCATCGCGCCAGCCTGCTCGACAGCCTGCATCGCCTGGGCAAGCAGCCGATCGGCAGTTTCTTCACCTGCCTGGTGATGGCCGTGGCCCTGAGCCTGCCGATGGGCTTATCGTTGTTGCTCAACAACGTCGAGCGCCTGGGTGGCTCCTGGCAGCGCGCGGCGCAGATTTCCCTGTACCTGGAGCTCGACGCCAGCGCCACCGAGGGCGAAAGCCTGAGTGAGCAGATCAAGGCCATGCCGGGCGTGGCGGATGCCGAGTTCATCAGCAAGGACAAGGCCCTGGACGAGTTCCAGCAGCAGTCCGGGCTGGGCGAGGCGCTCAAGGAGTTGCCGCAGAACCCGCTGCCGGGCGTGGTCCTGGTCACGCCGAACGAAGTGGACAAGGCAACCCTGGAAGCCTTGCGCCAGCGCCTGGCGGAAATGCCCAAGGTGCAGCAGGCGCAACTGGACCTGGTGTGGGTCGAGCGGCTGGCGGCGATCCTCAAGCTGGGCGACCGGTTTGTCTTCGGCCTGACGGTGTTGCTGGTTTCTGCATTACTTTTGGTGATAGGCAATACCATTCGTCTTCATATTGAAAACCGCCGCACCGAGATAGAAGTGATTAAACTCGTCGGCGGCACGGACAGTTATGTGCGGCGTCCCTTCCTTTATATGGGCGCCTTGTATGGCTTCGGTGCGGGGATTCTGTCCTGGGGCGTTCTGGCGTTCGGCCTCGACTGGCTGAACGACGCAGTAGTGGGGCTGGCCGGCTTGTACGGCAGTGATTTCGCCCTGGCTGGCGTACCGGTCGCCGATGGTCTATCACTCTTGCTTGGCGCGGTGTTGTTGGGGTATATCGGTGCGTGGATTGCGGTGGCCCGTCACTTGCGGGAGCTGGCGCCGAAATAGTGTCTTTTTGCTTGTATTGACCTTTTAGAATTTTTGGGAACTTGTTTTGTGGTTCCCGGTCAATTTTCAGCAGTGCTGAATAAGCACGAGTTATGTGAGTCGGAGGTTTTTTCGTATGACCACTTCTTTGCAACCTGCTTATGCCTTGGTCCCGGGTGCGAACCTGGAGGCCTATGTGCACACGGTGAACAGCATTCCATTGCTGACGCCCGAGCAGGAGCGTGAACTGGCCGAGAGTCTCTACTATGAGCAGGATCTTGAGGCGGCTCGGCAGATGGTGCTCGCCCACCTGCGTTTTGTCGTACATATCGCCCGTAGCTATTCCGGCTACGGTCTGGCCCAGGCCGACCTGATTCAGGAAGGCAACGTCGGCCTGATGAAGGCTGTAAAACGCTTCAATCCGGAAATGGGTGTGCGTCTGGTTTCGTTCGCCGTGCACTGGATCAAGGCGGAAATCCACGAGTTCATCCTGCGCAACTGGCGCATCGTGAAAGTCGCGACCACCAAGGCCCAGCGCAAGCTGTTCTTCAACCTGCGCAGCCAGAAGAAGCGCCTGGCCTGGTTGAACAACGAAGAAGTCCATCGTGTGGCGGAAAGCCTCGGTGTGGAGCCGCGCGAAGTGCGCGAGATGGAAAGCCGCCTGACCGGCCATGACATGGCCTTCGACCCAGCCGCCGAAGCGGATGACGACAGCGCCTTCCAATCGCCGGCCAACTACCTGGAAGACCACCGGTACGATCCGGCTCGTCAGCTGGAAGACGCCGACTGGACCGACAACTCCACCAGCAACCTGCACGAAGCGCTGGAAGTGCTGGACGACCGCAGCCGCGACATCCTCTACCAGCGCTGGCTGGCGGAAGAGAAAGCCACGCTGCATGACCTGGCGCAGAAGTACAACGTCTCGGCCGAGCGTATCCGTCAGCTCGAGAAGAGCGCGATGAACAAGCTCAAGCTATCGATTGCCGCGTAATACGCCACGCAATACAAAACGCCCCGATTCGATCGGGGCGTTTTTGTTTGTGGCGTTGGGGCGGCGCTGTCTGTAAGGGCGCTATCGCGAGCAAGCTTCGCGCCTACGGGGCCGCGCATTCTTCTGTAGGAGCGAAGCTTGCTCGCGATCAGATATTGAACGTCACTGCGCCCACAGCGCCTTGCGCGAATCGTTCAGGCCCAGCAGGTAGCTGTCGCCGCCCAACTGGCTCATCTGCCGGCGGATCCAGCCGGCCCGTTGCGCCACGTAGCTGCTCGGATGGCTGGCACTCCATACCCGCGGATTGGGCAGGACCGCGGCCAGCAGGCTGGCCTGCTGCCGCGACAGCGAGCCCGCGCTGACGCCGAAGTGATGCCGCGCTGCGGCCTCGGCACCAAATACGCCTTCGTCCCACTCGACGCTGTTGAGGTAGACCTCGAGAATCCGTTGCTTGGGCCAGAAGATCTCGATCAGCCCGGTGAACCAAGCCTCCAGCCCTTTACGCAGCCAGCTGCGTCCGGACCACAGGAACAGGTTTTTCGCCACCTGCTGGCTCAGGGTGCTGGCGCCACGAATCGAACCGCCGCGCTCGTTGTGGGCGAAGGCGGCCTGGATCGCGCCGAAGTCGAACCCCCAGTGTTCAGGGAACTTCTGGTCTTCACCGGCGATCACCGCCACCTTCAGGTCGTCGGAGATATCGTCCCAGGGTTTCCAGCTGCGTTGCAGGTCGATGGGTTCGCCGTCGACCCAGGATTCGACCTTGCGTTCGACCATCAAGGCCGTGCCCGGAGGCGGCACGACACGGAACACCAGCACCAGCAAAACGCTGCCGACGGCGAACCAGAGCAGGGCTTTAGAGAAACGACGGAAAAATAAACGCAGCATAGAGATGGCTTGGCCGAACCCGTTGAGCGCGCCATTATACAGGCCCGACCGACGATTCTGACTGGAGTTCCTCATGCTGCGTGGTTTCCTGATGCTGGCCGCCTTTTTCGGCTTTACCGGCGTTGCCCTGGGCGCATTCGCTGCCCATGGCCTGAAAAATCGCCTGAGCGCGGAATACCTGGCGATTTTCCATACCGGCGTCACTTACCAGCTGGTGCACACCCTGGCGCTGCTGGGCGTGGCGCTGCTGGCCACGCAGATCCCCGGCCGCCTGGTGACCTGGGCCGGCGCTTCGTTCGCCATCGGCATCCTGCTGTTTTCCGGCAGCCTCTACCTGCTGACCCTGACCGGTTTCAGCAAGCTGGGCATTGTCACCCCGTTCGGTGGGCTGGCCTTCCTGATCGGCTGGTTATGCCTGGGTCTTGCCGCCTGGCGCTTGCAGCTGACCGCTTGACGCTTGTAGCTGACCTTTAGGTCATGATCGGGCTAGAATGCTGGCCCCTAAAAATGATGGCGGCATCCGGCATGCGCATTCAGTTGAACGGCGAATCCTTTGAACTGCCCGACGGCGAAACCGTTGCGGCCCTGCTGACCCGTCTGGACCTGACCGGACGCCGGATCGCGGTCGAACTCAACCTGGATATCGTCCCGCGCAGCCTGCACGCCGAGACCACCCTCAACGAGGGCGATCAGGTCGAAGTAGTCCACGCCATCGGCGGCGGCTAGCCAAACACCGTGAAAACTACTGCAGGCTTCGCGCGCAATACTGCGTTAAAAACAGGCTCGGAATGCTCATTTACAGCCAGTAAAGTCGGGTGCGACTCCAACCGTTCCTCGCCTGTTTTTGCCTTGTCTTGCCTTCGCTCGCTACGTTTTCACGGCGTTTGGTCTAATAAAGCATTCTGCAAGAACCTCACCCCAACAGAGGATTTCCGATGAGCAACGTTCGCAGCGACAAGCCTTTCGTTCTGGCCGGTCGTACTTACCAGTCGCGTTTGCTGGTAGGCACCGGCAAGTACCGTGACATGGAAGAAACCCGCCTGGCCATCGAAGCCTCGGGTGCCGAGATCGTCACCGTCGCCGTGCGCCGGACCAATATCGGGCAGAACCCGGGCGAACCGAACCTGCTGGATATCCTGCCGCCGGACCGTTACACCATCCTGCCGAACACCGCCGGCTGCTATGACGCGGTCGAAGCCGTGCGCACCTGCCGCCTGGCCCGTGAACTGCTCGACGGCCACAACCTGGTGAAGCTGGAAGTGCTGGCCGACCAGAAAACCCTGTTCCCCAACGTGCTGGAAACCCTTAAGGCCGCCGAAGTGCTGGTCAAGGAAGGTTTCGACGTGATGGTGTACACCAGCGATGACCCGATCATCGCCCGCCAACTGGCGGAAATGGGCTGCATCGCGGTCATGCCGCTGGCCGGCCTGATCGGTACTGGCCTGGGGATCTGCAACCCGTACAACCTGCAGATCATCCTCGAAGAAGCCAAGGTCCCGGTGCTGGTGGATGCCGGTGTCGGCACTGCCTCCGACGCCACCATCGCCATGGAGCTGGGCTGCGAAGCGGTGCTGATGAACTCGGCCATCGCCCATGCGCAACAACCGGTGCTGATGGCCGAAGCCATGAAGCACGCCATTGTGGCAGGCCGCCTGGCGTACCTCGCCGGCCGCATGCCGAAGAAACTCTATGCCAGCGCCTCCTCGCCGCTGGATGGTCTGATCAAGTAAGAGCCATTGATGACTGAATCAAACGACACGCCAATCCAGCCGGAAGCCGGCGACGAGCGCCAACACCGCCGCATCAAGAGTTTCGTGATGCGCGCCGGGCGCATGACCGAAGGCCAGCAGCGCGGCCTGGAGCAGGGCGCGCCGCTGTATGTGCTGCCGCTGGCCGACGCGCCGGTGGATTTCGATCAGGTGTTTGGCCGATCGGCGCCACGTTCCCTGGAAATCGGCTTCGGCATGGGCCACTCGCTGCTGGAAATGGCCGCGGCCGCGCCGGAGCAGGATTTCATTGGTGTGGAAGTGCACCGTCCGGGTGTCGGCGCGCTGCTCAACGGCGTGCTGACCCAGGGCCTGACCAACCTGCGGGTCTACGATTGCGATGCGATCGAAGTGCTCAACCGCTGCATCGCCGATAACAGCCTGGATCGCCTGATGCTGTTTTTCCCCGATCCGTGGCACAAGAGCCGTCACCACAAGCGTCGTATCGTTCAGGCGTCCTTCGCCGAGCTGGTGCGCAGCAAGCTGAAGGTCGGCGGCATCCTGCATATGGCCACCGACTGGGAGCCTTATGCCGAGTACATGCTGGAAGTGATGAATGTCGCGCCGGGTTACCGCAACCTGGCCGAAGACGGCAAGTGCGTGCCGCGCCCGGCCGAGCGCCCGATCACCAAGTTCGAGCGCCGCGGCGAGCGCCTGGGCCATGGTGTGTGGGATCTGAAGTTCGAAAAACAGTCCTAAGCATCACGCAATACCTCCTACAGTCGTTTTTGGGATGCATTCAAGATTGGTGGCGATCCGCCGAAAGCTCTACGTCCCCCACTTGTAAAGGAAGACGAGTCTTGAAAGCCATTTTCGCCTGTACGCTGGTTCTGGGTTTATTGTTTTGCGCAGCCTGCGAACGGGTAGTCACCCCTGAGGAATACTTTGCAAGTGCGCAGAGAACGGCGGTAAAGATCGAGCGGGAAGCCAATGAGCGCATCAGGCGAGAGGCCGCCGGGGAAACGCTCGAATATACCCCGGAGCAATTGCGCGTTGCAGAGGGCGATATTGAAGCGCTTGCCGATAATTTGAAGCACGCATCGGATGGCGGACACAGGCTGGCAACGTACATGCTGGCCAGTCTGCAGGACAATCCGATGTTCTCTGAGCGAACCCGCCTGGAGACTTGCGGCCTGTACCAGAAAGCCATGGATCAAGGGTTACTGGCTGCCGCGGTGGGTTACTACCATTTATGCGACAAAGCCTATGAACGGTTTGATTTGCACAACGCCGATCATTTGAAATTCCTGCGGTCGCTGGAACAGTTGTTGAGCAAATCCGACGCTCATGCTGGCGATTATCCGCTTCAGGCCAAGCGCTCCCTGTGTTTCCTGGACGAAAGGGCGCCGCAAACGCAGCAAGGTGTGGCGGCGGCCATGCGCGCCCGCGCTGTCGCGTTGATGTTGTCAGAAGAACAATATCGGGCTGAAGCCAATTACATTCTTGCGCTGACACGGGTAAACGCCAGCGACCGGCACGACAGTCAGAGCATTGTGTATCTGGATAACGCTGAAGCGCTGGGCTGCCAGGACTATTACGGGTTCAGCGCGATGATCCGCCATGAGGTCAAATCCAGCGTTAAATAGATGACCCCTGTGGGCGGGAAGCGTGGCGTCCATATTCATTTTGGGTTGTTTTCGGTTTATCGACGGTCGGCGACGACGCCGATCAGCACCAGCACCACCAGCAGCACCGGCGCCAGGCTGTAGTTGTTGAACTGGCTCAGTCCGCGGACGATCCACGGCGTGGCGTAGATCAGCGCTGCGCCGCTGCCGATCATGCACAGCAGCGCCATCATCGGTACGCGCAGGGCGCCGGCGAGGCCGCCCAGGCGCGCTTCGACCCAGCCTTTGATATCGGCGCCGAACAGCACCAACAGGCAGCCGACCAGGGCCAGGGAGATTTCTGAAAGGTTGCTGCGACTCCAGCGGGACACGGTAGCGAGCAGGTCGAGTATCAAATCCATTCGTTTTCCCTTAGGGCTGAAATCAGCTCAGAAATTTCTGCAGCAAGTCATTGAGGAAGAGTTGGCCGCGCGGGGTGGCCGCCAGGCGTGACGGTTCGACCTGCAACAGGCCGCTTTGTTCGGCGTCGCGGCGACCTTCGGCGAGGCTTTCCAGGGGCAGCCCGGTGCGCTCCGGGTACAGCCGGGCCTCGACGCCTTCGGTCAGGCGCAGGGCGTTCATCAAGAACTCGAACGGCAGTTCTTCGTTGCTCAGGTCCTTTTCGCCGGCCTTGAAGTTTTTCGCCGGGTTGAGGTAGTCCTTGGGCAGGCGGGTCTTCCAGGTGCGCACGATGCGCCCGTCCGGATGGCTGAGCTTGCCGTGGGCGCCGGCGCCGATGCCGATGAAGTCGCCGAAGCTCCAGTAATTGAGGTTGTGCCGGGCCGCCCGGCCGGGCTGGGCATAGGCCGAGACTTCGTACTGGGCGTAGCCGTGTTCGGCCAAAAGCGCCTGGCCGGCTTCCTGGATATCCCACAGGGTGTCGTCTTCCGGCAGCGTCGGCGGCTGGTTCCAGAACACCGTATTGGGCTCCAGGGTCAGCTGGTACCAGGACAGGTGGGTCGGTTTCATGGCGATGGCCTGGCGCAGGTCGCCCAGGGCATCGTCCAGGGACTGATCCGGCAGGCCGTGCATCAGGTCCAGGTTGAAGTTGTCGAACCCGGCCTGGCGCGCCATGCCGGCGGCGCGGACCGCTTCGTCGCCGTTGTGGATGCGGCCCAGGGCCTTGAGCTTGTCTTCCTGGAAGCTCTGGATGCCGATCGACAGGCGATTGATGCCCAGGGCGCGATAGGCAGTGAACTTCTCCTGCTCGAAGGTCCCGGGGTTGGCTTCCAGGGTGATCTCGATGTCGTGGGCGAACGGGATGCGTTGCTCCACGCCTTTGAGCAGCCGGCCCAGGGCCTGGGCGCTGAACAGGCTCGGCGTGCCGCCGCCGAAGAAGATCGAACTCAGCTCGCGGCCGTAGACGGCGGGCAGGTCCTGGTCGAGGTCGGCCAGCAGGGCGTCGACGTATTCTTCTTCCGGCAGCACCGGGCTGGCGGCGTGGGAGTTGAAGTCGCAGTAAGGGCATTTGCGTACACACCACGGGATGTGGATGTACAGCGCCAGGGGCGGCAACTGGGGCAGGGCCGCCCGGGGCGTTTGCGCACCGCCGAGAATCAGCGGTTGCGCGGACGAATCAATGGTCATTGCAGGCTCAAGCGTTGCCGCAGAAGGGCCATGGCGCGGGCGCGATGGCTGAGTTGGTTCTTTTGGATCGGGTCCAGTTCGGCGCTGGAGCAGTTGCGCTCCGGCACCCAGAACAGCGGGTCGTAGCCGAAACCGTGCTCACCGCTGGCCGCCGTGAGAATGCGTCCGTGCCACAGGCCTTCGCAGAGGATCGGCAGCGGATCCTCGGCATGCCGCACCAGTGCCAGCACGCAGACGAATTGCGCGCCGCGCTCGGCCTCGGGGACGTCCTTCAGGGCGCCCAGCAGCTTGGCGTTGTTCGCCGCGTCGCCCTGGCCGTCGGCGTAACGCGCCGAGTAGATGCCCGGCGCGCCGCCGAGGAAGTCCACCGCCAGGCCCGAATCGTCCGCCAGCGCCGGCAGGCCGGAAATGCGCGAAGCGTTGCGGGCCTTGAGGATGGCGTTCTCGACGAACGACAGGCCGGTTTCTTCCGGCTCGACGCTGCTGAACTCGCCGATCGAGCGCAGGTGCACCGAGTCGCCGAGCATGGCCTGGAGTTCCTTGAGTTTGCCGGCGTTATGGCTGGCCAGTACGAGTTGGGTAAAAGTCATCATTCGCCGGGGAAAAGCTCTTGGTTGAAATTGATGGTGTTGATCGTGTCGCCGGTCTGCACCTTGATTTCGAAGGTGCGGGTTTCCTGCTGTTCCACCGGGTATTGGGCGATGTAGTAGATCGCGCCCTGTTCGGTGACCTGCTTGAATTTCAGCGGCACCGATTGGCTGGTCAGGTCCTTGACGGTCCCGGTGACCTGGGCGACCAGCGGTTTGCCGGCCTTGAGCACGGAAACGTTGATCACGCCCTGGTTCTTGCTGCGCACCAGCTCCGCGGCCTTGGCGATATCCGGTTGCAGGAAGGTGGAGTTGAAGGTGTTGTAGTGCACGGTCACGTCACCGAACACTTCCTGGCGCTCGCCCTTGATGGGCTCGGCGGCCATCGCCGACGCGCTCAGGCACGCTGCCAATAGAAAAGTAACCAAGCGACCCATGATCGTTCTCCTTGCTTTGAACCTGGTTTATACCGCGATCTGGTGATCCTGCAGGCCGGGGCTGCTGACGCGGTAGATGCCGATCTCACCTAACAGATTAGGCCATAGCTTACTGGCCCACCCGTGGCGGTGCTGTTGATCCACCGCAAGGCGATCGATGACCTTGGCTTCACGTTCGCGGCAAAGCTCTTCGAAGTCCTCGAAGGTGCAGAAGTGGATGTTCGGCGTGTTGTACCAGGTGTACGGCAGGAATTCGGAGACCGGCATCCGCCCCTTGCTGGCCAGGTACCAGCGGCAGCGCCAGTGGCCGAAGTTGGGGAAGGTGATGATGCACTGGCGGCCGACCCGCAGCATTTCGTCGAGGATCCGGTCCGGGTAGTGCACGGCCTGCAGGGCCTGGGTCATGACCACGATATCGAAGCTGTTGCTGGCGAAGTTGCCCAGGCCCTTGTCCAGGTCCTGCTCGATGACGTTGATGCCCTTGGCCACGCACTCGGCGATGTTGTCCGGGTCGTTTTCCAGGCCATAACCGGTGACCTGCTTGTGATCGCGCAGCCAGCTCAGCAGTTCGCCATTGCCGCAACCGAGGTCGAGCACGCGGCTGCCGGCGGGGATCCATTCCTGGATGATTTCCAGATCAGCTCTCATGGCTTGTTCACACCGTAATTCGGTTCATGTAATTACCGAACGCCTGCAAGTAGCGCGGGATCGGAATCAGGAAGGCGTCGTGGCCCTGTGGCGCATCGATTTCCAGGTAGCTGACGTCCTTGCGCGCGGCCATCAGGGCGTCCACCAGCTCCCGCGAGCGGGCCGGGGAGAAGCGCCAGTCGGTGGTGAAGGACATCACGCAGAATTTGGCCTTGGCGCCTTCGAAGGTTTTCGCCAGGTTATCGTCGAAGTTCGCCGCCGGATCGAAGTAATCCAGGGCCTTGGTCATCAGCAGGTAGGTGTTGGCGTCGAACCGCCCGGAGAACTCCTCGCCCTGATAACGCAGGTAGCTTTCGACCTGGAACTCGACGCTGTGGAAGTCGTAGTTGAGCTTTTCGCTCTTCAGGCCACGGCCGAATTTCTCGCCCATGGAGTCGTCGGACAGGTAGGTGATGTGTCCGACCATCCGCGCCAGCATCAGCCCGCGCTTGGGGATCACGCCCTGTTCCTGGAACGAACCGCCGTGGAATTCGGGGTCGGTGAGGATGGCCTGGCGCGCCACTTCGTTGAAGGCGATGTTCTGCGCCGACAGCTTGGGCGCCGAGGCGATGGCCAGGCAATGGCGCACCCGGTCCGGGTAGGTGATGGTCCATTGCAGGGCCTGCATGCCGCCCAGGCTGCCGCCGATCACGGCGGCCCACTGGTGGATGCCGATCCGGTCGGCCAGGCGTGCCTGGCTGTGCACCCAGTCTTCCACAGTCAGCACCGGGAAATCGGCGCCGAACGGCTTGCCGGTGTCCGGGTTGATGCTGCTCGGGCCGGTGGAGCCGTTGCAGCCGCCGAGGTTGTTCAGGCTGACGACGAAGAACTTGTTGGTGTCGATCGGCTTGCCCGGGCCGATGCAGCTGTCCCACCAACCCGGCTTGCGGTCGTCGGGGCTGTGGTAGCCGGCGGCGTGATGGTGGCCGGACAGGGCGTGGCAGATCAGCACGGCATTGCTCGCCGTGGCGTTCAGCTGGCCGTAAGTCTCAAAGATCAGATCATAGGCTGGCAGGGAGCGACCGCAGGCCAGGGCCAGGGGCTCGCTGAAGTGCGCCACTTGCGGCGTCACCAGACCAACGGAATCGGCGGGAAAGGCAGTTGGCATCGACCCTGCTCTCGTTTAAATGAGGCGTAAGTCTAAAGACCGCTGCCCCCAGCGGCAAGCAAAGGCCGGGGCTGATTTCATTGCATTGCCAAGCGGGCCATTTATCGCGAGCAAGCTCGCTCCTACAGGGGCTGCGGTGACCTTGTAGGAGCGAGCTTGCTCGCGAAACAGGCTCAGGTCTGGCGCGTCAGGCCAGGCAGATCCGGCAGCTTCTTCGGCGCGTTGATCCGCACCCGTTTCTGCCGGTTCAGCTCGCCGCTGATCAGGCTGACCTGGCTCTTGGACACGCCGAACGCCTTGGCCAGGAACGCCATCAGGTAGGCGTTGGCCTTGCCCTCCACTGGCGGCGCGGTGAGGCGGATCTTCAGGCGCTCGCCATGCAGCCCGGCGAAGTCATCGCTACGGGCCGCAGGTTGCAGGTGACACTCCAGGATCAGGTCGTCGCCGTCCCAGCGAAAGTAGCTCATCACAGAGGCCGGGTCAGATCAGCAGGCGCAGGATTTCCGGCATCATGGTCATCGCTGCCAGGTTGTTGATCACCAGCATGTCGATCAGCTTGAGCACCATGAACGCCAGGATCGGCGAGATATCCAGGCCGCCCATGCTCGGCAGGATGCGGCGGAACGGCGCCAGGGCCGGCTCGCAGATCTGGTTGACCAGTTCGGCGCCCGGGTTATGGCTGCCCGGGGCGACCCAGGAAAGGATCACGCTGATAATCAGGGCGAAGAAGAAAATCTTCATGAACAGCGCGGTCACGCCAATGATCGACCAGATCAGCAGCTGCACCGGGTTGCCGGTGGTGCCGTAGGTCAGCAGCAGGGTCAGGGCCATCAGCAGCAGTTGCACGACGATCGCCAGGATCAGCGACGACATGTCCAGGCCGAACAGGCTCGGGATGACCCGGCGCATCGGCTTGAGCAGCGGCTGGGTGGCGCGCACGGCGAACTGGCACAGCGGGTTGTAGAAGTCGGCGCGTACCAGTTGCAGCACGAAGCGCAGCAGCACGATCAGCAGGTACAGGCTGCCCAGGGTTTGCAGCACGTACACCGCCGCAGTGTTCAATCCAATCATCATTGGCTCCTTATTGGCCCAGTTGTTCGGCCATCTCGGCCGAGCGGTGCGCGGCGGCACCCAATGCTTTTTCCACCAGGGCTTCGAAGCCGCTGGCCTGGAACGACTTGATCGCCGCTTCCGTGGTGCCGGCCGGCGAGGTCACGCGGCGGCGCAGTTCGGCCGCGTCGACGTCGCTGGACACCGCCATGTGCGCCGCGCCCAGCGCGGTCTGCAGGGTCAGTTGCCGGGCGGTTTCCCGTGGCAGGCCGAGCTTCTCGCCGGCGGCGGTCATGGCTTCGATCAGCAGGAAGAAATACGCCGGGCCGCTGCCGGACACCGCGGTCACCGCGTCCAGTTGCTGCTCCTGTTCCAGCCACAGGACGATGCCCACAGCCGACAGCAGCTCTTGCGCCTGCTGGCGTTGCTCCGCGCTCACCGCAGCGGTGGCGTACAGGCCGCTGGCGCCCTGGCGCAGCAGGGCCGGGGTGTTGGGCATGCAGCGCACAATCGGCTGCTCGCCGAGCCATGTGTTCATGCTGGCGCAGGTGATGCCGGCGGCGATGGAGACGATCAGCTGGTGCGGCTTCAGGCTGGGGCGCAGGGCTTCGCACACGGCCTTCATGGCCTGTGGCTTGACCGCCAGCACCACCACGTCGACGCCGTCGATGGCTTCGGCGTTGTCGGCGAACAGTTCAATGCCGTGCTCGGCCTGGACCTTGGCGCGGGTTTCGGCGCCCGGGTCGCTGGCGCGGATCTGGCTGGCGTCCAGGCCCTTGGCGCGCAGGCCGCCGATCAGGCTGGCAGCCATGTTGCCGGCGCCGATAAAGGCGATACGAGTCTTGCTCATGACAGGTCCTTATTCAGAGGTGGGGCCGCCACGGTCATGGCTGGCCATAATCGCGAGCGCCAAACAGGGCGGTACCGATACGTACCCAGGTGGCGCCTTGGGCGATGGCCGCTTCGAGGTCGTGGCTCATGCCCATGGAAAGTGTGTCGGTTGGCAGGTCCAGGCTGGCGTGCAGGTTTTCGTTCAGGCGGCGTACGGCCGCGAAGGCGGCGCCCTGGGCGGCACGATCTTCGGTCGGCTCGGGAATCGCCATCAGCCCGCGCAGTTTCAGGCGCGGCAAGGCGCTGATGGCGTTGGCCAGGGCGGGCAGGTCGGCCGGCGTGCAGCCAGACTTGCTGGCCTCGCCGCTGACATTGACCTGAATGCAGATGTTCAACGGCGGCAAGTCGGCCGGGCGTTGCTCGGACAGGCGTTGAGCGATTTTCAAGCGATCCACGGAATGCACCCAGGCGAAGTTCTCGGCGATAGCTCGCGTCTTGTTCGACTGAATGGGGCCGATGAAGTGCCAACTCAAGGGCAGGTCGCCGAGTTCCGCCTGTTTGCCCAGGGCTTCCTGCAGGTAGTTCTCGCCGAAGTCGCGCAGGCCGGCGGCATAGGCTTCACGCAGCGCCGCGGCGGGCTTGGTCTTGCTCACGGCCAGCAGATGGATACTGCTTTCGTCACGTTGCGAGGCCTGCGCCGCGGCACGGATCCGTGCGCTAACCAGGGCGATGTTGTCTGCTATCGTGGACATTCGATGTACGCCAGCGGGTCTTGGGTTCGCGGCATTCTACTGGAATTGGGGAACGCTATGGATATCACTGAGTTGCTGGCCTTCAGCGTCAAACAGGGCGCTTCGGACCTGCACCTCTCGGCCGGTTTGCCGCCGATGATTCGCATCGACGGCGATATTCGCCGGATCAACCTGCCGGTGCTGGAGGCGCAACAGGTGCACGAGCTGATCCTGGCCAGCATGACGGACCCGCAGCGGGCCGAGTTCAAGGCCGCGCTGGAGATCGACTTTTCCTTCGCGGTACCGGGCCTGGCGCGCTTTCGGGTCAATGCCTTCAACCATCAGCGCGGCGCTGGCGCGGTCTTTCGCAGCATTCCGGCCAAAGTGCCGAGCCTGGACGAACTGGGCATGGGCGAGGTGTTTCGCCGCATCAGCGAAGTGCCCCGCGGCCTGGTGCTGGTGACCGGGCCGACCGGTTCGGGCAAGTCGACCACCCTGGCGGCGATGATCGATCACCTGAACCAGAGTCGGCACCAGCACATCCTCACCATCGAGGACCCCATCGAGTTCATCCACGAATCGAAGAAGTGCCTGATCAACCAGCGCGAGGTGCATCGCGACACCCACAGCTTCTCCACGGCGCTGCGTTCGGCCCTGCGCGAGGACCCGGATGTGATCCTGGTCGGCGAGATGCGCGACCTGGAAACCATTCGCCTGGCGTTGACCGCCGCGGAGACCGGGCATCTGGTGTTCGGTACCCTGCACACCACCTCGGCGGCGAAAACCGTGGACCGGGTGGTGGATGTGTTTCCGGCCGAGGAGAAGGCGATGGTCCGCTCCATGCTCTCCGAATCGCTGCAGGCGGTGATTTCCCAGGCGCTGGTGAAGCGGATCGGCGGAGGCCGGGTAGCGGCCCACGAGATCATGCTGGGCAGCGCGGCGATCCGTAACCTGATCCGCGAGGACAAGGTGGCGCAGATGTATTCGGCGATCCAGACCGGCGGGGCGCAGGGGATGCAGACCCTGGACATGAGCCTGAAGGCGCTGGTGGATGCCGGGCTGGTCAGCCGGGAGCACGCCCGGGAGAAGGCGCGGGCGCCGGAGAGTATTTGAGGGAGAGGTATCGGGGCGGCAAATGCAATCGCGAGCCATCGAGCATGGCTGCTCGATGGCTCGCGATCAGGGAAAGCGGATCAGCGCTGGACGATGCGCAGGGTGTTCTGCTCTTTTGGCAGGACCCGCTTGGCCACTACGTAGTTCTTGTCCCAGTACGGCTTCTTCAGGGTATCGATGGTCACCGACTTGCCGCGGCGCGGCGCGTGGATGAAACGATCGTTGCCCAGGTAGATGGCGACGTGGTTGACCCGGCGGCTCTTGAGGTTGAAGAACAGCAGGTCGCCAGGCTTGAGGTCCTTGCGCTCGACTTTCTGCCCGTGACCGCTGGCCATGGCATTGGAGGTGCGCGGCAGATCGACGGCGGCGACGTCGTTGAACGCGTATTTCACCAGGCCGCTGCAGTCGAAGCCTTTGCTTGGGCTGCTGCCGCCCCAACGGTAAGGGGTACCCAGTACGTTGACGGCACGGCTGAGCACGGTGCTGCTCTGCTTGGCCGCCATCTGCGGCACCGGCTTGCTGCTGACGCTGCTCAGGTGAGTCGGGCGTTTGACCGACAGCTTGTTCTTGGAGCTGTTCTTGCTGACTTGGGTAACGTGGGCTTTTGGAGTGAAGCCGTTCACGTTGGGAAGACGTTGCTCACGATTGGTGGCGTGGGCGGCCAGTGGCATCAATAGGCAAATGGTTAGCCATGTCTTGAAAAATGGACGCATTAGGCAAGGCTCATATGGGTTAGCGCGCAACTTTATAACAGCTTTTTTGTCACTTCTCAGGCCGTTGGTCGATTCAACCTGGAGGTCAAATTCGCTGAAGAGGCGGCAAATTGACGCAATTGTCCGACAGAAGTCAGGCAGTACAAGGGTTTCACGGCAGCGACCTTAACATTTGCCACACGTCGGCTGCCTGTAAAAAAGTCACAAAGAATTAAAGAAAATTTATCTATTGCGTGGAACGAGGTACTCAATGAACACCTATCGCCCGGACGGTTCGACCCATGACACCCACAGCAAGGTGATCGGTTACCTGTTGTGGATTTTCGGTTTTACCGGCTCTCACCGCTTCTATTACGGCAAGCCGATTACCGGGACTATCTGGTTTTTCACCCTGGGCTTGCTGGGTATCGGTTGGCTGATCGACCTGTTCCTGATCCCGGCCATGGACCGCGAGGCCGACCTGCGTTTTACCCCGGGACCGATCGAGTACAGCGTCGCCTGGATCCTGCTGACCTTTCTCGGGATCTTTGGCGTGCACCGTATGTATCAGGGCAAATGGATCAGCGGCCTGCTGTACCTGCTGACTGGCGGGGTGTTCTTTCTGGGGGTCTTGTACGACTTCTGGACACTGAACGACCAGGTGTCGTTGCGTAACGCGCAGCGGCGTTGAATGCAGGAGCGCTATCGCGAGCAAGCTCGCTCCTACAGAAGAAGTACGGCGCCCATGTGGCCTGTGCCGTACCTGTAGGAGCGAGCTTGCTCGCGATCATGGCCGTCAGCCCTTGTGGCTGATCCGCCCATCCACCAGGGTGTAGCGCACCACGCCCGGCAGGCTATGGCCGAGGAACGGGCAGTTCTCGCCTTTCGACAGCCAGTGTTCGCCGGCCACGGTGGACGTGCTCGGGTCGAACAGCACCAGGTCCGCCGGAGCGCCCACCGCCAGCTTGCCGGCTGGCAGGCGCAGGGCGTCGGCCGGGCCGCTGCTCAGGCGTGCCAGCAGGGTCGGCAGGTCGAGCAGGCCGTCTTCCACCAGGGTCATGGCCAGCGGCAGCAGCAGCTCGACGCTGCTGATGCCTGGTTCGGTGGCGCCGAAAGGCGCCAGCTTGGCATCGCGTTCATGGGGCTGGTGATGGCTGGAAATGGCCTGGACCACCCCGGACTTCACCGCTTCACGCAGGCCTTCGCGGTCGGCGCGCGAGCGCAGCGGCGGCTGTACGTGATAGAGGCTGGAGAAGTCGATCAGCGCGTCATCGGTGAGGATCAGCTGGTACAGCGCTACATCGGCGGTCACCGGCAGGCCACGGGCCTGGGCCTGGGCGATCAGGGCCACGCCGCGGGCGCTGGTCAGCTGGCTGAAGTGGGCGCGCACGCCGCTTTGCTCCACCAGCAGCAGGTCGCGGGCCAGGGCCACGGTTTCCGCGGTTTCCGGAATGCCCGGCAGGCCGAGGAAGCTGGCGGTGGCGCCTTCGTGGGCCAGGCCGCCTTCGGCCAGGTCGCGGTCCTGGGAGTGGAAAATCACCGTCAGGTCGAAGGTCGCCGCGTATTCCAGCGCCCGGCACAGGGTGCGGGCGCTGCGGAAGCCCTCCAGGCCGTTGCCGAAGGCCACGCAGCCGGCATCGCGCAGGGCGATCAGCTCGGCCAGCTGTTCGCCGTCCAGGCCTTTGCTCAGGGCGCCGATCGGGAACACCTTGGTATTGCCGGCTTCGCGGGCGCGATCGAGGATCAGCTCGGCCACCGCCGAGGTGTCCAGCACCGGCTTGGTGCGCGGCGGGCAGCACAGGCTGGTGACGCCACCGGCCGCGGCGGCGCGGGTTTCGCTGGCGATGGTGCCTTTGCGGCTGTAGCCCGGCTCGCGCAGGGAGACGTTCAGGTCCACCAGCCCGGGCGCGGCCACCAGGCCCTTGGCGTCGAGGCTTTCGACCGCGCTGAAACCGGCCGGGGCGGCGCCGATGGCGACGATCTTGCCGGCTTCCAGATGGATATCGCTGACTTGATCCAGGCCGCTGCTTGGATCGATGACACGGGCGCCGAGAATGCTGAGCTTCACTGGGCGTTCTCCTGCTCGAATTGTCGCTGGGCGGTCTGCCCGCTCATGGCCATGGACAGTACGGCCATGCGTACCGCGATGCCGTAGGTCACCTGGTTGAGGATCACCGAGTGCGGACCGTCGGCCACCGCCGATTCGATCTCCACGCCGCGGTTGATCGGCCCCGGGTGCATGACGATGGCGTCCGGCTTGGCGCCGGCCAGGCGCGCGGTGGTCAGGCCGAACAGGCGGTAGAACTCGCCCTCGCTCGGCAGCAGGCCGCCCTGCATGCGCTCACGCTGCAGGCGCAGCATGATCACCACGTCGACGTCTTTCAGGCCTTCGGCCATGTCGGTGTAGACCTTCACCCCGTATTGCTCGATGCCGATCGGCAGCAGGGTCTTTGGCGCGATCACGCGGATGTCCGGGCAACCCAGGGTTTTCAGGGCCAGCATGTTCGAGCGCGCGACCCGCGAGTGCAGGATGTCGCCGACGATGGCCACCGAGAGGTTTTCGAAACCGCCCTTGTGCCGACGGATGGTGAGCATGTCGAGCATGCCCTGGGTCGGGTGGGCGTGCCGGCCGTCGCCGCCGTTGATGATCGCCACCTGCGGGCACACATGTTCGGCGATGAAGTGCGCGGCGCCGGAGTCGCCGTGGCGCACGACGAACATGTCGGCGGCCATGGCTTCGAGGTTGCGCAGGGTATCGAGCAGGGTTTCACCCTTGCTGGCCGAGGAGGTGGATACGTTGAGCGTGATCACGTCCGCCGACAGGCGCTGGGCCGCCAGTTCGAAGGTGGTGCGGGTGCGGGTGGAGTTTTCGAAGAACACGTTGCACACGGTCTTGCCGCGCAGCAAAGGGACTTTCTTCACCGCCCGGGCGCCGACTTCGAGGAAGGAGTCGGCGGTGTCGAGGATTTCCGTCAGCAGCTCGCGACGCAGACCGTCGAGCGAGAGGAAATGGCGCAGCTGGCCCTGATCGTTGAGCTGCAGCGGGCGCTTGGCGTCTAGAGGCGTCATCGCAATGGACTCTTTAGAGGGGCGAATTAAAGGGCGAGGTCTTGAAGCTCGAGTTGAAGCGGCGCAGGACCGGACAATTTTACCCGCTCGTGGGCGGCCAGCGACAGGGTGGCACCGACCACGTTCGGGCGAATCGGCAGCTCGGCGGCGTCCAGGTCCAGCAGGCAGACCAGGGTCACACTGGCCGGGCGGCCGTAGTCGAACAGCTCGTTGAGGGCGGCGCGGATGGTGCGGCCGCTCATCAGCACGTCGTCGATCAGGATCAGGTGCTGGCCTTCGATCTCGAACGGCAGCTCGGAAGGGCGCACCTGCGGGTGCAGGCCGTTCTGGCTGAAGTCGTCGCGGTAGAAGGACACATCCAGGGTGCCCAGCGGCGCGTCGCTGCCCAGTTCGGCGAGCAGGGCCTGGGCAACCCAGACGCCGCCGGTACGGATGCCGATATAGCGGGGCTCGCTGATGGCGCGTTGTTCCAGGTGGGCGGTGAGACGCACGGCCATCTGGCTGATCAGTTCGGCGGGATTGGGCAGGCTCATGATTGCTCCTTCGTGGGCCCGCGCCTGGTTGCGTGCAGCGAGGCGCAGGGTCTTACGGCTGGTGTTGTGGCCAGGAGGCGCGTGGCCGGGGGGTGGCCACGCATCTTCAGGATTCGGCGTTTCAGTTGTTCAACAGCGCTGCGTTTTCGTCGAGCCAGCCTTGCAGCAGCAGGGCGGCGGCGATGGCGTCGACCGGGTTGTCGCGGTAACTGCCTTTCTGGCCGCCCCGGGCCAGGCGTTCGCCCTTGGCCTCGAAGGTGGTCAGGCGTTCGTCATGGGTATAGAAGGGCAGGTTGTAGCGACCATTGAGGCGCCGGGCGAATTTCTCGGCGCGCACGCACATCTCGCTCGGGGTGCCGTCCATGTTCAATGGCAGGCCGACCACCACCGCGTCCGGCTTCCATTCCTTGATCAGGGCTTCGACCTGGTTCCAGTCCGGTACGCCGTTCTGCGCCTTCAGGGTGCACAGCTCGCGGGCCTGGCCGGTGATGGCCTGGCCAACCGCCACGCCAATCTGCTTGGTGCCGTAGTCGAACCCGAGGATCAGTTGCAGGGCCATCAGGCGTGGCCCGCCTGGCTGGTCAGCAGGGCGAGGTTGATGCCCAGGTGCTTGGCCGCCGCTTCCAGGCGCAGCTCGCTGCTGGTGTTGAACAGGATGTCGGCGTCGAACGGACAGGTCAGCCAGGCGTTGTCCGCCAGCTCGGCTTCCAGCTGCCCGGCTTCCCAGCCGGCATAACCGAGGGCGATCAGGCTTTTGGCCGGGCCGACGCCATCGGCGATGGCGAACAGCACGTCCTGGGACGTCGACAGCGACAGGCCATCCAGCTCGACCGTGGCCTGGAAGGTCGGGCCGCTGGGGTGCAGGACAAAACCGCGATCGGTCTGCACCGGGCCACCGATGAAGATCGGCACATGCTGGCAGAGCGCTGGCGGGTCGATCTCGGGGCGCAATTGCTCGAGGATGTCGGCGAGGTTCAGGTCCTGCGGACGATTGACCACCAACCCCATGGCGCCATTGGCATTGTGCTCGACGATGTAGGTCAAGGTGTGCGCAAAGTTCGGGTCGGCCATGTGCGGCATGGCGATCAGGAAGTGATGCTTGAGGTAGCTGGGGCTGACGTTTTTCATGAGCGCTAGTGTGGCGGTGGAGGGGCGAACTGACAAGCTGGGGATGCGCAGCACCGGGCATTTTGGTCGGCCTTTTGCAGCTGTGTCGGCATCGGCGCTGTTTCGCGAGGGTATGTTGCGCACGGTCCAGCGCCTGCTGCCGGACGCGCGGATCGAACAGGCCGGCGACCTGGACACCGTACTCG
>NZ_JAQZAA010000119.1:0-13956 GCF_028640875.1 Pseudomonas sp. SBT1-2 | reverse complement strand
CTACAGGTATTGCCCCGTCCCTGTAGGAGCGAGCTTGCTCGCGATAAGGCTGGGCGGATGGCTTCGCCCTGGAATCAGTTGCTGGACAGCCTGTCGCCGCGGGCGAACTTCCAGGTGCGGATGATCTCCAGCCGGTCGATATCCGACAGGTCGCCGGTAAAGGGCGCGAAGGGCGCCGCCAGGCGCACGATGCGCTGGGCCGCCTGGTCCAGCAGCGGCTGGCCGGAGGACTCCAGCACCAGCACCTCGTACAGCGAGCCGTCGCGGTTGATCGAGACCATCAGCCGCAGGTTGCCGTAGATCTGCTTGCGCCGGGCTTCTTCCGGGTAGTTGAGGTTGCCGATGCGCTCGACCTTCTTGCGCCACTCGTCCTTGTACCAGGCGCCCTTGTCGCGCATGGTCGAGGCCGCGCTCAGGCGGTGGATGCGCGGGCGCTTGGCATACAACTGCTGCTCCTGGGCCAGTTCGGCCTCCAGGCTGGCGATGTCGCTGGACAGCTGCTCGCTGTCGAACGTCGGCACGGGAACCTTGGGTTTGGCCTCGGTCTTGACCTCTTCACGCTTGGTGACGGTCTTTTTCGGCTTCGGCGCGGTGGTGGCGACCGCGGCCTTGGGTGCGGCTTCCTTGACTTCGGTCTTGGCTGGAGGCGGCGGGGTGACCTTGTTGACTTTGTTTTCCTGGAACGGCGCCACTTCGGTGGTCTTCGGGATCGCCTTCTTGTCCAGGGTGCCGCTGCCTTGCTGGTTTTCCTGGGCAAGGAAATCGGCCTTCTTCGGCTTGGTCTCGCTCTTGAAGGTGGCCAGGGTGATTTCCAGGGTCTTGCTGATCTGCTTGGGTTCGGCGAAGGAGAAACCCAGGCCGAGAATCAGCGCGATATGCAGCAGGGCGGCCAGGAACAGGGTAAATCCCAGGCGATCGGCCGGGCGCACGCCGCTGTGGGCCAGCTCGGGGGGCAGATCGGAAGGGAGAGCCATCAGCGGTTCACAACAGTCATCAGCGGTTCAACATCACAAAAAACTTCACAAGACCAACATTGCGGGTTTCACAGGCGGCGCATGATAACGCAATGTTGGTTTCAAGCCGTAAGCCTCGAGCTTCAAGCGACAAGCTGCATGCGACAGCCGTCAAGCTTGTGGCTTGCGGCTCGCAGCTTGCAGCTTCTTCTCGATGGCATCCATCAGCATTGCGCCGATATTGGTGCCGAAGGCGTTGTCGATCTCGCGGATGCAGGTCGGGCTGGTGACGTTGATTTCGGTCAGGTGCTCACCGATCACGTCGAGCCCCACGAACAGCAGGCCTTTCTCGCGCAGGGTCGGTCCGACCTGTGCGGCGATCCAGCGATCTTTCTCGGTCAGCGGCCGGGCTTCGCCACGGCCACCGGCGGCGAGGTTGCCACGGGTTTCGCCGTGGGCGGGAATCCGCGCCAGGCAGTAATCCACAGGTTCGCCGTCGATCATCAGGATGCGTTTGTCGCCATCGACGATGGCCGGCAGATACTCCTGGATCATGATCTGCTGCTTGCCATGCTGGGTCAGGGTTTCGAGGATCACCGAGAGGTTCGGGTGGCCGGCGGTGTGACGGAAGATCGACGAGCCGCCCATGCCGTCCAGCGGCTTGAGGATCACGTCACCGTGATGGTCGGCGAATTCGCGCAACACGTCCGGGCGACGGCTGACGATGGTCGGCGGCGTGCACTGCGGGAACAGGGTGGCGAACAGCTTTTCGTTGCAGTCGCGCAGGCTCTGCGGCTTGTTGACCACCAGCACGCCGTCGCGCTCGGCCTGCTCCAGCAGGTAGGTGGAGTAGACGAACTCCATGTCGAACGGCGGGTCCTTGCGCATCAGGATCACGTCCAGCTCGCTCAGGGCGCTGTCGGTCTCGGCCTCCAGCTCGAACCACTTGTGCGGGTCGGCGAACACCTTCAGCGGACGCATCCGCGCCCGGGCCACGCCACCGGTCGCCTGGTACAGGTCGCGCTGTTCCATATAGAACAGGGTCCAGCCGCGCTCCTGGGCGGCCAGCAGCATGGCCAGCGAGCTGTCCTTCTTGTAGGAGATGCTGGCGATAGGGTCCATGACAATCCCGACGCGAACGCTCATGGGCGGTTTCCTCGAAAATTAGTGGGCGCAATGGCTTGAAAAAGTGGCGTCAGAGTGGCGCTCGGGCGGTTCCCGGTCAAGGAAAAACCACCGCGCCGGCCGGCCGATAGATTGCATGGGGAGAGTATGCTAAAAAGGCTCGCATGCCGTGCTCAGGCCTTGAACATCAAGGGCTTGAGGCATTGGCCACCAGTACGGGCAGAAAATCGATTCGCTGTGGCGATGGTAGAGCAGATATGGAACAGCAATCCAGCGCCCTCAAGGTGATGGTGATCGATGATTCGAAGACGATTCGCCGCACGGCAGAAACGCTGTTGAAGAATGTGGGCTGTGAAGTCATCACCGCGGTCGACGGTTTCGAGTCCCTGGCCAAGATCGCCGACAACCACCCGGACATTATCTTCGTCGACATCATGATGCCGCGGCTCGATGGCTATCAGACCTGCGCACTGATCAAGAACAACAGCGCGTTCAAGTCCACGCCGGTGATTATGCTGTCCTCCAAGGACGGCCTGTTCGACAAGGCCAAGGGTCGCATCGTCGGCTCTGACCAGTTTTTGACCAAGCCTTTCAGCAAGGAAGAGCTGCTGAGCGCGATCAAGGCCCATGTGCCGGGGTTCGCCGCAGTAGAACAAGCACATTGAGGTCCGGCCAGCGGGCCGCACGCCTATTCGTATGGGGAAGACCATGGCTCGTATTCTGATCGTCGATGACTCGCCGACTGAAATGTACAAACTGACCGGCATGCTGGAAAAGCACGGTCATGAAGTCCTGAAGGCCGAAAACGGCGCCGACGGCGTGGCCCTGGCGCGCCAGGAAAAGCCCGACGCGGTCTTGATGGACATCGTCATGCCCGGCCTCAATGGCTTCCAGGCCACCCGTCAGTTGACCAAGGACGCGGAAACCAGCCATATCCCGGTGATCATCATCACCACCAAGGATCAGGAAACCGACAAGGTCTGGGGCACTCGCCAGGGCGCCAAGGATTACCTGACCAAGCCGGTCGACGAAGACACCCTGATCAAGACCCTGAACAACGTCCTGGCCGGCTGACCGCCCGCGCCATGGCCGAGTCGCAAACCGCCTTCGAACTGCTGCTCGAGATCGACCAGCGCTGCCGCCTGCTGGCGGCCGACCTGCCCTCCCAGGAAACCCGCCAGCACGGCTGGAGCGGGATCGGCTTTCGCATCGGCGAGCACTGGTATGTGGCGCCGATGGGCGAAGTCAGCGAAGTCCTGCACGAGCCGCGTTATACGTTGCTGCCCGGGGTCAAGCCCTGGGTCAAGGGCGTGGCCAACCTGCGCGGACGGCTACTGCCGATCATGGACCTGTGCGGCTTCTTCGGTCATGAGCTGTCGGCGCTGCGCAAGCAGCGGCGGGTGCTGGTGGTCGAGCACAAGGAAGTGTTCGCCGGCTTGATGGTGGACGAAGTGGCCGGGATGCAGCATTTCGAGCAGAGCAGCCTGAAGATGGCTGCCGGCGGTAGCGAACAGGGCGCCATCACGCCGTACCTGCGCGGGTATTTCCCCTGCGAGCAGGTCTGGTGGGTATTCAGCCCCTTCGCCCTGGCGCAGTCGCCGGGGTTCCTGGATGTGGCGCTGTAGGCGCGAGACCTGCTCGCGATGAATAGTGCGCGATGAACCTGCAGAACCGCGCCGTCCATTGCGCGGGCAACAGAACAACCGGAATTCAGGTGTGCAGATGCTAAAAGCCAACCCAGGCAAGCCAATGGAAGGATCGCGCAGCCGCTCGCAGATCATCGTGCTGTTCATCGCCCTGATCGTGTTCATCATGCTGCTGTTCGCCAACTTCGCTTACCTCAACACCCAGGCCACTTACGACAAGCAGTACATCGGCCACGCCGGCGAGCTGCGGGTGCTGTCCCAGCGCATCGCCAAGAACGCCACGGAAGCTGCGGCGGGCAAGGCCGCGGCCTTCAAGCTGCTGGGCGATGCGCGCAACGATTTCGCCCAGCGCTGGGGTTACCTGAAAAAAGGCGACCCGGCCACCGGGCTGCCCGCCGCGCCGGTGGCGGTGCGTAAGGAAATGCACGCGGTGCAGCAGGACTGGGACAAGCTGCTGCACAACGCCGACGCGATCCTGGCCAGCGAACAGACCGTGCTGTCTTTGCATCAAGTGGCCGCGACCCTGGCGGAAACCGTGCCGCAGTTGCAGGTCGAGTATGAAAAGGTCGTGGAAATCCTCCTGCAGCGCGGCGCTCCGGCCGCCCAGGTGGCCATGGCGCAGCGCCAGTCGCTGCTCGCCGAGCGGATTCTCGGCGCGGTGAATACCGTGCTGGCCGGCGACGAAAACGCGGTGCAGGCCGCCGACGCCTTTGGCCGTGACGCGGCGCGCTTCGGCCAGGTGCTGAGCGGCATGCTCCAGGGCAACCCGACCCTGAAGATCAGCCAGGTCGAGGACCGCGATGCGCGGGCGCGCCTGACTGAGATCAGCGAGCTGTTCCAGTTCGTCTCCGGCTCGGTGGACGAAATTCTCGAAACCTCCCCTGAGCTGTTCCAGGTCCGCGAATCGGCGAGCAATATCTTCAGCCTGTCGCAAACCCTGCTCGATGAAGCCTCGCACCTGGCCATCGGCTTCGAGAACCTGGCCGGTGGCCGTTCGCTGGACACCATCGGCGGTTATGTCCTGGGCCTGGCGGCGCTGGCCTCGATCATCCTGATCGGCCTGGTGATGGTGCGGGAAACCAATCGCCAGTTGCACGAGACCGCGGAGAAGAACGAGCGCAACCAGAACGCGATCATGCGCCTGCTGGACGAGATCGAGGACCTGGCCGACGGCGACCTCACCGTGACCGCCTCGGTCACCGAGGACTTCACCGGCACCATCGCCGATTCGATCAACTATTCCGTCGACCAGCTGCGCGACCTGGTGGCGACCATCAACCTCACCGCCGGCCAGGTCGCCGGCGCGGTGCAGGAAACCCAGGCCACCGCCATGCAACTGGCCGAAGCCTCGGAGCATCAGGCCCAGCAGATTTCCGAAGCCTCCACCGCGATCAACGAAATGGCCCAGTCCATCGACCAGGTGTCGGCCAACGCCGCCGAGTCCTCGGCGGTGGCCGAGCGTTCGGTGGAGATCGCCAACAAGGGCAACGAGGTGGTGCACAACACCATCCACGGCATGGACAACATTCGCGAGCAGATCCAGGACACCGCCAAGCGGATCAAGCGCCTGGGCGAGTCTTCCCAGGAAATTGGCGACATTGTCAGCCTGATCGATGACATTGCCGACCAGACCAATATCCTCGCGCTCAACGCGGCGATCCAGGCTTCCATGGCCGGGGATGCCGGGCGCGGGTTCGCGGTGGTGGCCGATGAGGTGCAGCGCCTGGCGGAACGTTCTTCGGCGGCGACCCGACAGATCGAGACCCTGGTGCGGGCGATCCAGACCGACACCAACGAGGCGGTGATCTCCATGGAGCAGACCACCTCGGAAGTGGTGCGTGGCGCCCGGCTGGCGCAGGATGCCGGGGTGGCCCTGGAAGAAATCGAAGGCGTCTCCAAGACCCTGGCGGCGCTGATCCAGAGCATCTCCAACGCCGCCCAGCAGCAGACTTCGTCGGCCGGACAGATATCCTTGACCATGAACGTGATCCAGCAGATTACTTCACAGACTTCGTCCGGCTCGACCGCGACGGCCGAAAGCATCGGCAACCTGGCGAAAATGGCCAGCCAGCTGCGGCGCTCGGTGTCCGGTTTCACCTTGCCGGCCAGTCGCGAGCAGACGCCGCGGGAAAACCGCTGAGGCCGGAGCACGACTTTGATGGGAATGGTAATGGGTGATCGGCACGACTATGTGGCCCTGGAATGGGTCAAGGGCGAAATTGCCGAAACGCTGAAGCAGGCCCACCAGGCGCTCGATCACCTGGTCGACGAGCCGCAGGCGGTGGAAGCCCTCGACCAGTGCCTGGACTGCATCCACCAGGTCCACGGCAGCCTGCAGATGGTCGAGTTCTATGGCGCGGCGCTGCTCGCCGAAGAAATGGAAGCCCTGACCCTGGCCCTGCGCGAATACCGCGTGGCCCAGCGCGACGAGGCGATCTACCTGCTGCGCCAAGCCATCAGCCAGTTGCCGCAGTACCTCGACCGGGTGCAAAGCGCGCGCCGCGACCTGCCGCTGGTGGTCTTGCCGCTGCTCAACGACCTGCGCAGCGCCCGGGGCGAAGGCCTGCTGAGCGAAACCAGCCTGTTCAGCCCGCAACTGCCGGACCTGCCGGCGCTGGACGAGGCGACGCTGAACCGCCTGGCGCCCCCCGACCTGACCATCCTGCTGCGCAAGTTGCGGCACATGCTGCAAACCGCGCTGGTCGACCTGCTGCGCGAACAGGATGTGAAAAACAGCCTGGGCTACATGGCCAAGGTCTTCGAGCGCCTCCAGGTGTTGTGCCAGAACGCCCCGCTGGGGCCCTTGTGGCAGATCGCCCTGGCCCTGGTGGAAGGCATGGGCAGCGGGGCGATCGCCAACAGCC
This sequence comes from Pseudomonas sp. SBT1-2, assembly GCF_028640875.1. Lineage (NCBI taxonomy): Bacteria > Pseudomonadati > Pseudomonadota > Gammaproteobacteria > Pseudomonadales > Pseudomonadaceae > Pseudomonas > Pseudomonas sp. SBT1-2. Next base: position 7,368 of record NZ_JAQZAA010000119.1, on the reverse strand, counting down.
CGGCGGTGCGCAGCCTGCTCAAGGATGCCGACCGCGAGCTCAAGCGCCTCTATGAACAGGGCATCGCCGGAATCAACCAGCCAGCCCCCGAAGAATTGCTCAAAAGCCTGTTGTTTTACATCGCCAAGGCCCGCTATCCCACCGCGCAGATGCAGACCATGAAAGACGCTTACGGACTCGATGACGCTTTGCCCGACAATGCGCTGGTCGACCAGGAACGGGCCCGCATGGCCGGCCCCGACCGCGACGCCATGCGCTCGGTGCTGTCGGCCCTGTGCGAGGAACTGGTGCGGGTCAAGGAGCGCCTGGACCTGTTCGTGCGCAGCGACCGCCAGCACGCGTCGGACCTGGACAGCCTGCTGGCGCCTCTGCGGCAGATCGCCGACACCCTGGCGGTGCTGGGTTTCGGCCAGCCGCGCAAGGTCATCATCGACCAGCTGGCGGTGGTGCTGAGCCTGGCCCAGGGCCAGCGCGAACCGAATGACGCGGTGCTGATGGATGTGGCCGGGGCGCTGCTTTATGTGGAGGCGACCCTGGCCGGCATGGTCGGCCCGGCCGAACCCGAGAGCCGCGAAGAGAGCCGCCTGCCGACCACCGACCTGACCCAGATCCACCAGTTGGTGATCAAGGAGGCGCGGATCTGCCTGCAGCAGGCCAAGGACCTGATCGTCGACTACATCGACGCCGGCTGGGACCGCGAACACTTGCAGGCGCTGCCAGAGCTGCTGACCCAAGTGCGTGGCGCCCTGGCGATGATTCCCCTGAGCCGGGCGGCGGGTCTTTTGCAGGCCTGCATCGGCTTTGTGCGCGAACACCTGCTGCTGGACCCGCGCCAGCCCGGCTGGCAGCAGCTGGACAATCTGGCCGACGTGATCACCAGCATCGAGTATTACCTGGAGCGCCTGAGCGACGATCACCAGGCGCCGGGGGAAAAGATTCTCGACGTGGCCGAGCAGGGTCTGGCGGCGCTGGGCTATGTGCCACAAAAGCAGGCACCGGACGAGTGGGTAGCAAGCGAACAGGTACCGCTGCTCAGCGATGTGCTCAGCCCCAACGAAGCCCTGGTGATGCAGGACCTGCAGGAGCTGGACAACCCGGAAGTGGTGCAGTCCCTGGCCGATGTGCTGGCCAGCCCGGTCTCGGCGCTCAACCCGCCGGCGCTGGATACGCCGGGCAGTCTGTTGCCGCCGCCGGGCGATGAAGCGCCGGTGGACGACGAGCTGCGTGAAGTCTTCCTCGAAGAGGCCGACGAAGTACTCGACGTGCTGCGCGAGTACCTGCCGCGCTGGGCCGCCGACCCTCACGGCAAGGCGGCGCTGGGCGAAATCCGCCGGGCCTTCCATACCCTCAAGGGCAGCGGGCGGATGGTCCGCGCGCTGGTGCTGGGCGAACTGGCCTGGGCCGTGGAAAACCTGCTCAACCGTGTCCTGGAACACAGCGTGGAGCCAGGGCCGCAGGTGCGGCAATTGCTCGAAGAGGTGTTGCAGCTGCTGCCGGAGCTGGTCGCCGAGTTCGCCGCCCAGGCCCAGCGCCAGCGCGACGATGTCGACCGCCTGGCTGCCCGGGCGCACGCCCTGGCCAAGGGCGAAACGGCGTCGGTAGACGAGCCGGAGGACGGGCTCGATCCGCAGTTGCTGGAGATCTTCCGCAACGAGGCCGAAACCCATCTGGAGAGCATCAAGCGCTTTCTCGAGCAAGCTGCCGAGCACTTGCCCTTGCAGGCCAGCGACGAATTGCAGCGCGCCTTGCACACCCTCAAGGGCAGCGCCTACATGGCCGGCGTGCTGCCGATCGCCGAGCTGGCGGCGCCGCTGGACCTGCTGGCCCGGGAATACCGCGCGCACCTGATGGCCCTGGACCTGGACGAAGTCGAGCTGCTGCTGGAAGCCGAAGGCCTGTTTCGCCGTGGCCTGCAACAGCTGGGCAGCGACCCGCTGGCACCCATCGAAGGCGCCGACGACCTGATCGAACGGGTCAAGGCGCTGACCGCCGAGCGCCTGGAAAACCTGCTCAACGCGCCCAATACCGGGCTGCGGGTCAAGCGCGATGCGCAATTGATCAGCAGCTTCCTGGCCCAGGGCATGGACATCCTGCTGGATGCCGAAAACCTGCTGCGCCGCTGGCAGCAGCACCCCGGCGAGCGCCAGGAACTCAGTGCGCTGCTGGACGAACTGACCACCCTCGGCGAAGGCGCGCACCTGGCGGACCTGCAGCCGATGGACGAGCTGTGCGAGGCGCTGCTGGACCTGTACGGCGCCGTGGAAGAAAGCAGCCTGGCGGTCGGCGAGCGGTTTTTCCATGAGGCGGAAAACGCCCACGAAGCCCTGATCAACATGCTCGACGAACTGGCCGCCGGCCAGGAAATCAGCCCGCAACCGGCCATGGTCCGGGCCTTGCGCGAATTGCTCGAGGAAAGCCTCGACCCCTCCGCCATGGGCCTGATCCGCAGCGACGGCAGTCGCACCCTGAGCATCACCGACCTGGCCAGCGCCACCGCCAAGATGGAGCAGGAAGCGCCGATCGAGGTGGAGGGACCGGACGATGAAATCGTGGCGATCTTCCTCGAAGAGGCGGTGGATATTCTCGAAAGCGCCGGCCAGGCCTTGCAGCGCTGGCTGGCCGACCCGGACAACGGCGCGCCGCTGTCCTCCTTGCAACGCGACCTGCACACCCTCAAGGGCGGCGCGCGGATGGCCGAAGTCGGCCCGGTGGGCGACCTGGCCCAGGAACTGGAAAACCTCTACGAAGGCCTGGTGGATCGCCGTTACCAGCATGGCGAGGCCCTGGTCGACCTGCTGCAACGCAGCCATGAGCAACTGGCGCTGCTGTTGCAGCAGTTGCAGGCGCAGCAAGCGCTGAGCGATCCGAAGGCGTTGATCGAGGCAATCCGCGGTTTTCGCCAGCGCAGCGGGGTCACCACTGAAATGCCCGAGGCGGCGGTGGCCGACGATTCTGCGGCCCACGATCCGGAGCTGCTGGAGATCTTCCTCGAAGAAGGCTTCGACATTCTCGACAGTTCGGGCGCGGCGCTGACGCGCTGGCAGGCCGAGCCGGCCAGCCGCCAGGAAGTGGAAACCCTGCTGCGCGACCTGCACACCCTCAAGGGCGGCGCGCGCATGGTGGAGATCGCGCCGATCGGCGACCTGGCCCATGAACTGGAATTTCTCTACGAAGGCCTGTCCGCAGGCTTGCTGCAACCGACACCGGCGTTGTTCGGCCTGTTGCAGAAAAGCCAGGACCGGCTGGCGCAGATGCTCGACGCCGCCCGCGCCGAACAACCGATCAAGCCGGCCGACAGCCTGATCGAGGCGATTCGCGGTTTCACCCATCCGGCCCAGGCCGAAGCCCCGCCTCTGTTGCTGCCCGACCTTAGCCCGCCAAGCAAACCCGAACCGCCGGCGGTACCGGCTGAGGCCGCAGTGGCCGGGGACATGGTCAAGGTCTCGGCCGAGTTGCTGGACGACCTGGTCAACCTGGCAGGGGAAACCTCGATCTTCCGTGGGCGCATCGAACAGCAGGTCAACGATGCGCGGGTCGCCCTGAGCGAAATGGAAACCACCATCGAGCGCATCCGCGACCAGTTGCGCCGCCTGGACACCGAAACCCAGGGGCGGATCCTCAGTCGCCAGCAGGTCGAGGCCGAGCGCCTGGGGTACGAGGAATTCGACCCGCTGGAGATGGACCGCCATTCGCAGTTGCAGCAACTGTCGCGGGCCTTGTTCGAGTCGGCGTCCGACCTGCTCGACCTCAAGGAAACCCTCGACCGGCGCAACCAGGACGCGGAAAACCTGTTGCAGCAGCAGGGGCGGGTCAATACCGAGCTGCAGGAAGGCCTGATGCGCACGCGCATGGTGCCGTTCGAGCGCCTGGTGCCGCGGCTCAAGCGCATCGTCCGCCAGGTGGCCGAGGAGCTGGGCAAGGACGTGTCATTCAGCGTCGGCAACGCCGAGGGTGAGATGGACCGTAACGTGCTGGAACGCATGGTCGCGCCCCTGGAACACATGCTGCGCAACGCCGTCGACCATGGCCTGGAGTCCGCCGAAGTGCGGCGCGCCGCGGGCAAGCCGGAGCAGGGGCGGATCACCCTGGACCTGTCCCACGAAGGCGGCGATATCGTCTTCGACATGCGCGACGACGGCGCCGGGGTGCCGCTGGAGGCGGTGCGGCGCAAGGCGATCAAGCGTGGCCTGCTCGCCCCCCATGTCGAGATCAGCGACCGCGATGTGCTGCAGTTCATCATGCAGCCGGGGTTTTCCACGGCGGAAAAAATCACCCAGATTTCCGGGCGCGGGGTGGGCATGGACGTGGTCCATGAAGAGGTGCGCCAGCTCGGCGGCTCGATGACCATCGACTCGATCCCGGGGCAGGGCGTGCATTTCCGCATTCGCCTGCCGTTCACCCTGTCGGTCAACCGGGCGCTGATGGTGCAGTGCCTGGAGGAGCAGTACGCGATCCCGCTGAACACCATCGAGGGTATCGTCCGGGTGCTGCCCAACGAACTGGAAAGCTACTACCAGCTTGACCTGCCGCATTATGAATACGCCGGCCAGCGTTATGAGCTGTGCTACCTCGGCGAGCTGCTGCACACCGTGGCCCGGCCGAAACTGCTGGGGCAGAGCCTGCCGCTGCCGGTGCTGCTGGTGCACTACAACGAACACCGGATCGCTGTGCAGGTGGATGCCATGGCCGGCACCCGGGAGATCGTGGTCAAGAGCCTGGGGCCGCAGTTCGCGGCGGTGCAGGGGCTGTCCGGCGCAACCATCCTCGGCGATGGCCGGGTGGTGCTGATCCTCGATCTGCTGGCGCATATCCGCGCCCTGCAGACGCGCTTGCCGCTGCCGCGCATAGCGGTCGGCGATGAAGTGAGCGCCGAGGTCGAACCGCTGCGGCCGAGGCTGGTGCTGGTGGTCGATGACTCGGTGACGGTGCGCAAGGTCACCAGCCGTCTGCTGGAACGCCACGGCATGAACGTGCTGACCGCCAAGGATGGGGTCGACGCCATGGCGCTGCTGCAGGAGCACACCCCGGACCTGATGCTGCTGGACATCGAGATGCCGCGCATGGACGGCTTCGAGGTGGCGATGCAGGTGCGCGCCGACCCGCGCCTGCAACAGCTGCCGATCATCATGATCACCTCGCGCACCGGCCAGAAACACCGCGACCGGGCCATGGCCATCGGCGTCAACGACTACCTCGGCAAGCCTTACCAGGAGTCGGTGCTGCTGGAGAGCATCGCCCAGTGGAGCAGACCCCATGCATGACTACCGCGCCAGCTTCCTCACCGGACTGCTGCTGCCCCTGGCCGACCGCACCCTGATCCTGCCCAACGTCGCGGTGGCCGAACTGATCGACTACCAGCGCGGCGAACCCGCCAGCGACGCGCCGCCCTGGTACCTGCGCTCCGTGGCCTGGCGCGACCGCCAACTGCCGCTGATCAGCTTCGAGGCTGCCTGCGGGCAGCCCCTCGCCATCGGCGAACGCGCCCGCATCGTGGTGCTCAACACCCTGGGCGGCCGTGAGCGCCTGAAGTTCATCGCCCTGGTGATCCAGGGTATCCCGCGTTCCTGCCGGCTCGACAGCCAGCTGAGCTACGTCGACGTGCCGCTGTGCCGGCTGGAAAAGGCCGCGGTGCAGGTGGGGGAGCAGGTGGCGAAGATTCCGGATCTGTTGGGGTTGGAGGAGATGCTGGTGAAGGCGGGGTTGTCTTAGGCCCTGTCGAGCGGCTTGATCGTTCCCGGAAAGGGACCTATCGGTCCCTATTTGGGACTGATGGGATCAATCATGTCGGCACTCATCGTTCGATGACGCAGCGACTGTTTTTGGTGCGCCACGGATCTGTAGGAGCGAGGCTTGCCCGCGATGGCGTCTGTTCTGGCGCTGCATTTTTTGGATGGTGTACATATCCATTCCTGCGGTAACGGCCACTTAGGGTTCCGCCCTTACGGCCATCCCTTTCAAGGTCTTTTCGTTTTGGCAGCCTTGATGACCCTGTCTGTTGAAACGTGGGCATGTACCGCCGTCCCTTGAACCCATGTCCTGGGCTTGGGTACCTTGGGGCCTCGTTGGCTTTTGGCGACTTGCTTGGGTTGAATGTTCTTGGCTAATTCCAACAAGCGCTGGGCCAGTTTTTCCATTGAGACGATCGGTAGATATTCGACGGGCAGAGCGATCTGCATGCCCTCATATCCAGCTCTGACCTGGATCGCCAAGTGATAGATCGAAGCCTCCCAGCCCTCAGGCTGAGTCTCTCGATGAGCGTGTTCGACGCTGCGCTTGAGCAAGGCCAGTACGTTGTACGCCAGCACGGCAGTGGTGAATCCAAGCAAGGCAGCTCGTGGACTGCCGAGAGATTCAATTTCACTTTCCAGAATGGCTTCCAGTCGCTGGAACATCCCTTCAATACTCCAACGACGGCGATAGAAGTCCGCGATCTGCGGTGCGCTGATGCTCTCGGGCAGGTTGCTCCAGAACATCAAACTGCGGTCACCTGAGTCGTTTGGTGAATGGAGCGTCAACTCGATGCGTCGCCACTGATGCCCCCCTCTTACCTCAATGCTTTGTTCACGCACCGTACCTGTTGCAACAGGCAAAGATGCTTGCCACTCGCCCTCTTGAATCAGGCGCGGGTGCTTGGCCTGCTGGCGAATGACAAATGACGTTTTCACTTGTTCACAGGCCTCCATTACAGGAAGCGTGCAGTAGAGCCGATCAGCGATCCAAACCTGGTTCGTCTTGGCATCGGCCAGTAGCGGCAACACGCAGACTCGCTCGCTTGCGTAGGCGTCTTCGCAGGGTTGCAGGTCAATGACCTGATCCAGGTCGGGATCGTAGACCACGACCGAGAATCCGGGACGAGCCGCTCCGCGCTCGTGCCGTAGTACTCCAAGGCGCTTTTCGGTGGACGCCAGGTGGCTGCCGTCTACCACCCGAACCTGCCAATCGGGCAGCATGGCTGAGCCCCCCAACTCCTTGATCGTCGGAGTCAGGCGCTGCGCGCAACCTGTGACCAAGGCGCGCAACAGAGCCGGTTCGGTACGGCTGACCTTGTCGTAAAGGGCCGCCAGGCTAACCGGAAGATCCTCCAGCTGCTTGGCCGCGGCATGTAATGACGGCTTCAAGCCCAATGAAACAAGGGACATGAGCTTAACGATGGTTGAGAACAGCAATTCGCGGGAGTACTGCCGTTGCCGGTGTTCTTCGAAAACCTGATCGACCCACTCCGGCGCAATGGCTTGCTCCAAGGCAAGTTTGGCCATCACGCTGGCAGGTGCTTTTTTCTCGAATCGCGCTAGTACATCGGCCCACATCGTTCGGGTCTTCCTGACTGAATTTCAGCGGATTTTACCCAAGACCTTGAAAGGGATGGCC